>CAYQDV010000064.1:10902-14803 GCA_964416295.1 uncultured Planctomycetaceae bacterium
GCTTTCGCCGTTCGGGGCGAGGGCCTGTCGGCTGAGCGCGTTGGCGCAGTTTGTCGTGCAGCGCGAGGCGTGATGGGGCGCGTCGCGCCGCACGGGCCGGGATGACCGATTCAGACGGACAAAAGCATGGGCAAGATACTATCGAGGATTCAGTCACCGGCAGACATGCGATCGCTTTCGATGGAGCAGTTGTTGCAACTGGCCCGGGAGATTCGCGAGCGAATCATCGAGGTCGTGGGGCGAAACGGGGGACATCTGGCCAGCAACCTCGGTGTCGTCGAGCTGACGATGGCGTTGCACTACGTCTTCGACTTCAGCCGCGACCGCCTGCTGTGGGACGTTGGCCACCAGGCCTATGTCCACAAGCTGCTGACGGGCCGTAACGCCCGCTTCGACACGCTCCGCCAGGCCGGCGGCATCAGCGGCTTTCCGGATCCGGCTGAGAGCGAGTATGACCTGTTCAGCGTCGGTCACGCGGGGACGTCGATCGCGGCGGCGACGGGGGTAGCGCGGGGCCTGCAGGCGTTGGGGGATCGGCGGTGCGTGGCGGCCCTGGTTGGGGACGCGAGCATCGTCAACGGCGTGGCGTTCGAGGGTCTGAATCAGGCGGGGACGCTGCGGCGCCAACTGCTGGTCGTCTTAAACGACAACTCGATGGGCATTGCGCCCACACAAGGCGGCATGGCGGAATACCTGGCGAAGTTCCGGATCAGCCCCGTGTACGGACAACTAAAAAAACGGGTCAAGCGGCGCCTGCCGCAGGTGCCCGTGCTCGGCAAGGCCGCCTTCGACGCGTTGGACCACCTGAAAGAGGGGTTGAAGGCGACGCTTTCGCCGCATCAGATTTTTGAGCAACTCGGCTTTGTCTATGTGGGGCCGACCGACGGGCACGATCTAGAGCGACTGATCGAACTGATGCGGACGCTGCGAAATGTCGATCATCCGGTCCTGCTGCATGTCCATACCGAGAAGGGCCGGGGCGCGGAATGGGCCATGGCGGAGCCGACGAAGTTTCACAGCCCCAGGCCATTCAAGGTCGAGGGCTGCCGCGTCGAGATCCAGACGGGTGGCCGTAGTTTCACGGCGGCCTTCGCCGATGCGATGATCGAGCTGGCGGACAAGGACCAGCGCGTGGTCGCCGTGACGGCCGCGATGCCGGATGGGACCGGATTGAACAAGTTTGCCCGGCGGTTTCCGAAGCGATATCTCGACGGCGGGATTGCCGAAAGCGCCACGGTGGCGATCGCCGCGGGGATGTGCAAGGCGGGAATGCGACCGGTGGTGGCGATCTATTCGACGTTCCTGCAGCGGGCGTTCGATCAGGTGTTTCAGGAGGTGGTTCTGCAGGGTCTGCCGGTCGTTTTCTGCCTGGATCGGGCCGGACTGGTCGGCGGTGATGGCGCGGTGCATCATGGGTTCCTCGACCTCGCCTATCTGCGTGGGATGCCGAACATGGTCCTGATGGCGCCGGCCGACGAGCCGGAGATTCGGGCGGCGCTCCGGCTGGCGATCCGCCTGAACCGACCATGCGCAATCCGTTATCCACGAGACTGCGTGCCGGAGCCGGTTGCGGGCGAGATCGCCGCCTCGTTTGAGATCGGCCGATCGCGACTGCTGTGTGACGGTACGGATGCGACCATCATGGCCTATGGGGCGACCTGCCGAAGCGCTCTCGACGCCTCCGAGCTTCTGCGTGCCGACGACATTCACGTCCGGGTCGTGAACGCCCGTTTTGCCAAGCCGGTCGACGGCGAGATGGTGGCCGACGCCCTGACGCGAGGAGGGCCGATCCTGACGGTCGAGGACCACTCGATGGCCGCGGGGTTCGGTTCGGCCGTGCTCGAGTCGGCTCAGGCGATGGGGTTGAACGCCTCGATGGTAACGCGGTTGGGCATCCCGCCGGATCGATTCATCGCCCACGGTTCGCGTAGCGGTCAGCTTGCCGAGTGTGGCATCGACAGCGCCGGCATCGCGGCGGCGGTCCGCGACGCCCTCGGTGTTCAGACGCCCGGCGGACCCTCTCGCACCAAGGCCATGGAGCGGGCGGCACTGCTGTATTCGCACACGGGGTGACGCGCCGAGCACGCTTGGATGGACGCGATGTGTGGGCAAGATCGCCCAGGCGTTGTCAGAGGAGATGCACTGGCGGGACGCCGATGCTCCCCCGTCGATGAGGCGTAGCGGAGCACAGGCGGACAAGCCGCCAGTGGCACCCGCGCTTGACCCGCGGCGGGGATTGGCAGGCTGTTGTCCACCAGTCGTCGCCTCAGCCTGCTTTGGCCGAACGCTCGCTCGGAACCTTCTTGAGCAGCTTCTTGACCGCTTTTTCGAGGGCGTCATCGCGCGGCCCTTTTTCACGGATGATGCCTTCGTGATCGAGGACGTAGATGGTGGGCCAGCCCGTGACGTTCCACTGTTTGGCGATCTCGTTCTTGCCGGGGGGACCGCCGTAGATCGTGGGCCAGGTGACTTTCTCGTCCTTGATGATCTTCCTCAGAGCCGACCGGCTCGCGTCGCTGTTGATGCCCAAGAGCGTGAATGGTTGGCCTTTGAGGTGTTTGACCATTTCACGCTCGTGCGGGAGCATCGCGCGACAGGGGCCTCACCAGAACCCCCAGAAGTCCAGCACGACCACCTGTCCGTGAAACTGCGAGAGCCGAATCTCCTTTCCGTCGACGTCCTTTCCGACGATGTCCGGTGCCTTCATGCCGATCTGGAGGTGTTCGATCTCGTAGATGAAGCCCTCGGCACGGCGGGCGACCGAAAGTTTGGGATAATCATGGATGAGTTCACGGAAGAGCTTTCCGGCGCGCTGCTTTCGCTTCTTGTTCTTCGCCTTGGATTTCAGCAGGCCGAACAGGCTGGAGGACTCGCTCGTGTAGAGCGTATATGCCATGTTAAACGTCGCCACGGCCTTGGCGGTCGGCTCCGGGTTCGTCTTGATGACCTTCTCGTAGAAGTCCATCATCTTGTCTTCGCCGACAGACCAGCCGAGATACTGCAGGCTCGGAAGGACATCGGCAATCTTCGGATCGGCAGCGTGATCGGCGGCGAGGCGCTCCATGGCCCAGCCGACGCTCTTCATCGCCTTGGCAAAATCGATTGAAGAGGATCGGCCGTTCTTGAGGATCCAGATCAGGGCGGGAACGGCGTGGGGCGTGCCGACATGCTTCTCGGCGTAGGCGCGGAACCGGGCGGCGAATTCGATCGCCGGGTGGTGTTCCGCGTCGTACTCGCCGGTTTTTTCGGTGTTCTCCATGAAGGTCTCGAAGGCCTTGTCATAGGTCTCCTGAAGTTGCGAGAACTCGTCGTCATCGGCGCGGGCCGCGCCGATTCCGAGAAGACAGACCAAGGTCGAAAACATCAGGGTAGTTCGGAACATGGGACACCTCCCGAGGAAAGAGGGTATGACAGGCTCACTACAATGCTGGATTATTGCCGATTGAGGGGCGCAGGTCAATGTGCCGGGCAGCCCGGGCGATTTCGAGGCGCCGGATGAATCCGGCGGCTCAGAGTGTGTACAGGCTCAGAGCGTGTACAGAGGATGAACGGGAGACGACGGAATGAGTGCGTACTACGAATCCGGTGATCTGGGGCGGTTTTCCGAAATGGGCGAGGATGCGCCGGCGTTGTGGGAGACGTTTCAGCGGTATTACGGAGCGGTTTTCGAGGAAGGGGCCTTGAGCGAGCGAGAGAAGGCCCTGATCGCGCTGGCGGTGGCACATGCCGTGCAGTGTCCCTATTGCATCGACGCGTACACGCAGGCGGCCTTGGAGAAGGGGTCCAATATCGAGCAGATGACAGAGGCGGTACACGTGGCGGCCGCGATACGAGGCGGTGCGACGCTGGTCCACGGGTTGCAAATGCGGAACACGGCCGATCGACTTACAATGTAGCCGGG
>CAYQDV010000065.1:0-14591 GCA_964416295.1 uncultured Planctomycetaceae bacterium
GGCGACACGGACTTGCCTCTCAATGAGACCGGTCACTGTGAGGCCGTCGCCGATGGTCAGGAACTGGCCCAGGCGACCCCTGCAGCGGTGCTATCAGGGCCGGAAGAGGCCACGCGCCAGACCGGCACCCTCATCGCCCACGAGGTCCGACGGAAGCTGCGGTCGTGGAAAAACCTCCGCGAGATGGACTTGGGACATTGGGAGGGGCTGACCGCAGCGGAGTTTCGCGAGCGATTCGGCAAGGTCTACCGGCAGTGGCGAAACGATCCGCTGTCGGTCACGCCGCCGAAAGGCGAGTCGGTTGGCGACGCGGCGCGACGACTCTCGACTGCCGTGATGAAGATCGTCAAGGACCACGCCGACAAGACGGTCGTTCTGGTGTTGGGGCGATTCGCCGGCGCGATCGTGCGGTGCGAGCTGGCCGGCGCGGAGTACGCGTCGTTCTGGACCTATGTTGATGGTGACCGGTGCCGCACCGTCGTCGAGATGACTGATGGGCAGCCGGCGGTCGAGGTGAAGCCGGCGGCCGCTTCTCCCGAGGTCGCTGCCGAGGCCGACCCACACGATTTACCGACCCGGGACGGCGATTCTTGAAGGCGTCGCGGTCCGCACAACTGACCCTACGCGCCGGAACGCGATCCCCTTCTCCTTCCCCGTCGCCCGCACAGTTGAGCCTGCCCGGGTTGCAGAAAGGGCGGGGATGATTACGATGAGAGCCGCTATGCCCTCGCCCGGTCCTGCGTATGGCGTTTCGGGTGGGTCCGGGTTCGGTGCGTGGACCGGATCGGGCATTGGAGGAATCTGACCATGGCCACGGCACCAGAGATTGCACCGACCGAGTTGATGCGCGACGACGTCGGCGGGGACCGGTGGACGCTCAATTTTGGTCCGCAGCACCCGGCGACGCATACCACCCTTCGGCTCGTTCTGGAACTGGACGGCGAAATGGTGATCGCGTGCACGCCGCACATCGGCTATCTGCACAGCGGGTTCGAGAAGCTGGGCGAGCATCTCAACTACAACCAATACGTCGTCGTCACGGATCGAATGAACTACATCAGCCCGATGGCGAACAACATCGCGTGGCATCACGCCTGCGAGACGCTGTTCGGCATCGATCTGACGCCGCGGTGCAAGGTCATCCGGACGATCATTGCGGAGCTGGCGCGGATTCAAGATCACCTGTTGTGCGTGGGGACGGCGGCGCTGGACCTCGGGGCGTTTACGGCCTTTTTGTACGGCTTCAACGAGCGCGAGGTCATCTACGACCTGTTCGAGGAGGTGTGCGGAGCGCGGTTCACGACGAGCTATACGCGGGTCGGAGGGCTGATGCGCGACATTCCGGATGTGTGGCCGGAGCACATCAAGGCGTTTCTGCCGCGGCTGAGAAAGGCGATGGCCGACCTTGAGTCGTTGCTGACCCGCAACCGCATCTTTGTCGAGCGGACGCGCGGCATCGGCGTGCTCGAACACGACGAGGCGATCGACTGGAGTTGGACCGGGCCGCTGGCCCGTGCGTCGGGTGTGAAGCGCGATTTGCGCAAGGACGAGCCGTATCTGTGCTACGCGGACAACTGGGACGGGCGGGGTTCCAGCGGCGTGACGTTCAAGGTGCCGATTGCCACGGGGGGCGACGTCTATTCGCGCTATCTGGTCCGCCTCGAGGAACTGCGGCAGTCGATTCACATCGTCGAGCAGTTGGTGGACAACATCCCGGCCGGGCCGGTCGATGTCCTGGCGGAGGACAAGACGACGCTGCCCGACAAGCGCGAGGTATATTTTTCGATCGAGGGGCTGATTCACCACTTCGAGACGATCATGACCAATCGGGGTTTCGAGCCACCGATCGGCGAGGCCTACGCCGCGAACGAGACGGCCAACGGCGAACTGGGTTTCTATCTCGCATCGGACGGCGGCAACTGTCCCTACCGGGCGCGGTGCCGGCCGCCGAGTTTCATCTGTTATCAGGTGTTTCCGAAACTGGTCGTGGGGCACAGCATCAGCGACGTGGTGGCGGTGTTGGGAAGCCTGAACATCATCGCCGCGGAGTTGGATCGGTAGGGAGATCGGCCGAGGGCGGAGTTTGACCGGATCGTCGGCGGTGCGGATCCGCGGTTCTCGTGTTGGCAATCCAAATCCAGACGCCTAACGCAAGCAGCGCCATTTCCAGACACAGCGCGGGGAGCGTCAGTTCCGGGCCGAGGCCCGGCGGGTGCATCTCGGCCAGACGCAGACGGGCGATCGGCCCCCAAGTGTGACGGGTGTATTCGGGCACCATGGCGCCGAACACACCGCAGATCTCAGTTGCGACATATATGATCGCTAGGCCGGCCGGCAGGATGCGTCGTGGCCACTTGCTCGGCAGGTAGGCGGCGCTCTGAACAAAGAGACAGATCAGCCAAGGGAACGAGATGGCGGCATACCAGACGTTGGTATACTTGGCACCGGTGGCGACCATGCCGTGAACGGTGTGATAGGCGAGGCCGACGGCGAACCCGAGGCCGAGGACCGCGAGACGCGCGGCCGTGCCGGACTCGGTGAACAGTCGACGCCAGCGATAGGTCGCGTGTACTGCAAAGCACCAGCCCAGAACCGCCAGCGCGACGCACGCGCGATGGGCCTGCAAAAGAATACGGGGGGGCTTGAGATAGCTCCATCCACCTTCCCAGAGACTCGACCAGGCGTATTGGTGGCTGAGCCGCTTGAGCCAGTTCACGTCCGTGGCGGCCCGAACCAGATCGCCGGCTCCTTTTCCGTGTTCGTGGTTTTGGACGGCTTCCTGCATTGGCGTGAGGACGCCATAGTGGGCAAGGTTGAAACGGAATCGGTGGAGGGTCACGGCGCCCGCGACCGCGACGATGAGGAGTGCCGCCAGCGCTGCCCGCCGCGCCGACAGCCGGCGGTGCCATGCGAACGACGCCGGGACGAACAGTACAAACGGCAGCAGGGCGAGACTGGAGGATTTCGCGAGGATTGCCAGCCCCCAGCTCACGCCGGCGACGATCGAGGCGAGCGCGGCGCGGCGGGGAATGTACAGGACAATTCCCGAAACGACGATGGTCCCGAGCAGGACGGAGAGGGCGTCGCTGCCGACGCGGGCGCAGTTCACCAGGAACAGCGGCTGGAGGGCGATGAGCAGCACGATCACGTATCGCGCGGGTCCGGGGACGAGACGTCCGATCGCAAGGCTGGCGACGAGAACGGCCGCCGCGCCGAAGAGGACGTTGATCAGCCGCAGCGCGGTGATGAGGCGGAGCGGCGTTTGAGCGTTCCAGAGCATACGAAAGACGGGTGTCATCAGGCGGTAGTAAAACGGGGCGTGCTGGGCCTGATAGAGCGGCAGCGATGGGGCGTCGCGCGCGACCGCAGGAGGCGCATCGGCCTTCCAGAAGTCCTTGTATGACAAGGCTCCGAGGTGGCCGACCTGATCTACGGCGAACCGCGCCTGCGGATATGCGACGATGGTCGGATAGAGTGATCTTGGCACTCGGCTCTCTTTTAGAACCGGGTCTCGGCCGTTCTCCACCAGGAATGCGATGTACGCGAGGTGCTGGTATTCGTCCCAGCCCTCGAAAGGCGGCAGGACGGAGAGGACGAACATCCCGCGCACCAGAAAGATCACGGCCGAGAGGGCACAGAAGCGGCGCCAGTTCGACAATCCCGTCCTGATCCGGCTCATCATGCGGCGCATGGCAACCCGGGAAGAGTCTCCGGTCGACGACTTGACGTCGTGGCGACTGAAGGAGGCTTCTTTCTTCGTGCGGTCATGGCGAGCAGAGACATCCGCGGCCGCCTGTCGTGTCGCAGTCGATGGACGAAGACGGCATCAGGCCGGATCCACGCGATAGAGGTCTCGTGGTGTGACGATGAATACAAAACCGTTCGGACCGGTGAACATGTCCGCGATCGGTCCGGACTCGACGGCAGTCTGAAACAAAGGCGTCCGAAGGATAAAGGGGGTGGAATCCAACGACCACCGGACGACCTGCCCCTGCAGCGTGCCATTCTGACCGATCAGCACGTCGCCTTCGAGGTCGGTGCCGTAGGGGCTGTTGCGGAGGACGACGACGCCCATCGGGTTGATGGGGGTCTGACCGAAATCGATTCTAGGATTCCGGTAGAAGAGACCGACGGTAACGGTTGTGAGGATCACCTCCGGGTCGGTGTTGTTCAGACCCTGGATAATGGGCCAGCCGAAATTGGCCCCGGCGGCGCCGGCGTTGAGTTCGTCACTGATGATGTTTCCGTTGTCGAGGATCCACATGTCGCCGGATTGGGCGTCGAATGTGAAATCGGCCGGCTGGCGAAGACCAAGACAATAGGTGCTGTTATCCGTTCCCAGCGGATTGTCCGATGGGATCGAGCCGTCGAGATTGATTCGATGGATCTTGCCGGCCAGGACGTCCGCCGAGGGGTTCTGCGCGAGGAAGCGGGAGTTCAAGTCGCCGTGGGCGAAATACAGCTTGTCGTCAGGTCCGACCTCGCACTTGCCGATCGTGTTGATGTCGCTGGGGAACCAGTCATCGCGGACCGGACCGCTGATCAGCACCGTCTCCGTTCCGGTGACGGCGCCGTTGGCGAACGGGAAAGATGACACGCGACTCTTGTCGCCTTCGGCTTCGGTGGTGGAGTCGTTGCCGGTGGTGCTCGATGTACAGGTGACAAACATCGTCATGCCGTCGGAGGAGAAGCAGACGCCCTTCAGGCCCCGCTGGCCGGAGGAATTGACGGCAAGATCGACCACCGGGTTCGGGTCTGACAGGAGCGTTGCGGGATCAAACGCGCGGACGCGGCCGGTGACGCGTTCGGTGTAATAGATCCGTCCGTCCGGTCCGAGCGTCCCGGCAGAGGCCTCCGCCTCGAAGCCGAAAATCGCCGTGGCGACAATGTTCCGGCCGAGAAGCTGATCGGTGATGATTCCCGCGTCGGCGGTCGGCTGGGCCGCTGCCTCCAGTTCCGTGTCGACCGGGTTCGGGAGGTTCTGGACGAATTGCACCACGGCGAAGATGAATCCGAGCGGGCCTCCGCCGCCCAGTCCGCCGCCGAGCAGACCTCCGAGGCCGCCGCAACCGGCGATCAGGCTGAGTTGCGCGAGAAGGATGAGCGTGAGGAGACGGGGGACGCTCCGTCCATGGTTGTTCCGGATCTTCGTCTGCATGATTGACCTCTTTGACCTGTTCTCCGGGAGTAGGCGGACTCCCGGAACAGGCTGAACCGCGGCGAGGAGAAGCAGGTATCTTTGAAGATATCTCACCGCTTGGCAAGTGGCGGGCGCCGGTTATGTTGTTGTCGGATTATCGGTCCGGTCGGTGAATCGGACTGCCCCCGGATGACCTGGTCGATCCGGCTGAAAGCCGATCGAGAGTACGGTCTCTCGCCCGCCGATTCAACTGCGGGATGGAATAGTCCGGTCCTGCGGACGCAATACCGATATGAGCACACATATTCCTTGGATGCCGGCCGGTCCGACCGGGGTCGTGTCCGTGAGGGGCCGTCCGGGCTATGGTGGTCGCGTATGTCCCTTGTAACCCTGCCGACGACGGTCCGGACGTTCGCTCGACTTCGGGTCATCGCCCAGGTCCTGTCGCGGCACGGATTCGGACATTTCGTGGATCGCCTTCAGTTGCAACGGTACCTGCCGTCGACGGCATGGATCAAGCGTGGTCGGATCCGACGAGAGGAGGCGGAAGTTGATCCGCTGGAGGCGATCGGCAGCCGTCTGGTGCGGGTGTGCGAGGAGCTTGGACCGACGTTTGTCAAGCTGGGCCAGTTGGCCTCGACCCGACCGGATATCTTTCCGCGACCGATTCTCGATGCGCTGGCGCGACTCCAGGATGAAGTGCGGCCCTTCCCCACCGAACAGGCACGCCGCATCTTCCTGAAAGACGTGGGTCAGCCGGTCGAGGAGGCATTTCGGGAGTTCTGCGATGAGCCGTTCGCGAGCGGCTCCATCGCGCAGGTCCACCGAGCGGTCACGACGGATGGACGGTGGGTGGTGGTCAAGATCAAACGCCCGGGGATTGAACAGACGGTTCAACTGGATATCCATGTGCTTCAGTGGCTGGCTCAGCGGGCCGAGTCGCTGTTCTCGGAGCTTCGTCCGTTTCGTCCCCGGCTGATCGTCGACGAGTTTGCCCAGACGACGCGGAGGGAACTGGACTTCGTCAACGAGGCGTCGTCGACCGCGCAGTTCCATGAGGCGTTTCGGGAGGATCCGAACATCCAGACCCCCCAGGTTCGATGGGACCTGACGGGTCCGAGCGTCCTGACTCTCGAGTATGTCGACGGCATTCGGTTGCGCGACGTGCTGGCCGGCGCGCGCGACAACTGTGATCTTCCCGCTCTGGCCCGCAACCTGTCCGAATGCTTCATGAAGCAGTTCTTTGAGTTGGGTCTATTTCACGCGGATCCGCACCCGGGCAACCTGTTCGTCCGGCCTCCGCAGAGTTTGACGGTCGTTGATTTTGGCATGGTCGCCCGGATCGATGATGAGTTGATGGGCCGCCTCGTGATCGGCATCGTTGCCGCGATCCACGATGAAGTGGCCGTCGTGATTGATGTTCTGGCGGATCTGGGCGCGGTGGGACGGGAAACAGATCGCCGGGCGTTGAAGCATGACCTGCGGGAGTTTCTGGCGAAGTATGACGGGCTGCCGCTTCGACGTCTGGAGCTGGGGATCGTGTTCCGAGAATTGATCGAGACGGTTCGGCGGAACGACGTCACGCTTCCGCGCGACTTCGTATTGATGTTCAAGGCGATGGCGACGCTATCGGGCGTGGTGCTTCAACTGGATCCCGAATTCAATCTGGTGGAACTGATCCGTCCCCGGCTGAAGCGGTTGCTGGCCGAACGCGTGGCGCCCCGGCGGCTGCTGCGTGAGGCGGGTGTGTCGTCGTGGCATGTTCTGAACATCCTTCGAGACGCCCCGCGCCTGTTGCGCGATCTCCTTCGAGGTATGGGACGTGGCCAGTTTCAGGTCAACATCCGCCACGAAAACATCGATTATCTTGCCAGTGAACTGGACCGCGCGAGCAATCGCCTGGCTTTCTCGATTCTCATGGCCGCCATCGTCGTCTCGAGTTCGATGGTCCTGAGGCTGCCGGGCCAGTTCGAGATATTTGGCGTACAGATCCGATATCTCGGTTTTGTGGGCTATGCGGTGTCGTTTGCCATGGGCGCCGGGCTGCTGATCGCGATTCTTCGCAGCGGAAAGCTGTCATAGGTCGGCGTCGGCACTGCCGCGAGCCTGCGGTTATTGGGGGGCCTTCTTTTGAGCGACGATCCATTCACGCCGAATGACGAATCCCGCGCTGTACCCCTGCGAGAGACGCCGCGTGGCTCGCTGGCTGCGTCGCCTCCGAGCCGGCTACCGCCGCGGCCGGGCGAGTCGGCCAGCGGTCTGATCACGGCGGAGACTTTTCGCGGGCGTGAGATCACCCCGTGCGCGGAGACCTCCGGTTGGCGCCGCCATCGGCTGGTCCGTCTGGACTTTGTGCTCGCCGCCGAGATCATTCTAATCGCGCTGCTTGTGCGGTGGCCGTTTATTCAATCCGGCGAGACACTTCTGAATCCCGACGAGGCGATTGTCGGACTGATGTCGATGGACATCGCCGCGGGCGAGCGTTATCCGATCTACTTTTACGGTCAGCGCTACATGGGCTCGCTGGAGGCCTACATCATTGCGGCCGTCACTCCGTTCTTCGACGACCCGGTTCACGCGCTGCGCTTCGGCGCCGCGTGCGTGTTCGCCGCGTTCGTGGCGATGCAGTTTCTGATGTTGACGCGGTGGTTCGGGCGTATCGGCGGGCTTGCCGGCGCGGGGATGCTTCTGGCATGCAGTCCGATGTTTCTTCATTGGTCTATTTCGGCGCGCGGGGGCTATGTCGAGGTGCTGCTGTGGGGCACCGCTCTCTTGTGGGCCTATTCTGAGTGGTTCGTTCCGCCGACGCAGCGGGATGACCGAAAACAACGGCGACGGCGTTTCGCGCTTGGCGCATTGATCGGATCGGGCTTCTGGATCAACCCCGCGATCATTCTGTTCGTCGCACCGATCGCGCTGCACGCGCTGATGAACCGACCGCTGGCGATGTTCGAGTCCTCAGCCAGCCTCGGCGGTCTCCTGATGTCGATTCGCCGTCGATTGGGTCGCACGACCCTGCCGGTGCTGGCGATCCTCGCCGTCCTGCTTGTGAACGCCATCTGGAGCGTCTGGGTCGATGAGGGGCGCGTCCGATATTCGATGCTGTTCGGGTTTGGCCCGTCGCCGATCGCGTTCGTGATGCTGGCCGCCGCGGGGGCCACTGCCGCGTTCTGGCTGATTCGATATACGAAGGCCGTCGAGCGCTTGCGCGACGGTATCGTTTCCAACGCGGCCGTGATCGTCGGGATACTCGTCGGCGCCACGCCCGCCGTCGTCTACACGCTCCAGACCACGCTGGGTGGCCGTCCGCTCGATCCCTCGCTTCCTATGGGCCTGCGCCCGCTGTGGTTGACGGGTGAGACCATGGTCTATCTCTTGCACGGCCTGCCGCTGCTCTTTGGGGCCGACCCGCGACCGTTCGTGCATCTCATGGGAATGGGACGTCCCGATGTCAGTCAATCGCTCGGATTGGCGACCAGCGGGTTGTTGACGGCGAGCAACTGGCTGGTGCTGGGCGCGCTGGTCACGACGGTGGTGGTCCTGGTGGCGACGCAACATCGGACGTTGGCGCGATTGTTCCGGCTGCAGCCGGTGATCCTGCCGCCCTCGATGCTGCTGTTGCTGTCCTGCGGCATCGCCGTTTCGCTGTATGTGCTGGGCGGCTGCACGATGAACTTCACGACGATCCGCTACCTGGTGCCGGTCTGGGCGTTCGTGCCGGGGCTGATGGCCTCGACGTTTATCGCCCGGCGTTTTCGGCCCGCCGGAGCCGTCGCCGTCGTTTTTCTTTGCGCAGGTTACGTCTTCGGCCAGACGGCCATGCACGCCCAGTTGGGCAACCCGCATCCGCTGCGGGCGCTGGCATCGGCGCTCGAGGAGCGTGGCATCGATCGTGGTCTCGCCGAGCCGCTGGACGCGCACCTGCTCAGCTTTATGACCGCCCGTCGATGTCGGTTGGCGGAGTTCGAATCTTTTTGGGTGCGATTTCCACACCATCGGGCACTCATCGATGCCGATCGTCCGGTGGACTACATCGTCGATACGTCGCCGACAGACTGGACGATTCCCTGGACACACGCCGGATGGCCCGGCTGGCCCCCGCCGCAGACGATGCGATTCCTCTGGCCCAAGCTCCGCCGGGCCATCATGATCGATCCGTCATTGCTGCTGCATCGCGAGCGACTGACACCGGGATACGAACTCATCCGGCTCCGACACGCCCTGCCCGAACGTCGGTTCTGAGCGGATGACGCGATCTGCAGTGTGGTCTGGAGGGGCCAGCCCCGTGCCCGCCGGGCCGTTTCGGTGCGTCGGCCGGTTGTTTTGAATACCCCGATCTGATACCATACAGGAAGGGGAACGCGCGGGGGTGGGGGTTCCCCCACAGGGTCGCGTGGGGGCACGATACAGCATGGCGGGGCTGGCAGGGCCCGACAACAATGGAGATGCTGCGCGGATGCCGCGCGCTGTCGTCGTCCGGACGGTGGCGATGGGTGCCGTTATGTCGGTGGCACCGTCCTATGTCGCGGGGCGCCTGACCAAACGAACGGTCTGCGGACCAGGAGGGAGTTCGATGTCGCCTATTCGCATCGGGTGCGCCGCCTTGGCGGCGGCGGCACTTGTGCTGTCGATTGGCGTCGAGGCGCATGCCCAGACCATTGCTTGGACCGTGACGCCGGAACCTTCGTCGTCTGTCCAGTCCGGACTGTTCGGCACGGAATTCACGCCCAACGCCGATATCGCCGTCAGCTCACTCGGCTGGTACGATGACACGGTCGCCTCACCGAACGGTCTGATCGTTTCTCACGACGTCGGGATATTTGACGTTGCCACGCAGACACTCGTCGTTTCAGCAACGGTTCCGGCCGGAACCACCACCACGAAGATCAATGAGTTTCGCTTTGTCCCGGTCACACCGGTCACGCTGACCGGCGGCACAGCCTATGTGATCGTGGGTATCGCGGACGGCGATCCGGCGCGTTTCGTGACTCCGGGCGGCAATATGACCGTCGACCCGGCCGTGACGCTCGGTCCCTGGTGGGATACGATCGGGCAGCAGACGCTGGCTTTTCCGATGAACGTGCAACCGTCGCTGTTGGTGCGCCTCATGGGGCCGGACCTCCTTTTCGAGATCGTCGGGCTGCCGGATACCTGTGCGAATGCCGCAGTGATCTCGTGTAATTCGACGGTCAATGTCGACAACACGCTTGCTACAACCGATCCGACGGATCCTGTGTTCAACTGTCGCATAGGCGGCGCGGTGCAGGGTGTCGGCACCGTCTGGTATCAGTTCGTCGCGACCGACTCGTCCGCGCTCGTCAGCACGTGCAACACGGCGGCTCCGGCGACAGATACGCTCGTTGCGGTCTATGGCACGAGCAATCCGGCGAATCCGTGCGGGACGCTCACCGAGATCGGGTGTGACGACGACGCCTGCGGAGCGAGCGGCTCGGCCGAGGTGTGTGTGACCGGCCTGACCGCGGGCCAGACGTATTATATTCAGCTTGCGACGAATCCCGGCTCGACCGTTGGCGGCCTCACGCTTGACGTGCAATGTCCGTGCATGGGCAACGATGATTGTGCCGGAGCGACGCCGGTGTCGGTTCCGTCGGTCACCGCCGGCTCCACCGCAGGCGCGACCGCCGACGCCGCGCCGATCTGTAGTTTCGTCAATGACACGGCACCGGGCGTTTGGTATCAGGTTATCGGGACAGGCAACACGATGACTGCGTCGCTGTGCAGTGGTGTCACCACATACAATTCCAAGCTGAGCGTCTATTGCGGCGACTGCGCCAGCCTCTCGTGTGTCACAGCCAACGACAACTTCTGCGGTCTCCAGTCCGAGGTCTCGTGGTGCTCGGCGGTGGGCGAGTCCTATCTGATTCTCGTGCACGGCTTCGGCTTCGACGCCGGGCCGTTCGAGCTGGCGTTGACGGACGGAGCGTCGTGCGGCCCACCCGACGGCACGTGCGGGCCGCCACCACCGGTGATGGGCGCCTGTTGCACGAATACGGTCTGCACCGTCGATACACAGGCGATTTGTGTAGCCGGGGGCGGGAGCTATCAGGGCGACGGCACAGATTGCACAGGCAACCCCTGCGCTGTCCAGCCGGCGAATGACGCGTGCGCCGGCGCCGAGTTGATCTCGTGCGGTGGGAGCGTCACGCTGGACAACACGCTCGCCACGGAGGACCCGACGGATCCGTCGTTCACGTGCCGTATGTTCGGTCCCGGGCCGGGTTTTCGGACCGTCTGGTATCGGTTCGTCGCGACGGACACCTCTGCGATGGTCAGCACCTGCAACACGCAACCGCCGCTTCAGAACACCCTGCTGGCCGTCTATGCCGTCGGCAATCCGGCGGACCCCTGCGGCAGTCTCGTCCTGCCCGGACTCGCCTGTAGCGACAACGACTGCGGCGCGACCGGCTACTCTGAGGTGTGTGTGATGGGCCTGACTCCGGCGGAGGAGTATTTCATACAGGTGGCGACTTTCACCTCCAACGATCAGGGTGTTTACGCGCTCGACTTGCAGTGTCCGTGCCCCGGCCTTCCACCGGCGAATGATGCCTGCGCCGGCGCCACCGCTGTCGCCATTCCCTCGACCACGCCGGGATCGACCGCGAATGCCACGGTCGACGCGGTGAGCGACTGTAACTTCATTAACGTCACGGCGCCGGGGGTCTGGTATCAAGTAACCGGGACGGGCAACATCATAACGGCGTCCTTGTGCAACGGGGCCACGACGTACAACGCCAAGGTCAGTGTCTTCAGCGGGACCTGCGCCAATCTGGCGTGTGTCACCGCGAACGACAACGCCTGCGGCCTCCAGCCGGAGGCTTCATGGTGTTCGTCGGTCGGGGTGAACTACCTCGTCCTGGTTCACGGCTTCGGCCTGGACGCCGGCGCGTTTGAACTCGTCATGAGCGAGGCGCCTCCGCCGGCGCCAGTCATCACGGCGTCTCCCGGAGCGGCCGCCTGCGAAGGGACGACCGTCACGCTCGACGCCGGATCCGGCTTCGCAACCTACCTGTGGACGCCGGGCGGCGAGACCACTCAGACGATCCAGGTAACATCGGCCGGCACGTTCGGTGTGACCGTCACCGATGTCACCGGCTGTCAGGGATCGGACAGCATCGCAGTCACGTTCAACCCGAATCCCACCGTAACCATCGTGGCAACCCCCGGGGCCACGGTCTGCGACGGGACGACCGTGACGCTCGATGCCGGGCCGGGTTTCGCGAGCTATTTCTGGACGCCGGCCGGTGAGCTCACCCAGACGATCCAAGTCGTTTCGAGCGGCATGTTCAGTGTCAACGTGGTCGACACGAACGGTTGCCCCGGCGCCGACAGCATCAACGTCACGGTCAACGCCAACCCCATCCCCGTGATTGTCGCCACGCCGGGGACCGACATCTGTCCCGGCGATGTCGTCACGCTGGATGCCGGCGCCGGCTTCAGCAGTTATCTGTGGTCACCCGGCGGGGAGGTCACACAGACCATCGACGTGACGGTCGCAGGGACATTCGGTGTGACCGTGACCGACTTCAACGGTTGCATGGGCACGACCGGCATCGACATCGTGCCGGGGCTCATGTGTCCACCGCCCGGCGGATGTGCGTGTCCGGGCGATATGAATGGAGACGGGGCGCTGAACGGCGCGGACCTGCAGACGTTTATTGACTGCTTCCTCTCGGCGCCAATGGGCGGCGCCCCTCCGCCCGGTTGCGAGTGCGTCGACGCCAATCAAAATGGCATTGTCGACCTGGCGGATCGAGACGCGTTTGCGGTTCTCCTCCTGGCCGGCTCCGGATGTCCGCCGCCGAGCGGATGCGTATGCCCCGGCGACATGAATGGAGACGGGGCGCTGAACGGCGCGGACCTGCAGACGTTCATTGACTGCTTCCTCTCGGCGCCGATGGGCGGCGCCCCTCCACCCGGTTGCGAGTGCGTGGATACCGACCCAAACGGCATTGTCGATTTGGCGGATCGGGATACATTTGCGATGCTCCTGCTGGCCGGCTCGGGATGTCCGCCGCCCGGTGGATGTGTGTGCCCGGGTGACATGAACGGGGACGGCACGCTGAACGGCGCGGACCTGCAGGCGTTTGTCGATTGCTACATTCAGTCGGCGCCGACGGGCGTTCCGGCGCCCGGCTGCCAGTGCGTGGACGCGGACGGGAACGGGAGCGTGGATCCCACCGACATCGACGCGATCGTCAACGCACTGTTGAGCGGCGCGCTCTGTCCGTGAATGACAATAGTCTTGCATGCGCGGACGAGCGCGCTCATGAACGGCGTTTGCGAGTTGTGGTTGGAGCGGCGGACCGATTCCGATTCGCACGATGTCGAACCGCCCGATGCGACACGAGGCGTATCGATCGGCGATAGGCCTCCAGCGATGCGTCGGCGCCGACGCGGGGCACGCACACCAGGTCGAACCCTTGCGGCAGGGCCGCGTAGTCCAGCCGGAACGCCTCCCGGAGCAGGCGTTTGATTCGATTGCGGCCGACGGCGTTTCCATGCTTGCGGCCGACCGTCAGGCCGAGGCGGGTGTAGGGCAGATCATTCGGCGCGACGTACACAACGAGGATCCGGTCCGAGGCCGAACGGCGTGTGCCGAAGACGCGTCCGAAGGCCTTCCGGCCCGACAGGCGCCGCGCCCTGGGAAATCGCAGTGTCGTCATCGACGGTTCAACCTCCGCACGGTCCGACAGTATAGTGCCACGCTCGCCGAACGCGTCGCGCGCCGCCGAAAACGGGTGCCACGCCCATCGGCAAAGCCGTGGGCGTGCGAGACGGAGGAAAACGCCTCGAACCGGAGCGCAGCGACACAGTCAGCGCGGCGCTGCCGGCCTTCGGCATGTCCACCGCCGCGCGGAAGGACATGGCACCCGCCGAGAGTGAACTCCGCCTAACGCCGTGGCCTGCCCGGCGTGAGGCCGCGGGCGTGTGTGGCGCGTTGCCGGCGGAGCCCGCGCGTCGCTTCACAAGGAGAGTACGGTACGGGGAAGGTGCTGAGCACACGGCCACGCGAGCGCGACCGCGGCACACGCGGATGCCTGGCGTGCGGCGGCGCGCGGATGGACGAGCCATCCGTCGCCGGCGGACGAGCCGCCAGCAGCGCCCGGCGAGGTGATGGGTTATACTGAATCGGGGAGCATCGGCCTCTGGCCGGTGCGTGTGTTGAGAATGCTGCTTTCGCACCGGCGAGACGCCGATGCTCCCCAAACCTTGCAGGTTGTGGCCGTCGGCGGTGGGGGGTCGTCCGGCGTGGACAGGTGGTGTGATGGGCGCACTGGAACGAGCCGAGCGAGACATCGAGCGGGGCGACTACGGTCTGGCCCGGCTGCGGCTGGTGTCGTATCTGAGCACACAAGGGTACGATCCCGACCTGCTGGCGCGGCTGGGGCGTATTGCATACGACATGCACGACCCCTTCGCGGCGGGAATG
>CAYQDV010000066.1:0-14537 GCA_964416295.1 uncultured Planctomycetaceae bacterium
CGACACTCGGTCCGGGCGGGCGGGCGGGTGCTCAGCAGCAGGAACTCCAATTCGCCCGGCCCGGCCAGCCGGCTTGTCGGGTCGCTCGGCGGCGCGTCGCCGGGGGCGGAGATTCGCACCCAGACCTCGGCGCCGATGGTGCCGCGGGGCCGGGCGCGGCGGGTGGGCGTGGACTCGTCGGCGTAGCGCAGCGTGTGCCGCAGACGCTTGGAGAAATCGACCTTGACCAGCGGCCGGGTGGTCGGCGCGGGGGCGGGGGTCGGCTCGGCGTCGCGGACGGTGATCCCCAGGGCCGCCCGCTGGGCGTCGGTGACGGACACGTGGGCCTGGACCCGCCGGACGACCTTGCGGATCAGCCGGTCATAGTCGCCCCGCCGCCCGGCATCTGGAACCGCGGACCGCGATCACGGATGACGTGGCGTACCGCGCCGCGGATTACGTCATCGGGCCGGGCATGCGGAAGCCCGCGTGCGAGCAACTGGTGTCTGGCCGCCTCAAGAAACTCGGGCTGAAGGGGGCCGGAGTCCGGCGATTTGGCGATGACGGCCCTGATCGCCCATCGTCTGAACGAGGGTCGCGATCGCTACTGAGCGAGTGAGCCCCCAGCAACGGGCCTCATAATCTGCCCAAATCGTGGGATGCACCCCGTGAGCTTCACCGCCGGTCGGCGATCCTTGATGCTTATCCTTTCGAAAGTTAGAATCGGCTTGGGCCGCGCCGGGACGGATCGAGACGCTGCCAATGGGGTCGCGGCGTGCCCGGTGGGTCCGAGCAGGACGGCCTTCATCAGATCAGCCGGCCGCGGCGCGGCTGGGACATGACGGCCTGCCGTGAGTGGGCGCTGCCGGCGGCTTGAGGATGCTCAAATCAAGACGCAAGAACATAGAAATAGGGTCCTGCCGATTATTATCGGCAATTCGGTGGCGTCGGCAGGCGGAAACGGCCGTTGAACAGGGGTACGCCGTCCGGTAATCGGTCAGACCGCTGATTCGTGCTGATCCCCGTGCTGGTGCGGCGGCATCCGCTCGCGGGATGCGGCGGCGGCGAGCGCGTGCCCGTCTTGGTACATCGGTTCCGTGCACCGGCCGCCTCGCGAGCCGGGAGGAATCCGCGCCACTTGGGAGTGCGTCAGGCAGGCGCCGGTTGCACCGGCGATCATTGACCTTCGAGGTTCTTGTTGATGAGTGTTGAGCCGGAATCGTCGGAACGGCAGGGAGCGGACATCCGGTTGGTGGCGCTGTATCGAAACGCACGCCAGCCGGTTCGAGAGCTGACCCGATCGTTGACGTTGATGGGACGTGGCCGGGACTGCGACATTGTTCTCGCTTCGAACAGCGTCGGGACAGCCCATGCGGCGATCGTGCGGCTCGGCAACGCGGCGTACGTCTGCGACCTCGGGGCGCCCGCGGGAACGATCGTCAACGGGCGAGCGGTCCGCTGGGCCAAGCTGTCAGACGGGAATGATCTGATTCTCGGCCGGTTCCGATTCCGGATCGAACTGGGCGAATCGACTCTTGAGCCGACGGGTGAATGTCCTGTGTTCAGTCTGACGTCGGCCGCCTCCGGCACCACTGCAACCGGTCGCGCACCCGTGCTGATCGTCGGAAGTGCCGAGGGCTGCGATATCCGACTGGCGTCGCGGGATGTGTCGCCCCGCCATTGTATGGTCGTCTGGACGCAGCACGGGCCGGTGGTTCGCGACCTCGGTAGCGAGACGGGCACGCGGCACAACAGCCGCGCCGTCACGCTCGGCCGCTTGCTCGCCGCGGATGCGATCGACGTCGGACCTCATACGCTGACATTTGAAATAAAGACCAAGATAGACGAGAAAGGGACACCCGCCGCCTCGAGCGGAGACCGCCTAGTGCCGCCGTCCGCGGCCAGGAATCCCGCCGCAATCATTTCCGGACGGCTCGATCGGGAGCGTGTCCCCGCGCTGGATGAATTGTGGCCGTCACCGGAGCGTCTGGACGCCGCTGCGTTGCACACCGAGACCGCCCGGGACCTCCGACTCCTGGACGAAGCCTCCGATCGCATTGCCGCGACGGTCGCCGGGGGCAAGGACGCGGATGACGAGGCTTCGGCCCTGGCTGCACTCAGCCGGGGGTCCCTCGGACACGAGCAACAAGACCAACAAGAGACGGATGTCTCCATGCTCGCGAGGCGAGACGAGAAGCGAGAGGCGTTTGGGGCCTCCGCGGAGGGCGTCACGATGGTGGTGGCGCAGGCCGTTCGCTCGGGTCGGGCCCGTGTCAGCCGTGGGCGGTCGGGCGGCACGGCACTCGCGGACAAGTCCGATGCGGCTCGAATCCGCGAGCGGATACTGAAGCAGGCGGCGGAACTCCAGCGGCGGCGCGACATTGATCGCGGGCGGACGCTCATGCCGCCCACCGGCCTCGGACCGGCCGCGGTTCCGCCTTCCTTGGGTCCCGCGGACGAACCAACCCGAGGTATCCCCACGCACCCCCGCGGACTCGACGTGGCGACCTCGCCCGTGCGTCCCGACGAACCGTCGATGCCGGCAGCCGATGCGTCCGCGAAGGCGCTGGCCGACCTGCGGGAGCAGGCGGCTCGGGAACGGGCCGAAATCGACCGCCTGACGCGGGAAGTGACCGAGCGCGAGGAGATGTGGCAGCGGCGGGCGGCGAAGCTCGAGATGGAACTCGCCCAAGCGCGTGATGAAGCCAGGGTCACCACGCAAAAGCTGGCCCGTCATCTGGAACTGCACGGCACCGTTGAGGCGCGGACGCGCAAGCTCGATCAGCGCGTCGCGGAGCTGCGCGAACGCGTCGCCGGAGCGCAGGAGGCTCTCGATGAGCGTGCCCGCAGGATTCGCGCGGGACTGGAGCAGGAGCGCGAGCGTCTGCGGTCGCGTCGGACCGAGATTCGGGGACAGGCCCTGAAGCTGGAAGAGTCGCTCCGCTCGCGACGAGAGGAGATTGAGAAAACGCTGGCGGACCGGACGGCGGCGATCGAGGCCGAGCGCGAGGAGATTCGGGCCGCCGGCGAGACACTGAAGCGCCGAGAGGAACAGTTCGAGACGCAGCAAGCGGCCCTGGAGCAGCGCCAGCAGGAACTCAATGACGCCTTTCGGACGAAGGAGGCTGAGCGTGAGGCCGAACACGAGGCGCTGCGCCAGGATTGGCAGAAGCGGCAGCACGCGGTGGAAGAGGCCGGCCAGGCCGCGATCGAGCGGCAGGAAGCCGCGCTGGCCAAACGCCTGGCCGAGCTGGAAGAGCGCGGGCGCGCGGAACTGGAGAGAAAGACGGCCGAGCTGGAGCAGCGACTGAACGCCCGCCACGCCGAACTCGATCTGGAAGCCGCGGCCGCCGAGTCGGAGTATCAGGCCAAACTGACGGCCCTGGGGCAACGCGAAGCCGACCTCGACCGCGTTCGCGACGAACTGGACGTCCGTGACGCCACGGTCGTAGAACGCGAGGTCGAACTGACCGATCGCGAGCAGGCGCTCCTGAAACAGGCTGAGCAGATCGACGGACGGCAGGACGAACTCGCCCGGCGGAGCGCCGAAGCGGAGGATCGCGAAGAGCATCTTCGACAGTCGGAGGAGTCGGTCGCCGCGGAACGCAGGCGGATCGAGGCGGATCGGGAGTCGGTGGAGGCCGAGCGCAACAAGATTGCACAAAGGCGCAATGACCTGGATCAGCGCGCGGAGGAATTGGAAACGCGTTTCGCCGAGCTGGCGGGGAAACGCGACGGGCTGGAGCAGGATCGCGAGACGATCGAGTCACGGCGAGCTGAGTTCGAGGGTCGCGAGGCTGCCTTGGCGAGCCGCGAAGAGGCCATCGGACATCGCCAACATGAACTCGATATTGAGGCGACCCGCCTCGCCGAAGCCAGGCAGGAGTTTCGCAATCTCGAAGAACGGGACCAGGAACTCGACCATCGGGACATGGAACTTGCCGCTCGCGAAGACGCGCTAAATGAGCGCGTCAGCGCCTACGAGCACGAGGTTGAGGGTCTGGAGCAATCTCGCGACGACATCGACGAATTCCGGGTGCGTCAGACGGCCGAACGCGGGGAATTGGAGGGACGCGCCGCCCTCTTGGACGAACGACTCGCACGCGCGGAAGACATGGAGCGTCGCGCCCGCGAGGCGAAGGCCGCTCAGGAGGCCGAGCGTGAAGAGCTCGACGATCTCCGCGGGTCGAACGAGGCGCGGGCCGCGCAGCTCGAGGTGCGCCATCAGGACCTTTCGCGGCGTGTGGCCGAGCTGGAAGAGGCCGAGGTCGCGCTCCGGCTCGATCGAGAGAAGCTGGCCGAACAAGAACAGACGGTCACGCGCGAAAGGGCCGAGTTGCAGCGAGCCGAGGAGCGCTTGGCTTCGGATCGCGCCGGTCTGAAATTGGCACGGACGCGCCTTGCCGAAGAATCCGGAATCATCGAGCGCACTCGAGGAGAGATCGCGTCGAAGGGTGCCGCCATCGAGGTGGACCGGGCGCGGCTGGAGCGCGATCGGCTGGCCGTCCGAGATCGTGAGCGTGAGCTGTCGGAGCAACGAACTCGGCTGGAAGCGGCCACACGGGAAGCCGATCAGGCCAAAGACGAATTGGAACGCCGGATTTCCGAGAATGCGGACCTGCGGCGTGAACTGACAGAGAAGGCCGACCGAGCGAGAGCATGTGAAGAGCGTCTGGCCCGTGAGGCATCTGCCCTCGACGAGCGCGGTCGCCTGCTGGATCGCGAGCTGGAGGATGTGCGCCACACGCGGCACGGGCTGGACCGCGACCGGGAGAGTCTGGAGGAGGAGCGGTGCGCCCTTGAGACCGAGCGCCGGCGATTGGGCGAGGAACAGGTCGAGTTGAGCCAGTCCCGCCTGACCTATCAGGCGGGCATGCGCGAACTGGAGCATCGGGAGGCGAACCACGCCGAGCGCGAGACCGAACTGGCCGAACGGGTCAAACAGCTCGAGGCATACCGCGAAAGGCTGGAAGAGGAATACGCCGAACTGGATCGACAGCGGCAGGACTTGGCCAAGGCTCAGGTGTCGGACGGTGCTTCCTCGGAGAAGCTGTCCATCCTGATGGAGCAGGCCGAAGCGAGTCGAAGCGAACTGCGGGCACGAGAAGAAGAGGATTTCGCCCATCAGCAGGCACTGACGGCCCGCATCGCGGAACTCGCCAAGGCGGAGGAGGAGCTGCGCCAGCGGACCGAATCACTGGACGACCGCGCGCGGGAAATCGAGACCTCGTGGGAAGCCCTTGCGTCTGAACGGGACGAATTCGAGAGCATCATGGCCTCGGAGCGCGAGCACGTCGAATCGCTCCGGCACGAGGCCGAGGAGAAGCTGGCTGCCGAGCGCGAGGCGCTCGAGCGGCGATCGAGTGAACTTGAGACAGATTATGCCACCCGTCTGCGCGAGTTGGAGTCCCAGGGAGCCACGCGGGACAGGGAATACATCTCCGAACTCAGACGGAAGATTGAGGAGGATCACGCGAAGCGCTCCGCCGAATTGCGAGGGAAGGAGGACGAGGTCGAGCGGCGATGCAAGCAGCGTCTCGATGAAGTGGAAAAGGACATCCAGCAACGGCTGGCCGGGCTTGAGGACAAGATTCGGCAGCGCCGCGAGCAGTCAGAACGCGAACTGGCCGAGCGCGAAGCCACGCTGGATTCGGATATGAAGGGCGCCCGCGAGCGGTTGGACGCCGAGGTGCAGGACCTTCAGCGTCGCCAGGCGTCGCTGGCCGAAGAGCAGGCCCGCCTGCGTGAAACGCGCGCTCAGCTTGAGAGCGAGCGGGACGCATTCCAGTCGGAGCGACTCGCGCTGGTAACCGAGGATGAGCCGGCCGACGGTCCGACCTCCGGAGAAGAAACGCAGATCGATTCGGCCGCTCTGGCCAGCCGTACGGCCGACCTGGACACGCGCCAAGCACGGTTGGAAGCCCGCGCCCGGGTGATCCGTGAGGCCTACGACGAACTGAAACAGTTACGGCTTCGCGTATCAGCCGGCGATGCCGGAGCATTCGATGGCGGAACACTGACGACCGAGTCGCTCGATCGCCTGCGTGACATGGACAGTGAATCAACGGGACTTGAAGCAGACGACATCGGCGGGCCGATCGTGCTTCCGGATGACTTCGCGCAGGGAGAACTGGCCCCGGCGGCGGTTGGCGTCTGGGACACTGCCCCGGCCGACGACGGCCCCGAGCAGCTTGCGCGGCGATCGGCACGCCGGTTTCCCTTGACGCGGACGCTCCTGTTGGCCGTGATGTTCGGAATCGCGGTGGGCGCGGTGTATCTGATGTGGTCCGCGCGGCAGGACGTGGAAGTGGCCGGTGAGTTGGCCTTACAAGACGCCGATTCCGCCGCGGCGATGTCCACTGGTGCCCACCTCGACCGCCTCCTGGCGATTCTGCCCGCAGCGTCAGCCGGTGTGGACGCCGACCTGGCCGAATTGCATCGGCAGGGCAAGATCAGCGTTCGGCAATCCGAGTCGGCTCTTGAACTGGTGGCGGTCGTCTCCCCCTCCGAACGCGCCGCCGCACGCGACTGGATCGATGCAATCGGCGAAACCTATGTGGCCTCGCTCGGGCGCGAGCCGGATTCGGAAGCCGACGTGCAGGAGCGCCTGGCAGAGTTGCAGACAGCCCGAGCCGGAGCGGTCCGTAAACTGGACGGCATTCGCCATGAGATCGAGTTGATGCAGGCCGAACTCGCCAGCGATCCTCGCTTAGGCGATACGGAGAAAACGCGCAAAGAGAAGGCCCGCACAAAGGCGGCTCTCGAGCGGGCCATGGCGGATCGAGACGCTGCGAGGGCCGCACTGGCCACGCTGCAGCAAGACTCACCCACGGCCGGCCCTATCACGCCGACGGAGGCTCAGCGCAAGGCCGCATACCAGACCGATCCCGATCTTGTCCAGGACATGGACCAGCGGACGGCGCGCGCGGCGGAGTTCCACAATGCCCTCACGGGCGCGATGTCGAGCACGCAGGGGCCGCTGGCCGGACATCAGACCACCATCGATGCCTTTATCTCGCACGTCGACGGGCAACTCAAGAACCAGACGGACTCGGATATCTCGAAGGAACTGGAGCAGATCGCCGTCCATCTTCAGGACTACCGCGACGAGAGTCGTCGGTTCGCGGCCGGCTGGGACGAGCTGGCGCCCAAGGTCGCGGGGTGGCCGCGCAACGGCGACCCGGATGCGTTGCTGGAGTACCAGCGCCAGGCGGAGGACCTGGTGCGAGACTTCGACAAGGCCACGAAGGCATCCCTCGGGAGCGTGGTCAAGGCCTACGAGGATCTCGGAAGTCGCGGAACGGAGATGACCCAGCGACGAATCATCGAGAGCCGGCTGAGGACGCTCGCTCACGGATCCTCCGAAGCTCGACGCGTGTTGCTGGAACAAGCCATCGGTGTCGTGCCGGCAAACAACGTGGAACTGAGGACGCTGCGAAGGACTATTCGAGATCTGACGCGGCGAATCAAGCAACGACAAGACCAGCACGGTCGAGCCTTGGCGGAGCACTTGGCGAAGCGGCGGGCCAACGAGTATCAGGCGGATCTGGCAACCGCCAAACAGGCATTGGAGGCAGCGACAAGCCGCTGGAAACAGGCAAACGCCCGGTTTCTTGCAGTCGATGAGGCCATGACCAAGGACCAGGAACTGGCAGCAGAGTTGCGGAAGCGGCGGCAGGACATCGCCGACCGGACGCAACGATCCGGCGCGCTGGAGAGCCGGATCGGCCAGATTGACGCCGAAATAGCGCGTGTGAGGGCGAAACACACCGTCAGCACGGCCGGAGCGGCTTCGTACCGCCCTGCCACGGAGGGACGCGCAGCGCTCTTCGATCCGCAACGGTTGCGCGTCGCCGGCGTCTTGGCGTTTTCGGCCTGCTGCTGCGCTCTGCTCCTGATCGGGGCCGTCTGGTTCGGCGTGCGGCTGCCCAGCCGCGCCCACCGACCGGACCTGGCCTGAACGCCACGCCGCATCTTCGAGCCGCGGGCCGCGCGGCTCGCATCGATCGAGGGAATGATCCGACGCCATGTTGCGTGTGATGATGCTCTCGACGGACCTTGAGCCTGGGGGCTACCCGCTGCGGCTCGCGCGCATGGCCCGGTTCCTGCCGGACGTGGGAGTCGAGCCGATCGTGGGATGTCTGACACCGCCGGGACCGCTGAGCGCCGTGCTGAACTCGGCGGGCATCGAGACCTTCGCCTGCGACGCCCGGGGCCGGTTGGACGCGATCTGCCTGCGACGACTGGCGCGGCACGTGCGGCGGATCGACCCCGATATTATTCACAGCGGTCTGTTTCATGCCAACGTGGCCGTCCGGCTGGCGGGCCGCCCCGACCGCTCCCGGCCGGTGATCACGTCGACCGCCACCATTGAGATCGAACGGCGCTGGCATCTGTGGGGCGAGGCGCTGACATCGAGCCTGTCTGATCTGCACATCGTCAACGCGCCGCCGGTCCGAGAGCACGTCTGCAACGGCCTGTGTTTCCGGCGCGACCGGGTCGTGTGCGTGCCGAACGGCGTCGATCTCCGGCGACTCGACGCGGTGGAGCCTGCCGATCGGGCGGAGCTCGGCATTTCGGCGCAGGTTCCCCTGATCGTCTGGGCCGGCCGGCTGGATCCGATCAAGGATATTGCCACGCTTGTCACTGTCGTCGGCGAGGTGCGCAAGACGCGCGAGGTGAGAGCCCTGCTGATCGGCGAAGGACCGGAACGTCGTCAGGTGTCGACATGGATCGCGCGCGCGAATCTGAGTGACGTGATCCACATGGCCGGCTGGCGAAACGACGTCGCAAGCTGGCTAAAGACATCTGACGTGTTGCTCTTTCCGTCGCGGACCGAGGGGTCGCCCAATACCGTGATTGAGGCGATGGCGTGCGGCTGCCCCGTGGTCGCGAGCGACCTGCCCGCCTGTCGTGATCTGATCACCGACGGGATCGACGGCTGGCTGTGCCCGCCGGGTGACGACGCGGCCTTCACGCGAGCGGTCGAGGATACCCTGTCCGATCAGGAACGTCGCAGAGGCCGGATCGACCGTGCCAGACGGCGAGTCCGGCACCGACATGACATCCGCTCGGTCGTGCGGATGCTCCGCGCGGTTTACGAGTGGGCTCTGTCGCGTACAGAATAGGTCCTATAAAGACCTCCGCTGACCTCGGCGGCGTCGGTCACGTCCGAAACCCCGCCAAAAATTTTTTTCCCACGCAACCTTATGTCAGCTCGATCCTTCCAAGATGAGAGGCCGATGGCCGATGAAATTGAAGGACTTTTTTTCTTGAAGTGGGTGTAGAAGAGTGTAGAGTAAGCCCATGAAGTGTGTGGAAGTGGGCCACCTTGGAATCAGGCGTGAGGGCGATGGTTTTTGCCGGTCATTATGAACACTCCATTGATCCGAAGAACCGCCTCGCCATCCCCGCGAAATTCCGGACAAAGCTGGATCCCGATCGTGACGGGGCGGGTCTCTACGTCGTGCCCGGTCAGCCACCGACCACACTCTGGCTCTACACCGAACGCCACTTTGAGTGCCTGGTGGCACGGGCCGACTCCGTCCTCATTCCCGATGACGATCAGCTTCGGTTCGAGCAGGCATTCTTTCCGTGGGCTGAGCTCGTGGAACCCGACAGTCAAGGCAGGATTATCGTCCCCGAGAAGATGCGCCGCAAGGCAGGTCTCGGACGCGAGGTCGTCATCTGCGGCGTCCGAGATCACTTGGAGATCAGGCCGAAAGAGCAGTTTGAGAAAGACGCCGACGGAAACTGGGACAAGTTTCGAGAGTTTCAATTGCGGGCGCGAGCCGCTTACCAACAGATCGAGCGGCAATCCGGCCAGTCGGCCGGAAAACCCTGACCAGTGGCCGACGCGTGGTCGGCCGGGTGAGGTAGGTTCGGGTGCGGCGGCGCGGACGGGCACCACTCAGTGGGTCCCGTCCGCTCGCCAAACCGACCGTGAGATCGACGCCGCGAACCACGGATGGTTGTCCAGCGGTGATCGGCGCCGAGGGACGAGGTGCGAGTTTCTTCAACAGCCGGTCATGTCAGCGCTGACTGGCTGACGAGGGGTTGGAGGGCGACTCCTTGGGCCAACGCGCTTGGGTTGAGCCTGTTCGTCACGGACGACGAACGGGCCCCCTGTTGTCATCAGGGCGTCTGCTACTTCGGTCACCACCCGCGCAGGCCGGCCATCGCGTGATCCCGACGTCCGATCCGAGGGTCCACCCGTGGCCGAGTTTGCGGCGACGCACGTCCCCGTCCTCGCTGAGCCGGTTCTCGATTGGCTGAGCGACGCCTCGTGCCGGCTGGTGGTGGACTGCACCGTGGGCCTCGCAGGGCACTCGGGTCTGCTGCTCGATGCCATGCCCGATGCTCAGTTGATCGGGCTGGACCGCGATGCAGGCAATCTCGCGATCGCACGGCATCGGCTGGCGGCCTTCGGAAAACGCGTCCGGCTCGTGCATGCGAGCTTCTCCGACCTTGGATCGGTACTGGACGACATGGGAGTGATCGGCGTGGATCGAATCCTGGCAGACCTCGGGCTGAGCAGCAATCAGATCGCGGATGCCTCACGCGGCTTCAGTTTCGAGGTGGATGGACCCTTGGACATGCGGCTGGACCCGTCCCAGTCGACGACCGCCGCCGACCTCGTCAATGGCCTGCCGGAACAGCCACTGGCGGATTTACTTTACATGCAGAGCCAGGAACGCCACAGCCGAAGAATCTCAAGGCGGATTTGTGAAGCCCGACGAAGCGGGCGTCTGAACAGCACCGTGGAGCTGGCACGGCTGGTGGAATCGGCCGTCGGGCAGCGTGCCGGTTCGCGTCGGCGGCGGATTCATCCGGCAACGCGCACGTTCATGGCGCTGCGCATGGCGGTGAACCGGGAAACAGAAGTCCTCCAGCATCTGTTGACGCAGGCGGCGGACCACCTGGTGTCGGGCGGCCGCATAGCGATGATCTCCTTCCACAGCGTGGAGGATCGGATCGTAAAGCTAGATTTCCGCAGCCGCTCTCGCCAGGGCGCGTATCGGCTGCTGACCCGAAAACCGATCGTCGCCGGACTGGATGAGCGTCGTCGCAACCGTCGGAGCCGGTCGGCCAAACTCCGCGTGGCGGAACGCGTCGGAGCGACGGCGTGAGTTCGCATGAGTTGGGTAAAATCGTTCTTCGCCAAGCACATGGAGGTGCCCCGAATGACCAAGGAAACCAAGATCGGTCTGCTGGTCGGCCTTGCGTTCATCATCCTTTTCGCCGTCATCCTGTCGGAGAAGGGCGCCCGCCGCGGCGCCGATTCGTCCATGATCGCGGACGCCGACCATGCCAGGCAGCCCGCCGGACCGAACGCCACGCCACTGAAACATGACGGCCGCGTTGCGGTGGAGGAGCAACTCGTGCCGATCATCGAGGCACCCGGGGGACCCACCGCCCCGGTTCACGAATCGCCGATCAAGGACAACAAGCTGACGCAGGCGGTGCCATCGGATGGCACGGCGCTGCCGCCGCTGCCCGCATGGCTCCTGGACAAGCTCAACTATTCGGCTGCGCCGGCGGGTGAGGGCGCCGAGAACGTCCCCGTCGCGGATGCCGCTACGGCGGAGGCCCCGATCAATCCGACGCCCATCTTGGTCGACGCTGCACCAGACAGAACGAGTAAAGATGCGCCGACCGAGGCAAGAACGATCTCGGTCGCGAGCGTGCCGGCACCCACCACGAATGAGCCGATTCCGGACAACGCTCTCGGCGACACTCCCACCATCACACGATCCGCTCCACGAAAACCGCGAGTAATCAAGACGATTCATGTTGTTAAACCGGGCGAATGCCTCGGAAAGGTCGCGGCCCTTTACTACGGACGGTCGACGGCGGCACGCGCCCGGGCGATCTTCGAAGCGAACCGAGACATCCTGACGGACATCAACTCCGTCCGAGCCAATGATGCCCTGAAGATTCCCGAACTCGATGACACCGGGTCGGTCTTCGAGCCGGCCCCGCAGTTCGCCGCGGCAGCCATCACGCCGTCGCGGACGAGCAAGAAAAACAGTGAGGTGCGGATTCCGCGTTCGATCGGGCAGGAGGCTCGACGCCCGTCGGGCCGCTCGGGCTCGCGCCACGCCACGAATGCCACCGCTCGGAAGAAGGTCGCCCGGACCGCCACGTCTCCATCAAGCCGCACGAGACGATTTCGATGGTACGAGGTACGATCCGGTGACAGCCTGTCGGCGATTGCCCGTCGTGAACTGGGCAACGAAAAGCGGTTTAACGAGTTGTACCGGCTGAATCGCGATCGCCTTGAGGACAAGCACAGGCTGAAACCGGGCATCCGCCTGCGCCTGCCCCTCATCGCCAATTCCACGGCGATGTCCGCGAGTGCCGTGGACCTGTTCGATGGTCGCCAGTAGCGGAGGAGGAAGCCGTGACCGTGGCGCGCGGGTTGCTGGCGTTGACGATGTTGATTGCGGTTGGAGTCGCAATCGTGGCACTGCGGCAGGAATCGGCGAAGGTCGCCAACCGGACGCAGTCGCTGTACCGCGAACAAGCCGCGTTCGAGCAGCGGCTGTGGAAGGCGGAGATGGACTTGGCACGGCTGCGCGGCCCGGATGAGATTCGCCGTCGTGCACGCTCCCTGGGACTGCGGGTGGTGCCGCCCGCGGCGACAGTGGAGACCAGCGGTGGCGAGTCCTGGCGGGATTGAGTCGAGAGGCGACGCTGCCTCAGAAAGACGCCCACGCCGACTGGCGAAGGAATGGATGCCTTGCGGTCGCGTTATTCACACCTTGTTGCCCGGGCGATCATTGCTGCGGTGATGATCGCGTTCGTCGGGCTGATCGGCCGGCTCATTCTCATCAACGCCCACGACGGACCGAGCCTGTTGTCCCGCGCTCGGCGTCAACAGCGATCCGTGATTCCCATCAAGGCGCGGCGCGGTTTCATCGTCGATGCCCGGGGGCGCATCCTGACCGGTACGATGCTCCGCCGCAGCGTGTTTGCCGATCCGAAGATCCTGCCGGACAAGGACGAGACCGCCGGCAAGGTGGCGACGATCCTCGGTCTCGATGCGGTGGAGGTGGGCGCCGATCTGCTGGCCGCCGGGGATCGCCGTTTTTTCGTGATCCAGCGAGGCGTGACCGAGGACCAGGCGGACCGGATCAAGGCAGCCGGGATCTACGGACTCGGCGTCTTCGATGAGCCGTGTCGAACCTATCCCATGAATGATCTCGCCGCGCCGCTGATCGGGTTTGTGTCGCCCGACGGGACTGGCGTGACCGGCCTCGAGCGGCAGTGCGACGCGTGGCTCCGCGGTGAGAACGGCGTCAAGACGATCATTCGCGACGCCCGCCGGAAGGCGTTCTGGCTCGCGGAAGGGGGCTACCGGCCCGCGCGAGACGGCTTGCACGTCGTGCTGACGATCGACGCGGAGATACAGGCGATCGCCGAGCGAGCCGTGGTGTCGGCGGTCGAAGAGTTCGCCGCCGAGAGCGCCGTGGCCGTCGTGATGCAGCCGCGGACCGGCGCGATCCTCGCGCTCGTGAGCGTGCCGGGGTTTGATCCGAACCACTACCGCGACTACAGCACGGACCGCTATCGCGATCGGGCGATTACCGATCCGTTCGAGCCGGGCAGCACGTTCAAGCCATTTGTGGCGGCGGGGGCGCTGGCGGAAGGCGTGGCCCGGCTGGGCGACATGATCGACTGCGAGATGGGCCTCTGGCAGATCGGAAAGCGCGTCCTGCACGATCACAACCCCTACGGATTGCTGTCGTTCGCGGACATCGTGGTGAAGTCCAGCAATATCGGCATGGCCAAGATCGGCCAGCGATTGGGCGATCAGAGGTTGCATGACTGGGTTACGCGTTTCGGCTTCGGCGAGAGGACCGGCATCGATCTTCAGGCCGAGGACCCCGGGCGGGTGCGTCCGCTTGAACGCTGGGACGACTTTTCGGTCACGAGCGTGCCGATGGGACAGGAGATTTCCGTGACGGCCGTCCAACTCGTTCGGGCGTTTGCCGTCTTCGCCAACGGAGGCCTGCTCGTGCAACCGCACGTGATCCGTGCGGTGCTGGATGCCGACGGACGCCTCGTCAACGATTTCTCAAATCCACCACCGGTCGGTCGCGTCGTCAGCGAGGAGATCGCCGGCACCCTCAAGAACAGGATTCTCCTGTCCGTGGTCAGTCGGGGGACCGGCCGGCGGGCGGCCCTCGCCCAATACCAGGTCTTCGGAAAGACCGGAACTGCGCAAATCGCAAAACACCGTGGCCACGGCTATGCGCGCAACGCATACGTCGGGTCGTTCGTCGGCGGCGCGCCGGCACGAAGCCCACAGGTCGTGGCCCTCGTCGCCATCCGCCGGCCCCAGCGCTCGCTGGGATACTATGGTGGAACGGTTGCGGCTCCGGCGGTTCGCGACATCCTGGCGGACACGCTGGCCTATCTACAGGTTCCTCCCGACGAGCCGGCGGCTCCCTCCACGGCCCTGTCCGCGGCGCCGCCGCTGGATTGACGGTGTCTCGCCCGGTCTTTTTTCGGCGTGTGTGACACCTGCGGTGAACTCTGCACGCCCGATCCGA
>CAYQDV010000067.1:0-14333 GCA_964416295.1 uncultured Planctomycetaceae bacterium
TTTCGGCTTTCAGCGTCGTCACGTTGCGACGCGTAGCCCCTGTTCTCGCGCGACCGTCTGCGCCCGTTCATAGCCCGCGTCGGCGTGGCGGAATATCCCCGTCGCCGGGTCGCACGTGAGCACCCGCTCGAGCCGTTCGGCCGCCGCGTCGGTCCCGTCGGCCACGCACACCATGCCCGCGTGCAGCGAATAGCCGATGCCGACGCCGCCGCCGTGGTGCACCGACACCCAGCTCGCGCCGCAGGCCGTGTTCGCCAGGGCGTTGAGAATCGGCCAGTCCGCGATGGCGTCCGACCCGTCCTTCATCCCCTCGGTCTCGCGGTTCGGCGAGGCCACGGAGCCGCAGTCGAGATGATCCCGGCCGATGACGATCGGCGCCGACACCCTGCCCGAGCGGACCAGCTCGTTGAACGCCAGCCCGGCCTTTGCCCGGTCGCCATACCGCAGCCAGCAGATGCGGCACGGCAGGCCCTGAAACTTGACCCGCTCGCCCGCGAGCCGGATCCACCGCGCCAACTGGGCGTCTTCCGGGAACAGACGCAGGATCACCTCGTCGGTGGTCCGGATGTCCGCCGGATCGCCGCTGAGGGCGCACCAGCGGAACGGCCCGGAGCCTTCACAAAACAGCGGCCGTATATATTCTGGCACGAACCCCGGGATCTCGAAGGCCTCCGCCACGCCCGCGGCCTGGGCCTGGCCCCGCAGGTTGTTGCCATAGTCAAACGTGACCGCTCCGGCCTTCCGCATCGCCAGCATCGCCCGGACGTGCGCCGCCATCGCCTCCATCGACAGTCGGACATATTCGTCCGGGTCGCGCTCCCGCAGGGCCGTCGCTTCGGGATAGGGAATCTGGTGCGGCACGTAGCCGTTGAGCGGGTCGTGGGCGCTGGTCTGGTCGGTCAGCAGATCCGGCGTCACGCCGCGGCGGACGAGTTCCGGCAGGACGGCCGCGGCGTTGCCCAGCAGCCCGACGCTGAGCGGCCGCTTCGCGGTGCGGGCCGCCGTGATCCGGTCGAGGGCCTCGTCGAGGTCCTCGCAGGCCTCGTCGAGATACTTCGTTTCGAGTCGTCTGTCTATTCTGTGCCGGTCGACTTCAATCACCAGGCACGCGGCCCCGTGCATGGTCGCTGCCAGCGGCTGGGCGCCGCCCATGCCCCCCAGCCCCGCTGTCAGCACGAAGCGCCCCGCCAGGTCTCCGCCGAAGTGCGTCCGCGCCGCCGCTCCGAACGTCTCGTAGGTCCCCTGCAGAATCCCCTGCGTGCCGATGTAGATCCAGCTTCCCGCCGTCATCTGGCCGAACATCGTCAGCCCCATCGCCTCGAGCCGGCGGAACTCGTCCCACGTCGCCCACTTCGGCACGAGCAGGGCGTTGGCGATGAGCACGCGCGGGGCCATCTCGTGCGTCCGGACGATCCCCACCGCCCGGCCGCTCTGCACCAGGAGCGTCTCATCGTTGCCGAGATCGCGCAGGGCACGCACGATCCGGTCAAAGTCGGCCCAGCTCCGCGCCGCCTTGCCGGTGCCGCCATAGACGATCAGGCGGTCGGGGTCCTCGGCCACGTCGGGGTCGAGGTTGTTGTGGAGCATCCGCAGGGCTGCTTCCTGGTGCCAGCCCTTGCACGAAATATCGCTCCCGCGGGGGGCATGCACGATCCGCGCTCCAGCGGCCTTCGGACTCGTCGCGGTGGTCATCAATGCGTCTCCTTATCCCTTGGAATAGCGGCTCAGTTTAAGGCCCCAACGTCCGGTACGCCATCCGATCGAGCGTCGGAGCTACCCAGAGGGTCCGTGACACAATCGGCGGCGGGGTGTCGCGGGCAGCGTGTTTGCCACTGCCTGTGCACGGTGCTCTCCGTTCATGCACTGGCGGACAAGCCGCCAGCGGCACCCATTGGGGCGGCGGCCGGGCGTTGCCGCCAAGACTGTCACGGACCCCGCCCAAGGGGGTTCGTGACAGTCGAGACTCACCCGACGAGGGTCCTCTGCACAATCCCAGGCCCAATCTGTCATGTAGCCCTGCCCGGGCCTGACCGATCCAAGGACATGGTCCGCTCCCGCGACCGCAGGGATGGCCAACGCCCGATCGGACAAGGACTTAGCGTCGTCCCGCTATGTAAAGCAAATGGAGTGGGGCATTGCAATGTCGATTGCTTTTCGGTACCATATACTACTCGGACGAGATGGGGTCCGGATTTGTTGCGACCGGCTCCCGTCCGCAGAAGACACACCGCGATTCTTCAAGGGGATAGAAGCCATGCGCGCGACGGCCCAATCTGTAATCGTTTTGATGGCAATCACATGGTTTGGCGCCACTGCCTATGGGCAGCCCGCCGAGTTGCCGCTCAACACGGCGCCCGGAAACTTCTTCATCCGCGGCACCCAGCCCAACGGTCTGGCGGTTCCGATCGTTCCGGCGAACCAGGATTGTCTCGGCTGCCACGGCGGCACGCTGAACATCTACGGAGACTGGACCGGCAGCCTGAAGGCCCAGGCGGCTCGCGATCCGGTTTTCTATGCCTGTCTTGACATTGCCGAGGCCGACGCCCCCGGCATCGGCGAAACCTGCATCCGCTGCCACGCCCCGCGCGGATGGCTGGACGGCCGCTCAACCCCGTCCGACGGCTCGGCCCTGACATTCGAGGATCGTGACGGCGTGACCTGTAACTTCTGTCACCGGCTCGTCGATCCGCTGCCGGGCATCGGCGGCGGAGCAGCGCCGCCCCCCGACGCGCAAATCCTGTCCGACCTGGGCGCCAACGCCCCGATTCAATCGTTCGACCTGGGCAATCCGCCCATGCCGGGCGGCAACGGCAACGGCGGATACGTCATCGATCCGCAGGACCGGCGTCGCGGGCCGTTTCCGCTCGCCGCCATTCCCGGCGCCGCCGTACCGCCGGAGGTCAACTGCGAAATCTTCCATCCGCTCGGAACCTTCGAGTCCCCGCTTCATGAGACCGCGGCGGTCTGCGCAAGCTGCCACGACGTCGGCGTGCCCCACTTTCATCCGGTCGACCCCCAGCAGAGCGCCTTCGTCTTCAACGGCACGGGCGTCGCCCACCCGACGGGCAACAAATACGAGATGATCCCCGAGCAGCGAACCTTCAGCGAATGGCTCAAGAGCGATTTCGCCAACGGTGGCGTACTCCTCGGAGACCGCTTCGGCGGCCCGGGCCAGGTGAACATCTCCAAGTGCCAGCATTGCCACATGTCGCACGGGTCGGCGGCGACGGCCTGCGATTTCGAATTCACGCCCCGAGACGACCTTGGCCAGCATCAGTTCAGCGGTGCCGCCACCTGGGTGCTCGACGCCATCAAGCGACAGTGGGGGTCCGCCGGTCTTGGCGAGTTGGGCTTCGGCGATGAGCAGGGCATCGACGCCAACATCCTCCGAAACGACAAGATGCTCCGGTGCGCCGCCGACCTCGAGGTGTTTCTCGACAGTTCCCAGACTCCCGGCATCGACCAGTTGCTCGTTCGCGTCACCAATCAGACCGGCCACAAGCTGCCCACCGGGTATCCCGAGGGACGGCGGATGTTCCTGACCGTCCAGTATTTCGACTGCACCGACAACCAGACGCCCTTCATCGAGTTCGGCGGCTATGACCCCGTCCTCAACCAGCTCGACGAAGCAACGACAAAAGTCTATGAAGCAAAGTTCGGAATCGATGCCGCGCTGGCCACCCAATTGAACCGCCCGCAGGGACCGTCGTTCCACGTCGCGGTCTCCAACAAGGTCTTCAAGGACAATCGCATCCCACCGCGCGGCTTCACCAACGCCGGCTTCGCTGCGATCCAGGCCGCGCCCGTCGGGCAGACCTACGCCGACGGCCAGTTCTGGGACGACACCTTCTTCCAGATCCCCGGCTTCGCCGTCGGCGTTCGCGTCCTGTTGCAATATGAATCGTCCAGCCGTTCCTACATCGATTTTCTCTATCTCAACAATCCCTTCTTCGGAACCCCCGGAAACCGCGGCGAGACCCTCTTCAACCTCTGGGACAATAGCGGTAATCGACCCCAGCCGGTCGTCATGCAGCTCTTCCCGCCGCCCGGCGGGCCGGATGACGGACTCCAACCCTGCACCCTGCCCACGATTGACCCGACGGTCTTCGATCCCGACGGCGACGGCCTCTTCGACGTCGAGTTGCGGGGCGACGCCAACGGCGACCGGCTCGTCGACCTCGGCGACATCCCCGCTTTCGTCTCGGCCCTCATCGGCCAGACGGCCGACGCCCGGGTGATCTGCGCCGCGGACATGGACGCCAACGGCGCATCGGACGGGCTGGACATCGATCTGTTCGTCGGCACGCTCATGGCGCCGTAACCCGCCCGGCTGTCCGCCGACGGTCTGCCCGTTGTGCCGCCTTGCGGGGCGGGATATCGTGGCCGGTCTGTCGTGATCAGTCGGGGGAATCCTTGGCGCGGGAGCGTGCGTTGGCCTATCCGGACTTGCGGTCGTTTGTGGACGCGCTGGAGTCGGCGAGACAGTTGCGGCGTGTCGGCGTCGAATGCGACGCCGCCCTCGAGATTTCCGCCATCGCCGACCGCGTCAGCAAGTCGCCCGCGCCCGAGGGAACCGCCGGCGCCCCAGCGACCGACCCGGTTCACGGCGGCGACGGTGGTTGCGCGCTGCTCTTCGAGCGGGTCCGCGGCCACACGATGCCGGTGGCGATCAATCTCTATGGCAGCTACGCCCGCATGAGAATGGCGCTGGGCACCGACAGCTTTGAATCGCTGGCGGAAAAAGTCTCACGTCTGATCCACCCCGTGCCGCCGGCAGGCCTGATGCAGAAGATGAAGATGCTGCCCGAGCTGGCGAAGATCGCGGGCTACGGGCCGAAGCGCGTGCGGCGCGGACTCTGCCAGGAGGTCGTCCACACCGACGACGCCGATCTGCTCGCGCTGCCCGTCATTCAGTGCTGGCCGTTCGACGGCGGGGCCGACGCGGATGTCATCCACGCCCCGCCGGCATCTCACGCTGCGACCTCGACGACGGCCGCCGTCCCGCCGGCCGGGCGATACATCACGTTCGCCGGCATCCATACGACGGCGCCCGATGGGTCCGAGCCGAACGTGGGCATGTATCGGATCCAGGTGACCGGCCCTCGCTCGGCCGTGTTTCATTGTCATGTGCATCACGACGGGGCGCGACATCACCGGATGTGGGCGGCGGCCGGAAAGGACATGCCCGTGGCGATCGTCCTCGGCGGCGAGAGTGTCCTGCCCTATGCCGCAACCTGCCCTCTACCGCCGGACCTCAGCGAACTCGTTTTTGCCGGCTTCCTCAATGGCGGGGGCCTCCCGATGGTGCCCGCGACCACAGTGCCCCTCGACGTGCCGGCCAACGCCGAGATCGTCATCGAAGGTTGGGTCAGCGCGACCGAGACGGCCCGCGAAGGACCGTTCGGAGACCACACCGGGTTCTACAGCCTCGCGACGCAGTGCCCGACCCTGCGCGTGACCGCCATCACCCATCGCCGGGATCCGATCTACCCGACGACCATCGTCGGTCCGCCGCCGATGGAGGACTATCCGATGGGCAAGGCGACGGAGCGCGTGTTTCTGCCGCTCCTGCAGATGCTCATCCCCGACATTCTCGACTACCACCTGCCGATGTGGGGGGCGTTTCACAATTTCTGCTTTGTCAAAATAAAGAAGGAATATCCTTATCAGGCCCGAAAGGTGGCCAGCAGCATCTGGGGGGCCGGGCAGATGATGTTCAGCAAGTTCATCATCATCGTGGACGAGGACGTCCACGTCCACGACGAACAGGCCGTCATGTTTGCCGTCGGCGCCAACGTCGACCCCCGTCGCGATACGATGATCGTCGACGGGCCGATGGACATCCTCGATCACGCCGCCCCCTATGAAGGCGCCGGCAGCAAGATCTGCATCGATGCCACGCGCAAGATCCCCGGCGAAGGCGTCGTGCGCGACTGGCCGCGCCGCCTCGCCATGACCGACGCCGTCACCCGGCTCGTCGAGGGACGATGGTCGGAGTATGGATTGCCATGACGGACGTCGACCGTCCGAATGACGTCGATGGATACGGCGTCCGGGACGCGGAAGAAACGAGCCGGGCCAGCGCGTTCCGCTACGCACCGGCGGCGGGATCAAGCCCGCTGGTCCAGTCGAGCGACCCGGACGGGCCTGTGCCGTCCGAGCCGCCCCATCTCTGCCCGTGGTGCGACCACAACCTGACGGGGCTGACGGCGCGGCGGTGTCCGGAGTGCAACAAGCCATTCACGTTGGCGGAGGCCCGGCGTCGCGGGAGCGAGAAGTCGGAGGAAACGCGGCAGGACTACCGAAGCATCCGCCGCGGCCAGTACCGGCTCGCAGTCGGGACAGTCCTGTTTGTTGTCGGGTTGGCCGGGTCTGTGATGGGGGCGCGCCTTCTCGCGCTGCGGCTGTGGGTGATGTGTACGCTCTACGGTATGATGGTCGTGTTGGTCGTGATGTATAAGGTCTTTTTTCAGAAGCCGTGGTCGCACGCGATGTTGATCGTGGGGCTGCTCTCCGTCGTCTTATGCGTGCTCATCCGGTGGTTGTGACAGCGGACCCTACGCGCCTTGGATGGGCTGGCGATGTGGGCAAGATCGCCCGCGCGTTCTCAGAGGAAACACACCAGCGGGACGCCCATACTCCCCACCCAATGAGGCGTCACGGAGCACCAGGATTCGCGGTGATGACGCGCTCGAACGTGAACTCGGTCTGGGACCCGGCAGGCCTGGCGGACCCCCACGCGCAAGCCGACAAGGCCGCGCGGGTCCGTGTGATGTTCGACCGGATCGCCCCCACCTACGAGCGGGTCAACCGCCTCCTGTCGGCCGGCCGCGACCGTTACTGGCGGCGCGCAGCGGTCGACATGGCCGGCGTCGGCCCCGGCGATGCCGTGTTGGATGTGGCGTGCGGAACGGGCGACTTCGCGCGGGCGTTTGCCGCGGCTCGGCCGGCGCTGGTCGCCGGGTGCGATTTCGCCGCGGAGATGCTGGCGCTGGCGCGCAGGCGCGACGCCGCTTCGATTGGCTGGTTTCGAGCCGATGGCCTGTCGCTGCCTTTCGCCGATGAGAGCTTCACTATCGTCAGTTGCGCGTTTGGCGTACGAAACTTTCAGGACCTGGTCCGCGGCCTGCGCGAGTTTCACCGCGTCCTCGCACCCGGCGGCCGCGCCGTGATTCTCGAATTCTCGATGCCCGGCTCCCGACTCCTCCGCGCCGCCTACGCGCTCTACTTTCGCCGAATCCTGCCGAGGGTCGCTACCGCCCTCAGCGGCGATCGGTCCGGCGCCTATCGCTACCTCCCTCAGTCGGTGCTATCGTTTGTGGATGCGGCGGGCATGACCGCCGCGCTCCGGTCGGCGGGGTTTGCCGCCGTTCTCCAACAGGCACTCACGGGGGGGATCGTGACGGTCCATCTCGCACGAAAGGACCCATGACGCCCGAGAGCGACACCACCGCCAGCCCGGCCCTGCCGATTATCGACGTATGGTCGCGGACCGCGCCGCGTTATCGCCGCCGGGCGGTGCTCATGTTGTCGTTGCTGGCGCTGCTCTTCGCCGGGTTGTGTTGTTTCACATTCTGGCTTCGCACGGGCGTCTATTCCCCGTGGTCGTATGACGGCTACGTCACGCTCATGCACCACTCGGTCAATCCCGTGGGGGCGAAGCAGGTCACGCTGACCGACTTCCTCACCTATCCGATCAGCGTGCAGCGGGTGCGGGCCCATGGCATCACGATGGGCCTTTTGTTCGCATCGCTGTGCTCGATTCCCATCCTCGTGGCGATCCTCTACCGCTTTCCGTGTTCGATTATCTTTGCGTCGATGGTCGTTTTTCTCGCGGCCATGCCGTGGCTGGGCCTCACCGTTCTGGGCGGCTGCGCCATCACCGCCATCCGCCCGTTCAGGCTGTCCTTCCGATACGCCTCGGCGCTCCTCGGGCTGGTTCCCGTCGCTTTGTATTTCGTCATGGCGTCGTGGGAGCCGGCGGGGTCGCAGCCGTCGAGCGTCGGAAACCAGGCGCTCCTCTATGCGCCCTGGTTTCTCGCCCTCCTCGGATCGTGTATCATCTGCGCCGCCGCCCTCGGCGTCGCCCGCATCATCGGATACCGGCCCGGCGGAATCCCGCCGATCCTCGCGGTTTTGTTCGCCTTGCCCGTGCTGATCTTCTACCGGCAGGTCGGACGCGACGTTTTGGAGTATCACATCCTCGAACACGAGATCGGACCCAGCGGCAAGATGTTTCGTCCGGTCGATGTCGACGCGGAAGCCCGCGTCGAGGCCACGCGCCGCTGGTGGGAGACCTCCCGCCGGTCGTCCTACGACGCGCTCCATCGCGAGTGCCTGGACCGGGCCATCCGCCGCGTCGCCACGCGGCTGGAACAGGATCGCGCCGACGCCGTCCGCCGATGCGATTCGTTCATGGACCGTTTCGGCGCGTCGCGCTATGTCCCGAGCGTCCTGTACCTCAAGGGACGGGCGCTCGACCAGCGGTTGCGACAGGCCCGTCTCGAGTTTGACCACCGCGCGGAATACGACGCCGGCCTTCCCAGCCCGCGCTCTCGCGACACTTGGAAGACGATCGTCGAAAAGTTCCCCGGCGCCGGCCCCGTCGCCGCCGTCGCCATGGGTCGTCTGGCGGTTCTCCGTGCCCGCGACGGCGACCTGGACGGCTCCCTCGCACTGCTCGGGCGACTCCGATCGGAAACCGCTGTCGACGACGGCGCCGCCGAGCCCGAGGCCGGCGCCCACGACGCCGGCGGACTCGCCGTGGCCTCCATGTTCGGCAAGGCGCCGGTCTCCTCCGGCCTCGGCATTGATACGTCGATCATCCTGTTGCAGGCCCGGCGCCTCGAGGACATGCTGGCGGCCTGCCGGGACGACGCCCGCCGGCCGTTGCGAGACGTCCTCGGCGAGCGCCGCGGAGACCCCGACCTTCGCGTGCACCCGGTCCAACTCCTCCTCTGGCTCGATCCCGAGGACTCCCACTATCGCGCTAACCTCACCGCAATTGCTCACGCCTTCCCCCAATCAACTACAGGCGACTATATCGAAAACCGCCTCGCCGGCCTGATTCCGTCCGTCTTTCAGCGGATCACACGCTTTCGGACGATCACCGCGAAGCTCAACGGACGCCCCGCCGGAGCCGAAGCGTTGTTTCGCCTCGCCGAGGCCCTCGATGAGGACTCGATTCTGGACAGGGCCAAGGCCACACTAGACGAACTTGTGCGGAGATACCCCGACAGTTGCTGGGCGGACGAGGCGCGGGAACGCCTGTCCTCGCTTACCATGCTCGCTTCGGGGGCGGATTGACCGTATGTGTCACGATGGCACGCGCTCGGTCAGAACCGCGCCTGATCAAGGCGGCGACCGTCAGGGAGCGGTCGACCGCGGCTCCAACTGCGGGTATGCGCTCTGAGACGCGCTCGCCCCAAACGGTCCTGATCTCGACACGGAGACCTCATGGAAAGGCAGGTGGTGGTCGCCATCACGGGCGCGAGCGGCGCCGCCTATGCCCGGCGCCTGCTTCGGATACTCTGTGAGGCCGGCGCGCGGGTGCATCTGATCATCTCTCCCCACGGCCGGCAGTTGCTGGCCGAGGAGTTGGACATCACAGACCCCACCCCCGCCGCGCTGGTCGGCGAAGACGCCGCCGCCGCCGTGACGCTCCACGCCTACCGCGACGTCGGATCGGCGTTGGCCTCGGGGTCGTTCCTCACGGATGCGATGATCATTTGTCCTTGCAGTGTCAACACCCTGGCGGACGTCGCGTGTGGAACAGGGGCCAACCTGATCACGCGGGCGGCCGCGGTGCACCTGAAGGAGGCCCGCCGGCTCGTGCTCGTGCCGAGGGAGATGCCGATCTCACAGATCGACATTGCCAACATGCTCCGGATTTCACAGGCGGGCGGCATGATCTGTCCCGCCTCGCCCGGCTTCTATTTGCGGCCGCGCGGCGTCGACGAAGTCGTCGACTTTGTGGTTGGCAAACTGTGTGACCTGTTGGGCGTGCCGCACACGCTGCGCACGCGATGGAAGCCGAACACGGATTGACGTCGACGGCACAACGGCATGAATTCCGTTTCAGACAACATCCAGGACGGCATCTACGTCGACATCCGTCGACACGATAGCGCCGAGCCTCGGCAACCGGCCGTCTTCCTCGACCGCGACGGCGTGATCGTCGAACTCGTCGACTATCTGCACGATCCGGCCGATGTCCGGCTCACGGCGGACGCGGGCGCCGCGATCGCGGTGCTGAACCGCGCCGGCCTGCCGGTCGTGGTCGTGACCAATCAGTCCGGCATCGGGCGCGAGCTGTACGACTGGGAGGCCTTTGTGCGAACACAGGCGGAGGTCGACCGACTGGTCTCGGCCTGCGGAGGGCGGATTGATGCCGTGGCGGCCTGTCCGTTCCACGCCGACGCCCGGCCGCCCTACGACCGGCCGGACCATCCATGCCGCAAGCCGAACCCGGGAATGTTGATGATCCTGCGCGATCGGCTGGGGCTGGCGCTGGAGGTGTCCTGGATCGTGGGCGATCACGTGACCGACATCGAGACGGCCCGCCGGGCGGGCCTGGCCGGCGCGGTCCACGTGCTGACCGGCCACGGCCAATCACACCGCGCAGCGGTCCGCGACCTCGCCGCCCGCGGCCGGCACCTGCTACTCGCCGATTCCCTCGCCGCCGCCGTCCCCCGCCTCCTGAACGCGATGCGCCCATAAAGGGTATCACGAAGATTTTCAGGGCCTCCCGTGCTCCCCGGCGCGTCGCGGGGACGTCGCCGGCGCGGCCGTTCTCCGCATCCGGTGGGGCGGTGGCGCCCGTTCCTTTACGGACGAACCTCGGAGGCGCCTGTGCGGAGGGCTTGAAGCAGTTCGGAGGCGCGGGGTTCGGCGATGAACTGGACGTGGGCGTCGACAAAGAGGAAGTTGGCGCCGCCGCGGTCGCCGGGGTCGCGTTCGGCGAGGACGATCTCGCGGGAATCGCTCTTGGTGCTGAGGCCCGGCCGGTAGATCACGTAGGACTGTCTCTCCACGTCGTCGATGGACTTTGGGCCGTGTCCGTCATAGGGACTGACGAGCCGGTCGAGCGAGGCGATGTCGGGGACCGCGCGGAGCAGATCGGAAAGGCTCTCGGGAAAAGCACCGTGGTGTTTTTCGGCGTATGTGCGTAACGCCACGCCGAGGGTGCCCATGTTGGACTGGCTGATGATCCGCTGCGACTGGCGGCGGGCGGCACTGGCCGAGGCGACCGCGGATCGGATGAGCGTCACGAGCGCGTCGGCCGCGACGGTGGAGGGCGCGTCCGATGCCGAACGCGGGCGATCCTTTCGTTTCGGATCCGAGGCATTGGCGAAGGACCAGCGAAGATTCAGGCGGACGGCGTGTTCCTCGAAGGTCGACGACGCGCCGATCGAGCCTTTCGCGAGGAGGGGCGCAAACTTCGGCCCGACGACCATCGGCAGGATCGGCACGCGGCGGCGGAGCTGGTCGAGGTCGAGCATGGCGCAAAACTGGTTCGGCTGCCCGAGGGCGGTGAGGCAGGCGCGAAGATTGGGCGCGACCGGAGGATCACCGGTGCCGCCGGCGTATGTCGTGATATCTACGAGAGTCTCTGCGGAGTCCGCCAGGAGCAGCCGTCCGTCGTGGATCAACAGGGCGAAGGGGTAGGTGCCGGTTGCGGTGCGGATGGGCGGATCGGTCTCACCGGAGGTTTCGAAGGTCAGGTTGAAGTGGGCGATGAGCCGGTCGAGTTGGCCGGAGAAGGCGGCGGAATCGCGCAGGGGCAAGACGGCGGCCCATCCGATGGGATTCCGGCGGGTGAAGTCGACGCGGAGGCCGAACGCCATCTCACCGACGAGGTTGCCGAGCAGCTCCTGCTCGAACTTGACGCTGATCTCTTTGTTAAACTCGGCCAGCTCCGTGCGGTATTCGGCGGAGATGGCGTCGTCGAAGCGGTCGGTCAGGGCGTATATCTCGTGGACGATGGAGGCTCCGCTGCCGAACCCGACGCGGGCGATGGCGAGGAAGTCGGGCGGAAAGACGCCGAGCGATCGGGGCGTGCTCGGCGGTCTTGTGAGGATCCGGGCGACGCCGTGGCATTCTTCGGCGAGGGCGACGTGGACCTCGATGGCGAGGGCGGCGCCGTGCCAGGACAGATCGGCGGCGGCGGCCTGCACATCTTCGGGCGCAAGGACCTTGAGGGCGAGTTCGAGTCCGCTGTTGGGTTTGGGTTTTTCGATGCGGCGCACGAGGGGCAGCGGGTTGAAGACAATGCGGGCGGAAGGAGCGGCGGGGAGCCGGGCGAGCATCCGGCGGGCGCCGGGCAGGTCGGTCCAGCGGCGCGGGGGCCAGGCGCCGGCCTTCCATCGCAGGACGAGCCGGGGGTCGGTCGATCCGAACGCGAGCTTGTCCCGGACGGCAAAGGCGAAGACGGGCCGGTCGCTCGGGCGAATGTAGATTTGTGTGGCATTTCCGCCGCGGTCGAGCCGGGCGGCGTCGGGGGACACGCCAAATGCCGCGAGAATCGCGGGGAGGAGGGTCTTGTCGACGAGGTCGTCCAACGACGCGCCGGGCTGCCGGAGGGAGAGGGCGATGATGAGGTCGGCGTCCGCGAGGTCGCGGCCGCGCGGGGCGACCGAGGCGATGAGCACGGCGCCGGGGAGTCGCTTGACGGCGTCGGTCCAGAGGCGGGCGGTCCGCTTGTCGGGGGCCAGGGTCTCGAAGAGGGGCGTCAGGACGGCCGGGGCGAGGGCCCGTTGGGGTCGAGGGATGTGCAGGGCGGCGAGGGTGTTTTCGGGCAGGAGATCGATGAGCGAATCGGCGGCGTCGGCGCGGAGGGCGGAAAAGAGACCGAGTGTCAGCATGAGGACGCCGGTGAGGCGTGGGTGTGCGGGGGTCATGGAGTCCCTTTTTGAACAGCGGTGGCGGGGTTGAGGGCGTCGGTTTGCATCAATCGTCCCGGGCGCCGGCCTTCTGGTCGGCGGTGGGGATGCCGTCCAGTCGGCGTTGCAGTTCGTCGAACATGGCGTCGAGCGGAGCGAGTTTGTCGTTGAGCCGGCGGAACTGGCCGGCGGCGTTCATACGCTCGATTTCATCGGCGCGGGCCGCCTCGAACCGCGCGGCCCGGGTCTCGATGTCGTGGACGACGGCCTCGGCTGCCGCCTGTTGCGGGGGGGTAAGCCGGTAGCGGGCGGCGAACGACTCGGCGTAGCGCCGCCAGCGCGACTGTCTCGATCCGCCGACGGCGGGCCGCTTCCGCTTTTTTCGGAGCGTCTTTTCGCGGTCACGATTGACGAAGAGCAGCCCGCCGTTGGGGGCGTTGGCGGGCCGGTCGGATTCGAGGAGGTGGCCGGTCATCGGGTCGAGGGGGACGGCGGGCAGGTAGCCGGGGACGAGGGCCGCCAGCGCGGGTGGGTTATCACCGTGGTCTTTTTTGTAGGCGGCGACGGCGAGGGCGGTCCGGGCGCGGACGAAGTTGCTGCGACCGCGGAGGGTCAGCTCGTAGCAACGCTCGAGCGAGGGGAGGAACATCCGGGCCGCGACATCCCACGCGGGGATGCGGGCGAAGACCTCGTCCTCGGAAATCTTCATACCGACGGAGCCGTCGTCATGTCGAGTCGCGGCGATAAGCGTGTCGTAGTGTTCGCGGAGGTGCTTCTTCATCGCGCGGTCGGGGAAGAAGAGGCGCCGGAGCCGGGCGGCGAGGCGGGTCCAGCCGGTGGGCGCGGGCGGCCGGCCCTGTCCGGCGGGAAACTGCCCGAGGGCCAGGGGCATCATGCCCGGAAGGTCCATCGCATCATCGACAATCGTCGATGAAAAGATCTGCTCACCGCGCATCATCGTCTCCCAGTCGGGAAAAGTGGCGGCAAGGGCGTTCATCTCGGCCGTGGCGGATCGGAGGGTGCGGGCGTCGGCCTTGCCGGACTCGGCGACGCGCATGAAGCCCCGCTCGGCGACGCCGCTGACGGCCAACCCGACGAGTCCCTCGATGAGCGTGTGGCCGTGGGCGACGTGATGTCCCATCCGCTCGATCGTGAGGTAGGTGTCGATCGCCGAGGCGGTATCGCCGGTCGCCATCTGGCGGGCCGCGTCAACGGCGAGCATTTTGGCCAACTGTCGCTGTCCGCTCAGGCTGGGGAGCAGGGCCTCGATGAGGGCGTCGGACTCGCCGCGGAAGAGCGGCAGGTAATAGTCGTCCATGGCGGTGGCGCGGCGGGAGAGGTCGATGGCCGGCTTGTTGCGCTCGAGCCACTCGGCCAGCCGCTCGCCGGGCTCGCCCTCGGGCCCGGGTCCGGCCACGGGCCCGGCGCACGCGGCGGGAGGGAAGATCGGCA
>CAYQDV010000068.1:0-14066 GCA_964416295.1 uncultured Planctomycetaceae bacterium
GGCTGCAAGGCAGCGATCGACGCCGAACGGTGGCTGGCGGAGCAGGGAGTCGAATAGGGCGCGCCGGGCGGGCACCGCCCTTATTGCGGCTGCTCCTGTCCATCCGCCTGCCGCTCTGTTGATCCGCCGGTCCCCTCTCCTGCCAATGGGACCGCTCCGTGCGCGACCACGCCGGCGAAGGCGTTCGCGATCGGGCCGAACCGCTTGATCGCGGCGTTGACGTCTGGCAGACCCCGCAACGCCATCCGCAAGGTCGTCTGATTCGGCGACTGCCCCAGTCCCGCCCAGAAAACCATCCCCTTGCACAGGTCGGCGGCCTGACCGGCAGCCATGCGGATCCCCATCGCCGGCTGGAGCGACATGACACCCGAAGTCGGCACCATCGCCGCCCCTAGCTGCGCCAAACGGCCGACGTGCCCGACGAGCATCGCGCTGCTGTCCACCGGAAGATCGGCGATGGCCTCGCCCAGAATCGGATCGTTCAGGACGGACGTGCCCCGCGCCTTCGTCCGAATCGCCGCCTTCAGCGCGTTCCGCGTCAGCCCGATCGCGATACAACCGTCTATGTCCGCCAGGTAGATGCGACCGATCTCAGGAGCCTGAAAGACCGTAACGGGCGTGTTGCCGATCGTGGACTGCTTCGGCGGCGCCGGCTCGGCCCCGGCCATCATGCCGGGGATCGTCAGAATCTGGCTCCAGAACGCTCTCGAGCGGACCGGGTCGTTCACCGCCATGAGAAGACCGACGTTCGGAATCGGTCTGAGCGCACTGCCGCCGGCCTTGCCCGGAACGACGAATGCGCACAATTCCCGGATGTTGCCGAAAACCTCACGGCCGATGTCCAACCCCGTGACACCGGCATGGTCGGCCTGTTCCCCGACGACATTCGCGAGGGCAGGATTCAGACCCAGACCGATGAAACCGGCGGCCCCCTCCGGAACGAGCGACAGACATTGACGGGTCATCGGCGGAAGACGCATCAGGTTGTATACCAGGTTCCGGTGGTCGTCGGCCAGGCGGACGACGAACTCCATCCCCATAACGCCGTCGTCGATGCCGGCGGAAAAAGTCGCCCAGCGGAGGCCGTCGAGATCGACCAGGGCGTCCGCGATGGCCATGTCCCGGTCGTCGTCGCCGGCCTGTTCACGGGCCGTCCGGACGGCACGCTGAAGATCGACGAACGCGAACAGCGTCGACCCCGAACGGCGCGCGGCGACCTCCTTCAGATCCTCACGCGAACTCAGGGACGGCCCGCCGTCGCCCGACAACCGGCCAACGACGCCGTCGACGAGGTCACGGCTCGAACCGACAATGAACAGCGACTCCGTCAACACACCCGAGACGCTGCCGCCCGGAAAATGCCCGCCGAACGTGGGCAACTCCCGGATCCGTGCGGCGGTCGGCGCGAATTGAAACGCCGTCTCGATCACGCCGCGAAGCAGATCGGTGTCGCCGTGATGAATAACCAGGACGCCTTCCGGTTGACCATCCGGGTTGATCTTCGTCAGGGCCACCGCCGCACCGCCGAAACTCTCGAAGAAGTCGAACAGAGCCGGGCTGATAGCGATTTTCTGCGGGATATGAAACGGCGCATTGCTGTTTGCGTTCGGACGCGCCGCGAGAATCTCCCGGACGCTGCTGCCTCTCAGACCCAGCATGTCGGCCAGCTTGCGGACCAATTCGCCCGGCCGCCGGAGTTCCAGGTACACCACTGCGTCCGCCGGCATAATCGTCGCGAAATCCTCGGCGGCGCGATGATCACGGCATCGGTTCGCACCGGTCTGCGCGGCGAGTCGGAGTTCCTCTGTCGCACCGGCATCCAGAACCCTGCGGTACAAGTCCTCCGCAGCCGCGAAGTCACGGGCCTCGTGTTCGAGGTAATACGCGGTGTGAAGCGTCGCAACGGGATCGCTGCCCGCCCACGCGGCCCCGAGGCCGGCCGCCGGCGTGATGAGCATGGCAGCCGCAAACAGAAAAAGAACCGGTTTTCGAAGAAACATCCAAAGACCTCCTGAACAAGAATACTCTGGCGCTGCCCCCGCCCGCACCGGCTCGCAGCCGGTCCACACGCGATGGGTGTCGCCGCTCAACAGGGTATTGGGACGAACGGGCCGGATATTCTCGCCGCGAGGCGGACCACCACGCGGTGCCCCAGGAAGCGCCGCCTCATCAGGACGGTCTCCGCAGGGTGAGCGCACGCCCGCCTCCTGGCCGCGAGGCCATGCAACGGGAACGGCCGAGAAAAGGTCGTCTCGTCAGTTGGCGTAGATCTTGATGATCTCGTCGAGGAACTTCAGGGCGTCGTTCCGCTTGCGCTGGAAGGTGTTGCGACCGATGATGGAGCCAAACCCGCCGCCGTCACGGATCGCCTTGATCTCCGCGAATACATCCGCGTCGCGGTCCTTCTTGGCGCCGCCGCTGAAGATGACAACCCGCCGACCATTGAACGCGCACTGCACGACGTGTCGAACGCGATCGGCGGCCGTGGCGATCGGGATGTTTTCCTTCTCATACACCTTTCGCGCGGCGTCTTGCTCAATGTGATCCGTCGGCAACTTGACCTTGATGACGTGGGCACCCATCTGACACGCGATCTGGGCGGCGTAGCCCGCCACGTCGATCGCCGTCTCTCCCGCCTTGCTGAGAGAGCTGCCGCGCGGATAACTCCAGACGACGACGACCAGCCCGGCGGCCTTGGCCTCTTCGGCGTACATGCGAAGATTCTCGTACATCTCCTGCCGCAGGGCGGAGCCGGGGTAGATCGTCAGCCCCACGCCGACACAGCCCAGCCGCAATGCGTCACTCACCGAAGCCGTCAGGGCCTGCCACGAATCCTTCTCGCTGGCGAGCGAGTCGTGGTTGTTGGCCTTGAGGATCAACGGGATTTCACCGGCAAAGTCTGCCGCTCCGGCCTCGAGGAAACCGAGCGGTGCCGCGTACGCGTTCAAGCCCGCCTCAATGCCCAGCTTGAAATGATAGTGTGGATCGTAGCCGGCATCGTTCGGCCCGAAGCTCCGCGCCGGTCCGTGTTCCCAGCCCTGATCCACCGGCAGGATGACCATCCGCCCCGTACCGCCGAGGCGGCCATGGTTCAGCATCCGCGAAAGATTTGTCAGCGTGCCGGGGTTATCACTTCGGTACCAACCCAGGATTTCTCGTACGCGCTCCGTCATGGCAAAACCTCCAAAGTCCGAATGACCAAGACATGACCTCAGGGTAACCGATGCGCGTGCAAGGTCAAGGTCGCGTGCGGCCGCAGAAAACCTCGGGCAAGGCCGGTGTTTTTGACACTTCGTCGGCCCCCGTTCAGACTACCTCGGTTTGTCTCACGAGGGTTCTCAGCGATGCGGCTTACACTCACCAACGCCGTCCTCTTCGATTACGGCCCGCCCCGCGTCCGTCGCGGGGCGCTGCAGATCGACGGAGACGCCATCGCGGCCGTCGCCGACGCCCTCCCCCGCTCCGACGCGGGTGAAACGATTGACTGCCGCGGCGCGGTCGTCCTGCCCGGCCTGGTCAACGGGCACACCCACCTCTATTCCGCGCTGGCACCGGGAATGCCACCGCCACGGCACCCTCCACGGACGTTCCTCGAAATCCTCGAGCGAGTCTGGTGGCGTCTGGACCGCGCATTGGATGCGTCGGCCATCGAAATGAGCGGCATGGTCGGAGCACTCGACGCCCTCCGCTGCGGAACCACCACGCTGATCGACCACCACGCCTCGCCGAACTGCATCGACGGCAGCCTCGACGCCCTGGAGCGCGGCATCGCCGCCGTCGGCCCACGGGCCGTCCTGTGTTACGAGACGACTGACCGCCACGGTGCGTCCGGCGCGACGGCCGGACTGGCGGAAAACCGACGCTATCTCGAACGCTGCAAGAGCCGCACCAACGGCCGATTGGCGGCCATGGTGGGTGCCCATGCGGCCTTCACGATGTCAGACGAGACCTTGGCGGCGTGTGCAGACCTGGCCGGCGAGTTTGCAACCGGCGTCCACATTCACGTTGCAGAGGACCCCTGTGACGACCGAATATGCCGCGAGCGGTATGGCGCCCCGCTGGTCGATCGCCTGATTGCGGCGGACATTGCCGGGCCGGACAGCGCCGTGGCGCGGGCCGGCATCATCGGACACGGAACCCATCTTTCGCCCGCCGATGCACGGCTCGTGTCCGAACGCGTCGCGGCCGTCGCCCACAACCCCCGTTCCAACATGAACAACCACGTCGGCTACGCCCCGCTCGCCGACCTGTCCAGGGTCCAGCTCGGCACCGACGGCATCGGCTCCGACCTGTTCACCGAGTCCAGGCACGCCTGGTTCAAGGCCCGCGACGCCGGGCTCGACATCGCACCGGCTCAAGTCCTCGCTATGCTCGCCCACGCCGCACACACCGCCGGCAGCCGGCTCGGCATCCGCCTCGGCGTGCTCGAACCCGGCGCCGCCGCGGACGTGGTCATCACCGACTACGTCCCCCCGACGCCGCTCGATTCCGGCAACGCCCCGGCCCACCTGATCTTCGCCCTCGGCGCCCAACACGTCCGCGACGTCCTCATCGCGGGCGACTGGGCCTTGCGAGATCGTGCGCCGGTCCAAATCGACGGCCCCGCCGCGCTGCAGAGGGCGGTTCCCGTCGCCGCGGCCCTCTGGTCGAGGATGCAGGCCCTCGGCGACTGACGCTCCGTTCGAATCGGCGTCCGCTCGCCGGGCCGACCCGGATTGCCCGCCGCCAGTCAAAACGAGCCGTCGACATCCCGTAGCGTCACCCCTTGTGGGTGACGCAGCGCGGCGCTGTGCGCCGCTGCGTCGGGGACAAGCCCCGACGCTACAGGTCGTGACCACACATCGCATGTCCCGGCGAGGAATTCGGCCTAATCCGATACGCGTGTCAACATCGAGTGGATGCCGGCGGCCGCCGTCTTGCCCTGCTGCACGGCATCGACGACCTCGGCCCCCTTGCTGATGCAATCGCCGCCGGCGAACAACCCGGGCACGGAGGTCGCGCCGGTCTTCGCGTCGATCGAGATGCGGCCGCGGTCGATCTTCAGCCCGTCCACCGCACCGAGCATCTCCAGCAGCGGCTCCTGACCGAGGGCCTTGATGACCATGTCGCCGGCCAGAATGAACTCCGACCCGGCGATCGTCTCCAGCTTCGCGGCGCGGCCCTCGCCCGTCTGGCGCGTCCGCAGAAACGCCACGCCGGAGGCCGCGCCACCGTCACTGACGACGCGCTGCGGAGCGGCGGAGAACACCCAGCGGATACCGTCGGATTTCGTCAGTTCGTATTCATACGCAAACGCCGGCATCTCCTCCGCGGTGCGACGATAGGCGATGGTGACCTCTCGGGCGCCCAGCCGCACCGCCGCGGTGGCAACATCGACTGCCGTATTGCCGCCGCCGATCACGATGACCCGTTCGCCGCACCGGCACTGATCGAGCGGCATCGTGTGCGTCTGGAAGATGAAATCCAAAGCCTCCCAGACACCGGGCAGGTCCTCGCCGGGAATGCCCAAGGCCATAGTCCGGCCCAGCCCGATGCCCAGAAAAACGGCATCGTAGTCCTTCAGCATGGCGCCCACCTGCGCAGCCTCGACCCTGGCGTTGAGCCGAAGGTCAATCCCGCCGATGGCCTTGACGCGCTCCACCTCCGACAACGAGAACGAGGGGCCGTACTTGTAGGACGCGATTCCGTAGGTATTGATCCCCCCGGGCATCTCCCGGGCGTCAAACACCGTCACGGCGTGCCCGTGGCGACGCAGTTCGTGCGCGCAGGTAAGACCCGCCGGCCCGGCCCCGATGACCGCCACACGCCGGCCGCTGTCCGGCCCCGCCTCGAAGAATCGCACGCCCGCGCGGTCGCCGGCATCGGTCGCAAACCGCTGCAACCGCCCGATCTGAACCGGTGCCCGCATCAACGTATTGTCCACGCACGCCCCCTCGCACAACACCTCCGTTGGGCACGCCCGGGCGCACGACCCGCCGAAGATGTTGGCCTCCAGAATCGTCTCCGCCGCTCCGAGCGGATTGTCGTGCAGGATCTGACGGATGAACTTCGGCACGTCGATATGCGTCGGACACGCCCGCGTACACGGCGCATCGAAGCAGAACAGGCATCGCGCCGCCTCGGCCGACGCCTCGTTCGTCGTGAGCGGAGGCGTCAACTCGGCAAAGTTTCCAGCCTGCACCGCTGCCCGGTCACTCGAATCGACAGTCGCCATGGTCCGGGATTGTATTCGGGCCGACGGCGCCCGACCAGCCGACCCTCGACGCACGCGGCCCAGGCTGTCGCGGATATTGCCGAACGGCGCAGAGTCCTGTAGCTTACCATTGATCCTCGAATGATCCGATGGAAACGTTCGCCCGCGAGGCGATCGGGAGCCGACCATGAGTGCTGCCGACATCGAGCTGAGAAACGTCCGCAAGGTCTATCACAAGGACCGAATCGAGATTCCGGTCCTGAACCGCCTGGACCTGGCGATCGGTGCCGGTGAGTTCGTGTCGATCATGGGGCCGAGCGGATCCGGCAAATCGACGCTGCTGCACCTGGTCGGTGGCCTGGACGACGTGACCGAAGGCACGGTGCGTGTGGGAGATGCCCAACTCGATGCGATGAGCGAGCGCGAGAGGACGCGGTGGCGGAGCCAACACATCGGGTTCGTCTTTCAGATGTACTACCTGGTGCCGGTGTTGACCGCCGCACAGAACGTGGAGCTGCCGCTGCTGCTGTTCAAAATGTCCGCCGCTGAACGCCGCGAACGCGTGGAAACCGCGCTGAACGTGGTCGAATTGACCGACCGCATGGACCACCGGCCGAACCAGCTTTCCGGCGGGCAGGAACAGCGCGTGGCGATTGCCCGAGCCATCGTGACCGACCCCGACGTCATCCTCGCGGACGAGCCGACGGGTGATCTGGATGCGAAGACGTCGGACGCGATCCTGAAGCTGCTGAACCTGCTGAACACGGATTTCGGCAAGACGATTGTGCTGGTGACGCACGACCCGAAGGCGGCCGGCCACGCGCAACGAATCCTGCACCTGGAGAAGGGCCTGTTTGAGCCGGAGCCGTCCCAGCCCTCGCCCGAAGTGACGCCGAACCGCCCATAGCGCCGGAGCCGGCCGATGACGTTGAGTTACATCCTGATGCAGAACCTGCGGCGGAATCCGCTGCGGGCCTCGCTGACGGCCGCCGCATTTGCATTGCCGATGGCCATTTTCGTCGCGGCGATCTCGTTCGTGGTCGCGTTGAAGGGGGTCAAGGACGCCAACGCCAGCCAGCTCCGCCTGGCCGTCCATCAGAAGACGACGATCACGCGGCGGCTGCCCGCAGGCCTCCGGCGAAAGATCGAGGCGCTCGACCCGGACGGCGCGCGCCTGGTCGCAGTGTGCGGCACGCGGTGGTTCGGCGGACAGGTGCCGGACACGCAAAACACGCTGACGAGCCTCGCGGCAGATGTCGACACGTTCCCGATCGTCTATCCCGATGCGGACATGACGCCGGAGAACATCGCCGCGTGGACGCGCGACCGCACCGCCTGCGTGGTCGGCCGGACGATCGCGGACCGTTACGGATGGCACACGGGGCAACGCGTGACACTCAAGAGCACCGTCCCGCCCTACCTCGAGCTCGATTTCCACATCGTCAAGATCATGACGCATAGGTCGAAGGCGAACTACTTTTACCTGCGCCGCGACTACCTGGAAAACGCCCTGGAAGACGCCGGTGAGGAAGGCAGCCGCTGCAACATCTTCTGGATCAAGTGTCGGTCCATCGGGGCCATGCGGTCGCTCCAGACAGAAATCGACGCCACGTTCGCCAACAGCACCGACGCCACGAAGTCCGAGGACGAGAACGCTTTCCTGAGCACGTTCATCCAGGCTGTCGGTGACATCCCGGCCCTGATGCAGGCCATGGCGGGCGTGATCACGGTGGTCATCGTGCTCGTCGCGGGCAACACGATGATGATGAGTTTCCGCGAACGGACCCGCGAGCTGGCCGTCTTCAAGGCGATCGGGTTTTCGCGCCTGCGGGTGGCGGCCATCGTCCTCGCGGAGAGCGTGTTTCTGGCTGTGGGCGGAGCGGCGACCGGGATCTTTCCGACCGTGGCGCTCCTCCTGGTCTTTCCCCTCCAACGGCTCGGTTTCCGTCCGCTGGCCCAGTTTGAGGTGTCGCCGGTCGCCGTCGTCGGCTCGCTGGGCATCGCATTGGGCGTTGGAATCGTGGCCGGCTTGTGGCCGGCCTATCAATCGTCGCGTTTGCGAACCGTGGACGCCCTTCGCCGCGTGGCATAAAGGGTTACCTGACCGGAATCCCGCATGGCCCTGCCGCTTCGATATCACTGGCTGAATCTTCTGACCCGCAGGCTCACCACGCTTCTGACGGTCCTCGTCATTGCGGCGGTGACGGGCCTGTTTTGCTGGATGATGGGTTTTCTCGGAGCGCTACGCACGTCATTATCGGTCGCCGGCAATGACCGAACGCTGATCGTTCTGAACACCGGCGCCACCGCCGAGGGAAACAGCTCGATCCGACCGGAGCAGTTCAACAAATTGACACAACTGTCGGCCGTCGCCGTCGATCCGAAGACCGGCGAACCGTGGATCAGCCCGGAGATGGTCGCGCAGGTGTCGCTGCCGCGCGTCCGCGACCACGGCGCCACGTTCGCCAACGTCGCGGTCCGCGGTCTGACGGATCGGGGGTTCCAGGTTCACCAAAACGTGCGTGTGCTCGGGCAGACCTTCTCGAGCGGATCGCGCGAGGTGATCGTCGGCGAGGCGGCGGCCCGGCAGTTCGGCGGTCTCAACATCGGCGATACGGTCAGCCTCGGTCACGGCGGCGACCGCGGCTATGAAATAGTCGGCTACTTTTCAGCCGGCGGCGGGCCGGCGGAGAGCGAGATATGGGGCTCGCTATCGTCGCTCATGAACTCCTACCATCGGGAGACGTATTCCTCCGCCAGCCTTCGTCTGAATGACCGCTCGCAGCCGGAGGAGGTCGTCGAGGAGATTGCAGGTCCGACGATTCAGCTCACGGCCCGGACGGAGCCGGACTATTGGCGCGGACAGTCGACATTGATTGGAGCGTATCTGGTGTTGGCCGGGGGATTGGTCGCCATCATGTCGCTGGCGGCCGTCTTCGCCATCGCAAACACGATGTACTCCTCCGTCGCGGGCCGGACGCGTGAGATCGCCATGCTGCGGACGATTGGTTTCTCGGGCCGCCAGATCCTCCGGGGGTTTCTGATTGAGTCGGTCATGTTCTCGCTGATTGGGGGCGTGGTCGGAATGCTGGGGTGCCTGGCCTGGTTGACGCTGGTTGGAAATACCAAAGACATGTTCGGGGCCAGCACCTTCACGACCCTGGCATTCGAGATCCACCTGGATTGGCGCATCGGGATTGGCGCCCTGATTCTGGTCACGGTGGTTGGCGCGGTTGGCGCCCTCCTGCCTGCGCGGCGTGCCGCTCGGCTGGGCGTCATCGCGGCGCTGCGGGAGCCTTGATCCGAATTCGCGCGGGCCGTCGTCCGTTCGTCCGGTGGATTGGATCGAGCGCCGCTAGGGCGTCGGGGCGAGCAGGGCCGTGACGAACAGCGGCACGTCGTTGATCGTGACCACGCCGTCCTGGTTCATGTCGGCGGGCCACCAGAGGTGGATCGGCACGCCCGCGGTGCCCTGCAGCAGCAACTGGACAAAGGCGTTGGTGTCGGCGCCGTTGACGGCACCATCGGCGTTCGCGTCGCCCCCGCCCATGAGTACGATCGGATCGCTCGTCCCGTACAGCATCGGGCCTCGCAACAGAAACAGGTCGTCCTCATCGATCAAGCCGTTGCCGTCCATGTCGGCGGCGGCGACGGTGGCCGGATCGACGATCGCGCCCGTGAAGACCCCGACCCAACCCGGGATGTCCAGACCGTTGACCGCGCCGTCGAAGTTGACATCGCCGTCTCCCATCGTCGGGGCGGGCAGCGGATTGAACCAGTTCGGCAGGGTGAGAAACGGGTCGCCGACAAGCGTCCACATCCAGTCGTCATAGACCGCGGCGATGTGGAAGGACTCGCCCAGCGTCCAGCCCTCGCGCAGCCCGGCGAGGAGCGTCTCGGGGATCGGCCCGAGGCAGCAATTCGGCTCGCCGGTGGATCCGATCGCCGCCGCATAACCGGCTGCCAGTGCGTTGGGGACATAACGGGCGTTGTCGGCGGTCGTGCTGCGGACGGTCGTGGCGCCCCAACTGTTATAGTTGAATGCGAGCACGCGGGAGCCGGCCGGGACGCCGTCCAGTCGGCCATTGTTCCAGTTGCCGATGTCGTGCGTTCCGAAGCGCATGGCGTCGTTCGGCGTCTGCTGCGTGTCCGCGTCGAAGGCCATCCAGGGCAGATCCTGAAGGGCCGGTTCATCCACCGCCGCGTGCAGCCAGTACCATTCCCCACCCGGAAGCACGTTATCGAGGAAGTCGTAATAAATGTATTCGCCCAGGAGCGTGTGATTCGGATTCTCGAGCACCAAGGCGCGCTCGGTCAGGGCCATGGCATCCTGAAGGGTCGGCCCGTCGATCCGGGCGACCATGTATCGCCGTGGTTCCATCGTTGCCTTGGTGAGTCGCCCACCCGTCGGCAGAATGGCCCCGCCGGCAAACTGTGGATTGTCAACGTCGTTGTAGCCCTGCTGCTGCGCCGGCGCAAGTGTGTCGTCGTACATGTCCTCGAGCGCATCCGTCACCGAAAAGCCCCCCGGCGGGCCGTTGGGCGGCACGCCGTAGTGGCCCGGCAATCCGTAGCCGAGGATGATGCCCATGGTGTTCTGCTCGACTGCCGAGTTGTTCACCAAGAGATCGCGGACGGGTGTGATGATCTGTGTCTGGACCGCGTTCAAGTCGGCCAGATGTTCGTCGAGCGAGGCATTCAGACCGATAAGGTTTGCCGAGGGAATCCCCCGTTGCTGCTGATACCACGCGGCCCATGTGGCGCTGTCCGGGTTGTTCAGGTTGTAGAGAACCAGCCAACTGTCCGGCATGTCGGCCGTCCGGCTCTCGACCGGCACGGCCAGGCCGACGCTGGCGCACACCAGCAACACCCCACCCATCCACCAGAACACCGGCACTCCCAAGACGGTGCGCATGATCCGCCGCGCTCCTCTTCTGCCGCCCGGCCCACCACCGACCACGCCCGAGTTCCTCGCCTCCGAAGAATCCGTACGCTCACCCGGCAGCGAACCGTCCCACTGCGCGTGTGGCACCGCAGCCAACTAGGGCAGAATAGACACCCAGACGACGGGGAAGGGCCGGCGGACCGCCGTCGCCCCAATGATGGCAAATCACATCAAGCAGCACACCATCCAAGAACAGGAGGCGCGCTTGCCACTCCTCATCCGTCTCATCCCACCCCGACAAAAGTTCCCGCGGTTACCCCGCGCCCGGCACGCCGGCAAGCGCCTCCTCACAAACGCCTGCCTCAACGACCGGGAAACTTGCTCGCCCGAAAGCTCTCCTGATTGCTCTTCTTCTACACCGTGCGGCGGGCTCGCCGCCGCAGCAACAGCGGCAATCCGCCACAGGCCAGCAGGATCGCCGTCGCAGGCTCCGGAACAAAAAAGAACTCAAACCGAATACTCTGGAACGTCGCGGTGATGTCCGCCGTGCCGCCTGGTGCAGCCAAGGCGTCCAGCGCCGTGTTCAGGGATACGTGCATGCTGGGTTCCGGCGCCGGCAAGACAAAGGAGATGTCGGCCTCCGCAAGCCCGTCCCATGGGCCGGCCAAGTCGCCACTGCCCGCCGTCCGCTCAAGCGGGAAGGACACCGGCGTCGTCGTCATACCGACGTTGAACGTCCGCTGGAGGCCGCTCAACTCCGTGACGTCCCAGCCGGCGTTGGCATTGACGCGCGACGTGACGCCGGTGACGCCATACTGACCGAACAGCGTGACGGTCACGAAACTCAGCGAAAACCCGGGGTGAACCTGCATGTCGAAACCGACGGTATCGCTGACCGCCGCCGATGCGCCGCTGGCTCCGCCGTTGACGTTGAGTTGGAACGCCGTTTGGGTGAAGAACACGGTGTTTCCAGCGACGATCGGGTCGCCGAAGTTCCCGTTCAGGTCGGCGCCGCCGGCGTAATCAAAATTCGCGGCGCTGCCGGAAGGAACCGTCCACGGCGCCGCGACCACCTGACCTGAACCACACAGAAGAACGGCCGCCGCCCCAGTGCATACCACCAACCATCTTGCAATCTTCATTCGCCCGGCTCCTCTCACACTTCTTGCGACCACCGCACACAGCGAGGTCGCTGTTAAAGAACTTCCCCTTCTTCTTTCCCGAACCCGCTTCCTCACTGGACGAGCAAGCGACCCCCAGAACGAGGCCCTCCCAGAGCCTCTCTAGCGACGCGCGGCCCGCCGCCGCCGCATGAGCGCCAATCCTCCGAGACCCAGCAACACAAACGTGGCCGGCTCGGGAATGATCAGAAAATCAAACTGAATAGCCTGGAATGTCGCGTTAATGTCTGCCGTGCCACCGGCCGCCGCAACCGCATCCAACGCCGTCGTCAACGAAACGCTCAGGCTGTCTGAGACACCTGGAAGAACGAACGAGATGTCTGCCTCCGCGAGTCCGTCCCAAGGACCGGCCAAATCGCCGCTCCCGGGCGTCACCGTCACAGGAAAACTTACCGGCGTCGTCGTCATCGGAACGTTGAACGTCCGCAAGGCGCCGGTGTTTTCGACGACCTGCCAGTTGGCTCCGACACCGACTGAAGAGCCGACGCCGGTCGCCGCAAACGAACCGAACAGGGTCACCGTCACAAAACTGAGCGAGAACCCCGGATGCACCTGCATGTCAAAGCTGGTGGTATCGGCGAGGTTGCCGGACGCGCCGGTCGCCCCTCCCTGAACGTTGAGCAGGAACTGCGTATTCGAAAAGAACAGGGAGTTCCCCGCGACGAATGGATCACCGAATACCCCGCTGACGTCGCCGCCGTTCGAGTAGTCAAAGTCCTGCGCAGTGCCGGCAGGGACGGTCCACGGACCGGCAAGAACCGCTGCTGGAACAAACAACAGCACCAAGGCGGCCACTCCACAAACCGCAAGCTTCATTGTCGCTGACATGCTTCCTGTCTCCTTCTCCTCAATAGCCCCATGGGCTTCTCAAACCCTTCTCCGTCCTCTTTCGCGAGTCAACTCCGCCGGACGCGCCGTCGCCGCAGCAACAGAGCCATACCCCCGACACCCAGCATCGCCAGGCTCGTCGGCTCGGGAACAAAGAAAAACTGGAACTGGATGCTTTGGAACGTGGCGTTGATGTCCGCCGTCCCGCCGGCCGCGGCCAGCGCGTCGAGCGCCGTCGCGAGCGAGATGTGCAGGTTGCTGTCGGGTGCGGGCAGCACGAACGAGATATTCGCCTCGGCCAGCCCATCCCAACTCCCGGCCAGATCGCCGCTGCCAGCGGTCACCGTGAGCGGAAAGCTCACCGGAGTCGTGGTCAGACCGACGTTGAACGTCCGCTGCAACCCCGCGTTCTCGACGACCTGATAATCGGTCGTGACGTCTGTCTGAGAGCCGACGCCCGTCAGGTTATATTGACCAAACGCCGTGACGGTCACAAAGTCCAGTTGAAAGCCGGGATGCACCTGCATGTCGAAGCTGACGGCATCGTTGACGTTTCCGGACGCCCCGCCCGCCCCACCCTGAACATTCAGGCTGAGCAACGTGGACGGGAAAAACAGGGCATTACCGGCGACGAGCGGGTCGCCGTAGAGGCCGTTGAGGTCACCGCCATTCGAGTAGTCGAAGTCCTGGGCGGTGCCGGCAGGCACCGTCCACGGCGCTGCAGACGTGATCGTGCCGCCCGCCAGTACGACGGCCGCAGCCGCAGCGCACACACCGAGTTTGTTTAGCGTCTTCATTCCCGTCCTCTCCGTATCCAATGAATGTAAGCGTTTCCGTCCTCTCCTGCGACTCCCTACTCCCCGACCTCTCTCTCCTCCTCATTCTCCTAATCGCGAGCACGTCGGCGCCCGGTGCCGCGACGAAGCAACAACGGCAGGAATCCGCCGGCTAGCAGCAACAGCGATGCCGGTTCCGGCAC
>CAYQDV010000069.1:0-13882 GCA_964416295.1 uncultured Planctomycetaceae bacterium
GCGGTGCGCATGTGTTTGTCTCCGGCGGGGGGGGTATCAGTTATCAGTTATCAGTGTGGGTTTTCGTAACCTCTTGCGTCGTTTACCCAGGAACCGTAGTTCACCAGCGTCCAATTAACGTTAATCGAACAGCATTGACTCCGAGAAGGTCTCCACTTCGTTTCGGGTGGCCTCGAAGGTCCACATTTTTTCCTCGAACTCGACCTTGAGGTGCGGGATGCCTGCCCGGTCGAGTTCCTGGCGAAACAGGACGTAGTCGAACAACGCCGGCTCACAAAACTTCGCCGGGGCGAAGATGACCGCATCAGCACCCGCGTCTTTGACACGGCAGAGCAGTCCTTCGGTCCGCGGGCGGTCGCGATCGTGGCGGACGGAGGTGTAGGAGCTGTCCGCGACGTAGGCGTGGGCCATGGCGGCGAGCACGTCGCCGTTGGAGCGGACGTCGTTGGAGAACAGCCGCCAGCCGATGACGAGGTCATCGTCGCGGACCTGACATCCCGCGGTCTCGATGACCTCGATAAGCGAAACCGGGGGCTGCTCGCAAAAAGCTCCCTCGATCACGACGTTGACACTGTCGCGCGGGCGGGCCTTGCGGGCCTCGACTTGTTGGACGAAGCCTTCGATGAGGCCCGCATATTCCTCGGGCATCATGCGTGTTCCGGCCTGGACGACGGTGTGTAGTTCGGCGGCGGTGACGGAGCCGGGGTGCTTTCGGCGATGTTCATAGAGCGCGCGTGTGGACCGCCGGACGCGGTTGTAGAGGTCCAGGCTGCTACAGATATCTGCGTCCGGGATCGAGCGACCGATCTGGCGCTCGAGGTTGGTGCGGAAGCGGTGGAACTCGGCGCGCGTATAGGCGGCAGTGCCGGCACTATACATGTTCTGGGGCAGGTGGAGGTATTCGACATAGAGGTCCGGCAGGTTGCGTTTGACGATGCTGGCGAGGTTTCGGGCCACATCACAGATGGAACTAAAGACGGCGCCGGTGAAGTCCTTCATGTCGCCCCGGAGAAACACCTCGAGGGTGCTCTTGGCGATCGAGCAGATGAACGACTGGAATCGGGAGTCGGCGTGCGAGATTTCGACCTTGGTTCCTTCGCCGAACATGCCGACGGGCATGAGGCCGGCGGCGTGGATGATCTCGACGGGGGCATAGACGGGAAAAACCGCAAATCCACCGACCTCGGGATGCGTCTGGCGGGCCTTTTCCAGGGCCTGACCGGGCAGGAGGTCGAGCAGATCGCGACAGTGTTCGACGGTCTCTTCGAGGGTCACAGTATCCTTCCGTACGAGTCGCATGGGTTTGTGGGTTCAGGTTTCAACGCTTCAGCTTTCGTTTGTCGTGCCTTCGTCCGGGTCGGCGATCCCGTTGTCGGTGGGATAGCGCCAGCCGGGAAGCTGGGTCTGCATACAAGCGTAGTTCATCCGCGCGGTCTTGGCGCGGCGGTCGAGGAGCGCGAGCAGACCGGTGCGGACGAACGGATTCTTGCGTGGGTTGAACGTCTCGCCGGTTTCGCGGGCGAGGGCCTCGTCGTCGGCGCCGCGGCTCAGTTCGTTTTTGAACAAGGCGCGGGAATAGGGGGCGTCCTTGGCCATGTTGCGGGCGCGTTCGTAGCCGCGGCGGAGGGCCTCGATTTCGTCGTCATAGACGCCGTTGGACAAGCCGACCTGGTGGGCGCGATCGGCGGTCATTCCCTGATCGAAGATTTCGAAGATGGCCGAATCGCCCAGTCCGAGGCGTTTCAGCTCGCCGGCGGCGCCGAAGCCGGGGAGAATGGCGTAGTCGAGCTCGGGCTGGTTGTAGGTGTTCTTTTGCTGCCAGCTCGAGGTGCGGTCGAGCGAGTCGAAGACGAAGCCGGTCGCGCGGACGTCGTACCGCAGGTCGAGGAAGTAGGTGAATTCGGCTCCGCCGCCCCATTTTTCACCGAACACGCCGATGGAGGCGACGGGACTGCGCTGAATCTGTCGGAACAGGGCGACGGCGTTGCGACTCGATGCGGCCGCCTCTTCCTCGGTGAGCGGGGCGTAGCCCTTCTCGCGTTCGAACCAGCCGCGGTTGAACTCTCTCGCATCGGCGCCGAGCATCCGCATCCCCACGCCGGCGGCCGTGAACAGAACCGCACCGCAACGGCCTTCGCGGTGAAGGCGGAGGATGCGGGCATAGGCGTGGGCGATCTGGTCGATGGCGGCGCGGTTCCAGACATTGCCTCGCAGGGGGTTGTTCATGACGACGGTCGCGACGCGGTCTCGCGATGAGGGCGCGTGAAACCGCAGGTCCGGATAGCAGCCGCAATAGCGACCGCTCTCGATGTCCAGTTCCGCGACGGGCGTGCGGTAGAAGCGGCCGTATCCCAGCAGGCGGCTGATGTTTCGCCGCTTCAACTCAAACAGCAGACAGGGCCGTCCCCCTCGCGGACCGGTCTCCCCGTCGAGATCGAGCATCTCCAGCGCGAAGGGGTCGTCGGCGTTTTCATCGCGGGCGCGGCGGACCAGTTCGATCACGCCGTCGAGAGTGAGGTGAGCAATCAGGGCGTCGATCAGCTCGATCAGGCCGACCTTGAAGCGCAGGCCCGCCCGCGTCGAGATGTTGATCTGCCCGGGCGTGGCGATGTGATCCTGGATCATGTCCAGGGCGTAGAGGCAGATCGGCAGGGCGTAGCGGCGAAACGCCCGTCCGCCGGCGTCCTCGGCACAGGCGACGTGCACCAGGGAGGCGGCGCTCTTGATCCTGCCGGCGCGCCGGTCGGCCTCAGCCGCTTCGTAGTAGGACCAGAAGTCCTTGCGCGAGATCTCGCCGATCGGCACATAGTCGTTGGTGGCGGGATCGAGCACGGCGTCCGGCTTTGGCCGCTCGCCGTCTGTCCACTTGAAGAAACCGCGGTGGCCGGCGGAGTGCACACCGGTCTGGCCCGATGTCTCCAGCGCGGCGATCCAGTCGGGGATGTGCCTGCCGTCGCGGAGGTAGAGACTGCGCAGGCGATCGTGGGGAGGCAGGGCGGTTCCAAAGTGCCGGGACGATTCGGTGTAGGGCATGTGGCCGGTTTGGTCGAGGACCTGGAACGGATTCGCCGTGAACAGCTCCCAGAGTCCGCCGAGCTGGACGATGTCCCGCGAGGTGCGGACGTTCCAGGAGATGATCGCGGCCATTGCCTGAAAGATGGGATCGGTGAGGTAGCCGTGGTGGTCGCGCGGAAGGGCGATGACCGTCTTTTCAAGTATCTGATCGGCGAAGACAACACCGAAGGCGAACGTTTCCTCCGATGCGTACTTGCCCTTCATGACGTCGATCAGCCGGTTTGCTTCGAACGGGAAGTACCCGTGGACCGTCAGAAACTTCTCGCGGCACGCCTCCGATCGGAACAGCTCCGCCAGCTCGGCGGTCGTGTGGGACGAGGTGTTCGAGAAGATGGCGGCGATGTTCTCCACGTCGACCGCCTGCTCGATGGCCTGAAAGATTTTCGCCTTGACGTCGCTTCGCTCGGTGGCGACCTCCCAGATGACGTCGGCGTGGCGAAGGTCGTCGTAGGACGCGGTGCAGGTCGTCCGTGCGTCGAGGGCCTTGGCATCCTCGGGTCGGATTTGCGACTGTTCGGCGCGTCGACGCCATCGCTCGCTGAGGCGCGACCGGGCGCGTTTTAGTGCGTCGGCAGAGACGTCCAAGAGGATCACGTCGACGCCCGTCTTCTGGAGCAGGTCGATCGCGATGCCCTGGCCCATGGTGCCGGCCCCGATCACTGCCACACGGCGGACGTCGTTGACGCGTCGAACCGCCGGCTCAATCGACTTGTCGCCAAATGAAAATGCGCGTTTCATGGTTTCCGGTCCTGCGAATTCAACCCGTGACTCTTCATCGTGCCGCCTCAGTGTCCTGGAGAATGACGGCCACGCCCTGGCCGCCGCCGATGCACGCCGACGCGCAGCCCCACCGCACGCCGCGCCGCTCCATTTCGTACATGAGGTCGGTGATCAATCGGGCGCCCGTCGCGGCGAGCGGATGTCCAATCGCGATCGCGCCGCCGTTCACGTTGACGGTCTCGCGGTCGAGCTTCAGTTCTTTTTCCACACCGAGGGACTGAGCGGCGAAGGCCTCGTTGATTTCCCAGAGGCCCACGTCTTTTTGTGAGAGGCCCGCCCGCTCGAGCGCCTGGCCGATCGCCGGCACCGGGCCGCGTCCCATCACGCGCGGGTCAACGGCCCCGACGCCGTAGGCGGCGACCTCGAATCTATGGGGCAACCCCTGGCGGTCGGCCTCGGCCCGATCGGCCAGCAACACGGCGCCCGCTCCGTCGCTGATCTCGCTGGCGTTGCCGGCGGTGACCAGTCCGTGCGGTGTCAGCACGGACAGTTTCGCGAGGGTCTCAAGGGAGGTCTGGCGGACGCACTCGTCGCGTGCGAGGTGTACGGTTTGTCCGGTTGGATCGGTCGTGTCGACGACGAACATTCCGCGCAGGGCGTCTCCGCCGTTGAGGTGGCTGGCGCGGTTGGCTTCGCGTGCCCGGGCGTGGGACAGTTCTGCGAACGCGTCGCACTCCGCCCTCGTGATTTCCATTCTGGCGCCATATTCGTCGGCGGTCAGCATCATGCTTGTGTGGGCGAGGTCGTGGTTGAGCGAGGCGAGCATGGTGTCTTCGACCTTGCCGCCCTCGACGAACTCCCAGAAGTTGGCCCGTGTCCGCGGCGCCCTGAGAATCCGCGGCGTGCGCGACATGGTCTCACCGGCGACGCACAGCACGATTCGGGCGTCGTCCACGCACTCGGGCAGGGCGATCTGCTGAAAGGCGTTGACCACGGTCTGCAGGCCGGAGCCGCAGATTCGCTGCACCAGAAGCGCGGGCGTGCCGGTGTCGAGGCCACAGCGGAGCGCGACATTGCGGGCGAAGTAGATGTCCTGCGTGCCCGGTGCCGTGAACTGGTAGACGTTGGCGCCGACGACGGCGTCGATCTTCTCACGGGCGACGCGGCTGCGGCGAATTGCTTCTTCCGCCGCCAGGACCGACAGGTCCTCCGCGGAGCACCGGCTCAGTGTTCCGCACTTGATGCCGATGGGCGTTCGCGCGGCGGCGGCGATCACGATGTGTGGACAACGATTGTTCGTCACGATGCTACGTCCTTTGTAGTTCTCCGTGGGGCACCACGATCACGTCTTCGGAGGGTTCGGGGGAGAACAGGGCATCGAGTTTTTTGCGATAGGTCTCGGCAACGCTCTTGCGGACGAGCTTGCCGGAGGGCGTCAGCTCGCCGTGTTCGAGCGACGGCTCGCGGTCGGCGAGGACCGCGCGGCGAACGCGCTGGTATTTCACCTCGATTCTTGGATTGATCCGCTCGAGTTCGTCGGCGTAGAGTTCGTGGACCGCGGGGTGTTCGAGCAGGCCGTCCTGATCAATGCCGCGATGCTCGGCCCAGTCGTGCAGGCGGCCGAAGTTTGGATAGATGAGAGCCGCGACGAAATCGCGGCCGCTGCCCAGCACCATCACGAGGCTGATGTAGGGCGATTCATTGACGATGGTGTTTTCGATCCGAAGGGGGTGGACTTTTTCGCCGGTCGTCAACTTGAATGCACCGTCTTTGCGTCCGAGGACTCGCAGTCCTTCGCGTGTGAATTCGCCGAGATCGCCGGTGCGGAACCAACCGTCTTCGGTTATCACGTAACCGGTGGCCTCCTCGTCATCCAGATAGCCGTCCATGACATTGGGGCCTTTGACGAGGATTTCCTGGTTGCTGTCGATGCGGACCGTGACGCCGGGAATGGGAAAGCCGACGAACCCGCTGCGCCACGTATTGTCGATCGTGGTCAACGTGACGCAGGGCGACGTCTCGGTGAGGCCCCATCCTTCCAGGACGGGAATGTTGCGTTCACGGTAGGCCGCGGCGACCGTTCCGGGGAGCGAGGCCCCCGCCGTCATGACGAACCGCAGTCGTCCGCCGAAGACCGTCTTGGTGACGGCGTCGCTCTCGCGGCAGCGACCGAGCAACAGGTCATGGACGCGCGGAACGCTGAAGAACAGGGTCGGATCGTACGCCTTCCAGTTGTCGACGAGCCGGTCCAGGTCACGGCCGCGCGAGTCGTCCAGGCACAGTTCGCAGCCGTGATAGAGCGTCATGAAGCGCTCGAACAGCCCGCCGAAGCTGTGGTGCCAGGGCAGGTAGTTCATCAGGACGTCCTTGTCGTTGACGTCCCACACGATGGCGAGGGCCTTTTGTTGGGAGATGATGTTGCGGTGGCGGAGCCGGACGCCCTTGGGCGGTCCGGTCGTGCCGGAGGTGTACATGACCATGCACAGGTCACCGGGCCGAATGGATTCGATGCGGCGATCGAGGCGATCGGTGGCCACGCCGCCGGCAGCCGTCAGCGATGCGAAATCGATGGCGCCCGATTGTCGGCAAGCGTCGTCGAAATCCATGCAGTAGGTTTTTTCGACCCAGGGGTGCCGGTTTCGTTCGATTTTTTCGAGCTGGTGCGAACCGGAGACGACGACCCATCTCGGCCGGGCATGACGCAACACATAGGCGATCTGCGGCGCGTGATAACCGGCAAAGACGGGGACCGTGACGGCTCCGATCGACATGGCAGCTATCTCAAACATGAACATCTCGGCACGGTTTTCCGAGATCATGCATATCCGGTCGCCTTGACGGATGTCCTGGTCCATCAGGTGGCGCGCGATCTGCCACGTCCGGCCGGCAAACTCGCCCCAACTGAGCGTTTGCGGCGTGTCCCCCATGCGATATCGGATGTAGACGCGATCTTTCCATCGTTCGGCTCGCGATTTCAGCAGCACGCCCAGGGACGGCTCGTAATCGCCCAGCGGGAGCGGATGGGTGTGCTCCTCGCCCATGCGCTTGATGCCGATCCGTTCATCGAGGGCGCGGGCCGTGGTCTGGCAATAGGCGAGGCAGGAATCTCGCAGGAGGTCTTTTGTCAGGCCGAAACGCTCCTCGGGCGGCTTGACGGCGTAGGCGGGACTCATGGGGTCGACGCCCGCTCGGCGCTGCACCAGATAGGACGCCACAAAATAGACGATGCTCGTGGCCAGCTCCTTGATGTGCGAGCAGCCGACGCGTCCGCCGACGCGGTTTGCGATCTCGTTGAGAACGCCTCGCTCGATCCGCAGGCCGACGAGGCGTTCGGCGACCGCCTGCACCTCGTGGCAGACGGGAAAGGGCACGCGGATCATGTCGAGACGGCTCCGCGTGATCTGCTCGTCGGGCAGGTAGATATTGACCTCGAGCTTGATCAGGTGTTCGCTGTCGAGCATGGTGCCGACCACAACCAGGTCATCCGGGCCGGCGTCATACAACTCGACGCCGATGTTTCGTTGCGCGGTGAGTTTCATGTTTCCGTTTCCTGAGATGCCTCCGTCCGCCTCCCGCTGCCGAGAGCGGATCGCGCGGGCCATGGACTCCTGGATCTGACGTTTCAGCGACTTGAAGAGCGCTGCGTGCTCTTTGAGGCCGGCGTTGGCCGCGTAGCGACCGAGGGGCGTCAGGATCCACTCCTCGTTCGAGAAGAGCTTCACTCCGCTCAACCCCCGGCCGAGCCGGTCGCGAAACATCTTCACGGAGCTTGTGACGTGGCCGGCGTGGGCCATGATGGTGGCCCGGTGCGGCGCCCAGATTTCCTCGTAGTGGGCTTCCGGCGAATAGGCCCCCGCGGCCTGGCCGACCTCGAAGACTGCCCGGGTCAGCCGTTTCACAAACTCGGCCTTTGACGGGTCCTTGCAGAGGTCCCCCATGCGCAGGTCGAGAAGCTCGCCGTCCGGGCGAACCGTGTGAATGAGTCCGCCGACGTTCAGCACGATGGAGATCATGGCCTTGTCGAACTCGATCCGAGTGCCAGGGACGTTGGCCATGTGCTTGTAGGGATAGCGGTGGGCGTCGAGCACGGCGCAGATTCGGCGGCGCTCGGCGTCTCCGCCGCCGGCGAACGCGATCCATCCCGTTGGCTCGAGCAGATAGACCGTATCGGGGCCGGCGCCTCGCCGCCCGCCGGCCTGGAAGGACACACCGCGGATCAGCCGGTCGAGCAGCCGGTCGATCATCGACTCGTCCACACCGGGCAGCCGCTGCATCAGTCGGGACTCGTTCAACTGATCTTCGTAGGTTCGGAGCGTCTGCTCGGCGAGGATTCCATTGGGCGGGACGAGCAGGATGGGGACATGGCGACGGATGTCGTCGATGGACCGGAGGTGGCCTCGCTCCGCCAGGTTTTCCAGATATCGCGTCAGCTCCGCGGTGAACAGCCCAAGCTGATCCGGATTGCAGCAGACGATCAAGAGTTCGGGCATGCGGTCTCGGGTGTCGGCTTCGAGCAGGTTGGCGAAGATGCGATCCGCGAGCGAAACGGTCCGCAGCTTTCCGTTATCGAGTAGTGTGAGGGCTCCGGCCTTGGCGAGCGGCCCGGTGATTCCGTCGCCGCCGCGGCCGATGAAGCAGTCGGCGTGGGCATGGACGAAGAACGCCACACCCAGCGCGCCCGGCGGATGAATCCCAAGCTGTCCCTCATTCAGCATGGCGCGTTTCCCTTCTGGCCACATCTGTTTGCAACTTGCGATCCGCAATCCGCGAGGCCCAGCAGGGCGGCCCCGTAGGCGCCGGCATGTTGCGGCAGCGGCGGCAGGAGCACGTCGGTTTCCAGGACCTCCTCCAACGCCCGTACCATCGCCCGGCAGTAGGAGACGACGCCTCCGGTCGCGCCGACGGGGCCGTTCGGAGAGGACAGCATTTCTAAGACGCGGGTGGCGATGGATCGGAACAAGCCCATTGAGATGTCCTGGCAGGGTTGTCCGTCCTTGATCCGCTCGATCACCTCGGTCCCGGCGAAGACCGTGCAGAAGCTGTTGATGGTGCTCCGCGACGTGGATTTCATCGCCATGGCGTCGAGTTCGCCAAGCGGCACGCCGAGCTTGTGTGCGATGGACTCCAGGAACGTTCCCGTTCCCGCGGCGCACTTGGCGTTCATCCGGTAGTCCGCCAGTTGTCCGTGAGCGTCGAGGCGGATCACCTTGGTGTCCTGTCCGCCGATATCGATGATGTTGCGCACGTTGGGATACCAGGCTCGGGCGCCTCGGGCGTGGGCGGTGATCTCGGTGACCTTGCGGTCGGCGATCCGGACATGATCGCGTCCGTAGCCGGTGGACACGCATCGGGCGACGTCGCCGGGAGTCCGCCCGGCCTTCGCCAGGGCGTCGTCGAGCGCCTTCGAGGCCGCTTCGGCATAGTCGAAGCCCGATGCGACGACGGAGTGCCACGTCAGCCGGCCAGACTCGTCGAGCACGACGCACTTGGTCGCCGATGAGCCGACATCGATACCGACGCACACCCGTCCGCTCATGATCGCCGTCCCTCGAGTTGCTCGATGAAGGCCTCGATGTTCGTCATTGTCTGGGCCGTCGAAAAGAACCGCACATCGCTGAGATCGCCGTCGATGACCAGCACAGGCATCTCCCGCTCATCGCGAAGGCGCTGGGCCATGCCGAATCGGGAGTTGGTGTTGTTCGGGCAGGTCCGGGCATTGTGGAAGATCACGCCGTCGATTCCGAAGTGGTCGAACATGTTGACCAGGAACGCCTGCTTGGTAGTCTCGTCGCGGTTGATGAAGATTTCGATGCTCGTGCGGGCCATCCATTCGAGTGGATCACCGCCGTCGTATGGGTCGAACGCCCACGAGTTGCAATAGGTGCTCGCCGCAATCACGGCGTGCAGATCGAAGCACTTTTCCGACAGCTCGCGGACCTTGGGCCAGACGGGCATCCCCTCCCAATAGAGTCGCCATTTCTCGTTCGGCACCGCGCCCATCCCGTCGGTCATCCGTTGCTTCATCTCGGCGAGGAGCGTTTCGTAGTAGTCGATCGCGTCCTGTGAACCCCGCATGAGGATGACCGGGGCCATGTGGATGAGGCCGTCCCAGAAGGTCAGGGGGGAGGGTCGCGCCCGAGCCGTTTCCAGCACGTCATGCCACAGGCGGCTCGCGCGGCTTGATCGCGCGACGACCTCGGTCAGTCGTCGCATGTCGAGCTTCAATCCGAAGCGCGCTTCGATCTGCTCGATCAGGCGGGCCAGTTGTCCGCGGACGAACGCCACGTGGGCAGGCGTTACGTCACCGAGGTGCGGCGGCGGGCAGACGCCCATGACCGCCGCGTCGTGGCGTCGACCGAAGAAGTTCCACCAGTCCTGTACCTCGCGGCACTGATTGGTGCTGTAGACGAGGAGGTCGGGCGTCGGGGGGCTGTCGATGCCGAAGGCCTCCTTGAGCGGGCTTTTACCGGCCAGCGCGGCCCCGATGTCACTGTTCATGTAGGAGCACGATTCGGCGGCGTAGCCGACGCCGACGGCGCGCGGGACGTATTCGTGGCTGACTTTGCGTGCTCCCAACAGCGCGCCGTGGTTCTCGGGGAAGTAGACCTCGAAGCCGAAGGCCGAGAGGATTTCACACGGGCCGACGGACGTGCACCACGCCACGTGCCGGGCGGGGTCTCTTGCCGCGGCATCCAAGTCGAGGAAGTAGGCGCGCATCAGCGACCGGAGGCGCTTCTGTGCCCTGATCTCAACTCGTTTCACCGCGACACTCACTACAGCATCCTCAACGCTTGACTCCATCCAGCAGCAGCCGGTCTCCGCCTACGGCGCGACAATCGACCGCAGCGCCAAGCCCTCCTTCATGACCTCAAACGCCTTCGGAAGGTCGTCGAGGCTGAACCGGTGGGTGACGATTCGTTTGACATCCACCTTGCCCTGCTCGACCATGCGGATCAGGGGGAGGTAATCGACGGGCCGACAGCCGAGCGACCCGACGATTTCCAGTTCCTTGAACATGATCTTGCCGGCGATGATGGAAATCGCCTCGTGCGTATATCCGACGATGCAGAGCCTGCCGCCGACGCGGACGCTGTCGAAGGCCATCTCGATGGTCTTCGGGTTGCCGATCACCTCCATGGCGATGTCGGCGCCGCCGCCGGTCATCTTCTTGATCTCCTTGTCCACTCGGTCGACCTTCGAGGCGTTGACGGTCTCGGCGGCACCGAACTCTCTAGCCCATTTGAGCTTCCGTTCGTTGATGTCCACGGCAATCACGCATCCGCCCGCCGCTGCGGCCAGTTGCACGGCGTTTAACCCGACGCCGCCGCAGCCGAAGACCACCACCCGATCACCGGGCCGAACCCGTGCCCGGTTCTTCACCGCGTGGTAGGGCGTGGAGATCGCGTCGGCGATGATGCTGGCCTCTTCGAGGGGGATGGACTCGGGCAGGTCCAGAACGTCCTTGGCCGGAACGGCGACGAATTCGGCGTAGGCACCGTCAAAGTGGTTGCCGAGCATCTTCAGGTCGGCGCAGATGTTCTCCCGTCCCTGGCGACAAGCGGGGCACCTCCCGCAGGTGAGGACGGCGGGGATGAGCACGCGCTGTCCGGTCTGGACGTTGGTGACCGCGGGACCGACCCGCTCGACGATGCCCGACGCCTCGTGGCCGAGGACGATCGGCGGCTTCTTGAACGTGGGGACGCCGTGTTCGATGTAGTGGAGGTCGGTGTGACACACGCCGCACGCCGCGACCTTCACCAGCACCTGGTCGTCCGCGATCGTGGGAATCGGGATGTCCTCGATCTTCAGGCCGCCGTCGGGGCCGTGGAATACTGCTGCCTTCATGGAATGTGTTCCTGTGTGAGTTATCAGTTGTCAGTTATCAGTCTTCAGTCTTCAGTTGTCAGTTGTTAGCCTTTTGTTGTTCGTGTTCCGAACAGGATATTGCTCATTTGTGTGTCCAGGCGGGCGTCCGCTTCTCGATGAACGCCGCGATTCCTTCCCGCGCGTCGGACAGGTGCATGAGGTCATCAAGGTAGAGTTTTTCCACGTGTTCGAGGTGCGACAGGATGCGCTCGCGCGTGCCGAACATCGTCGCTTGCTTGGCGAGCCTGACGACCGGCCGCGACATCTTCCGGATCTCTGAGACAAACGCCTCAACGCACGCGTCAAACTCGCTCGCCGGATACACGTGGTTGACCAGGCCGATCCGGTGGGCCTCGTCGGCCTTGATCGTTGCGCCCAGCGTCGTGAGTTCGATGGCCTTTCGGAGGCCGATCTGAGCCGGGAGGATGCACGCGGCGATCGGAGGGAAGACCCCGATCCGGACCTCCGGCTGGCCGAATTTGGCCCGGTCGGACGCCAGCACGATGTCGCAGAAGCAGGCCAGCTCACACCCACCGCCGAGGGCCGCCCCCTGCACGGCCGCGATGGTGAGCGTGTCGGTCGCCGCCAGCGTGCGGAAGATTCCGTGGAAGAGGCGGATCATGTCGCCGACCTTGTCCGGCGTGTGATCGGCCACGTCGACGCCGCCGCTGAACGCTTTCCCTTCCGCTCGAATGACCAGCGCGGCGAGGTCCCCTCCGGACAGCACGGTTTCGAGCGAGGTGTTCAACTCCTCCATCATCGGAATGTGCAGCACGTTCAGCGGCGGCCGGCGCAGGCGTATGACGCCGATCCCGTCCGATACAGACACCTCAACGAACTCATGATCGCTCATCGATTGCTCACCTCGGATCGCACCTCGTGTCAATATCCCGGGCACCCATCAGATATACTGTCCCCCGTCGACTCGAATGACGTCTCCGGTGATGAATCGCGCGCGATCGCCGCACAGAAAGGCGACCGCCTCGGCGACGTCCTCCGGTGTGCCGATGCGACCGAGCAGAATCTCGCTGACCGCGCGCTTCTTCTCGTCCGGCGGCATCGCACGGAGGATCGGCGTATCGATCATCCCCGGGGCGACGGCGTTGACGGTCACGTGGAATCGGGCCAGCTCTTTCGCCAGGGACTTGGTGAGGCCGATCACGCCCGCCTTGGCCGCGGCGTAGTTGGTCTGCCCGAACTTGCCGCGCATGCCGTTGATGCTTGAAATATTCACGATCGCGCCACGGCCGGCCTTTCGCATGACCGGCGCCGCCGCCCGGCCGGGGGTGAATACGCCGGGCCGGTCGACTACCACGGCGTTCCCGATGTCCTGTATCGGAATAACGGTGACGGGACGTTCTCCGATATCAGCCAGGAATCGGGCATCGGAAAGTGGACCGGCACCGGGATGGGGCTCGTGTCGGCCGACTACGACGGCGACGGCGACACCGACATCTTCGTTTTGAACGACGTGAGCGGCAACTTCCTGTTCTTGAACGACGGATCAGGGCACTTTGAAGAAAAGGGCCTGTTGTGCGGCGCCGCGTACAATGTGTACGGGGACGAACTGGGAAGCATGGGTGTGGATTGCGGTGATTACAACAATGACGGTATGCTCGATTTCCTGATGACTTCGTATCAGGGTGAATTGCCGGTCCTTTACAAGAATCTTGGAAACGGCCGCGTGGAAGACGTCACGCTTGCGACAGGAATCGGCGAAGGATGCCTTCCCTATGTGAACTGGGGAGTCGGCCTGGTGGACCTGGACAACGATGCCGATCGGGACGCGTTCATCGCATGCGGACATCTCCAGACGGAAATCGACGAATACGACGATTCCACGGCGTACCGAGCGCGCAATATCGTCATGATGAACAGGGGCGACGATAAATTCGTCAATGTTTCAGCTCGATGCGGCAACGGGCTCATGCCGCTGAAGAGTAGCCGCGGTGCGGCGTTCGACGACCTTGACAACGATGGAGACATCGACGCGGTCATACTCAACTCTCGCGATCGGCCCACCATTTTGCGAAACGATGCACCGGCCGACAACCACTGGATCGCCATTCGTCTGCGAGGCGTCCGGGCCAACCGCGATGGAATCGGGGCACGTGTGGAAGTGGTCGCGGGCGGCGTGACACAGGTGGCGGAAGTCCACAGCGGTCGCGGCTACCAGAGCCATCACGGACTACGGCTTCACTTCGGATTGGGAAACCGGTCG
>CAYQDV010000070.1:0-13675 GCA_964416295.1 uncultured Planctomycetaceae bacterium
CCATCGGTCGGCCCCATGGGGACAGACATCAACACTCGCCCCCCCTCATCCCGAGAAGGCGACGAGGGCAGAAGCGTAGCGTCCGTTCGCCGGCCTGTCAATACCCCTCGCAACACCCTTGGGGAGGCGGATCCGTGACAGAATGGGCGGGTAGCTCTCTCGCCGTAATTCGTTGAACAGGCCCCGTAGGGGCATTTGATGGCAGCCCGGCACGAAGTGCTGGGATCGGTCGACAGGAGCACAGCCGAGTCCCGCAGGGACGACTGAGACCCCCAATCGCCCATACGGAGCTTGGTCTTTTCGGTCTCCCGCTGATCGTTCCATGATCCAATTGCATTTCCGCCGCGTGGGCAAACGTCGATTGGCGCATCGAATAGATAGAATGGGCTGTCAGCGCCTTCTGGCGGTCGAATCGATCAGGAAGGAAGGCCCTCGAGCGGGGTTTGGTCCGCCAGGAGATGCCGCGAGGCGACCGCCCCGGTCGGCGGCCGATGGGGCAGAAGAGCCTTGGTGTTCTTTTTGGAGTCACCCCAGCGATGGAGAGCATGGCGATTAGCGCGGCCGTTGAGCGGGGCGACGCACTGGGCTTGAGGGTCTCGCAGATTCACAAGACCTGGCAGCGATGCCGCCAATCGTTCTGCCGCTACTTCTCCATTCGCACGGGGGGAGACACCCACCTCGTCGACGACCTGATGCAGCAGTTATGGCTGCGGTCTCGATTGAAGGCCGGCGATCTGCGAAACACCGAGGCCGAACCGTGGCTCTGGCGCATCGCTCAGAATCTGTTGCGTGAACACCGGCGCAGGAACAATGGCCGGATGGAGCAACGAGCCGTCTGTGATCCGGCCCTGGGACGCGCCCTGGCGGTGCAGTTCGACACGGAGGACATGCCGGTAGAAGCGCTGGCCCGGCGTGAGGTCTGTGACCAGGTGCTGTTGGCTCTGACGTCGCTGCGGAGCGAGGAGCAGGAGATCCTGGTGATGCACTATTTCGAGGAACGATCACAGGCCGAACTGGCTGGAGCATTGGCCATCAGTCGGCGCGCCGTGGAGGGACGCCTCTATCGTGCCCGCCAGTCGTTGAGAGACAGGTTGAAACACCTGGACACGAAGGAGTGAATGAGATGTCCGCGAACAAAGAGACACACGATGCTATTCGACATCGCAATTTGCAGCGCTTCGGGCGTGTGCTGTCGCTGCCGCCGCGGGCGGATGCGACGCGTCAGGCCCGGTGGCAGCAGGAACTACCGGCAACCGATGCTGAACCAGGCAACAAAAAGGAGTCCATCATGAGGCGTTACAGGAACTTTGCGTTTGTGACCACCGGCGTCCTGGCCGCGTCGATCACGCTGGTCGTCTGGCTGGGAATGGGCGGGACGCAATCGGTTTCTGCCGAGACGATCTTTGCGAACCTCAAGGCCAGGCTGGGCAGGAGTCTGTCCATTACCATCGAGGGCATCGACTGGGACAACGTGGCGGTTGACGGGAGAATCCTGATCGATCGAGCCGGCGGCGTGCCCAAGGACGAAACGGACACGGTTTATTCCGAAATTCACACCCTCTTAAAGGCTGACAATCCCAAGTGGAACGATCTGGACGGTGCCACCGTCTTGTGCGTGTCTCCCGCGAATGCCTGGTTGTACCGCCGAGGCGACGGAGGAAGCAGCGGCTTGCGCCCGTTCGAGGTTCGGCCGGCGGAAATGCTCTACAAGGGTGCCAAATCACGCCAGCAATGTCAATACAGCCTGGCTCATTTCAATCTATTGCCAGGATCACGCTGCAGCTTCTCCAAAGGAAACAGTACCGTTTCCTATGGGTTCAAGCGGGCACAGCGCCAGTTTGTTCAGCAGTTGCTGCGTTATCTCTTCGACCTGAGCAATGTTCAAACGGCCGACACGCTCGTCGCGGACTTGCAGGAAACGGCCCGAGAGTCGAGCGTCGAGCAAATGGACGAGACGACATGGGTCCTTCATGCCTCGGATTTCCGGCGGATCGGCTCGCTTCAGGCGCCGGATCCGCAATTGCCGGACCTGCCGGACAACCTCGAAGAGCTGTTCAAGGACTCCGTATGGGAGTTGTCGTATGCCAACGACGCCGGGCGGATCCTGGGGACAGCCACGTCGAACATGCCGAACCTGCTCCAATATGGCAGGGCGGTGGACTCTGGAAAGAGCTATGAAGAGATCGAACCCTATCTGTCGACGCCGGACGAATTGATTGAGTTCCTGCAGGGTCGCGCTCGCACCGTGGAGGTGGACAAGTCGCCGTGGTTCGGCTGGAAGATTCGCGTGATCGGTGGTGTGCCTCCACTCACGATCAGCGAGGATTGGCAGTGGGCCGTCAACAACGTCCCCCAACTGCTGCGCGATACGGAACTGACCGTCTATTACAATGCCGAGACGGAGCAGGTCGATCGAGCCGAGTTTCACAACATCGTCTCGCCGGACAGTCTGATCACGCTGATTCCAGGCCCTGTCGATATTGACCCTGGCCTGCTCGATTCGGATCGGTGGGTGACTGACAATACGATGATATTGACGGATCCGGCTCAGGCCCCGTCCGGCGTGACGATCATGCCCAACCCGCTCAAGATGCTGTTCGACCTTTTCACCGGGCCGCGAGACAATTCGAAAGACGATCAAGTGGAGAAATAGCCGACCGTCTCACGAAAAGGACGCAGGAGAGGGGACATGCCGGCATGTCCCCTCTCTTCATGGAGTCAAGACGACGAACAATCGTGTCGGGAAGCGTGTATTCGTCGGGAGAGCGGAGGAGTGCATCCGCCACGCCCGGAGGCGAGGGGGACCCGCACCGCTATCCGGGCTTGGCCCGGGCGCGGCGGCACAGGTCGGCCAAGTCGTTCACCTGTCGCCGCAGTGACTCGATGTCCTCGGCCGCCTTGGCGCCCGACTCGAGCACCTTGGCCGCATCGGTGAGCGCCGGGAATCCGTAGCCACCTGCGGAACCCTTGAGCTGATGGGCACGCCTCGCGAGTTCCTCGAGATTCTCCTCGGAGACAAGCCGTTCCATCTCGCTGACACGATCGGGCAGCTCGTCGACAAACATCTCGACGATGTCGATCATGTCCTCTTCGTCAGCGAGTTCGCTGACGAGCACGTCGGCGTTGTGCGGGGCGCTGCTCATTCGTTCGATCCTCCATGCGTCGGCGATCGTTCCGGTGGGTCCGATCACCTCTGGCCAGTCGCTTCATTCGTCTCCTGCATCGACGTGTTCGGCGCTCCCCGTGAGAAAAACGCCGGTCCATGCGTCCCGTAACAGCCGGGCACCCGCGAAGACGCCCCGAAACGCGAACGGGCAAGCCGCTTGTGCGCGGCTCGCCCGCCGGCTCTGGGTGTTTTACCTTCATCCGGCTATTGCCGGGCGCGGTCGCCCGGACCGCGCCCGCAGGGCCGGAGGCTCACGTCGCCGAGACGTTGACAGGGATTCGTCGCGGCTGGGCGTTGGCGGCCTTGGGCAGGGTGATCCGCAGGACGCCGTCCCGCAGATTCGCCTCCACCTTGTCGGTGTCGACCTCGACCGGCAGCCGCACGATCCGGCTGAACGATCCGATGCCGCGTTCCCGGCGGTGATAGGAGACGCCCGCCTTCTCCTCTTCCGACCGTTCGCCCTTGAGGGTCAGCTCGTCGCCCATGACGAAGACCTCGACGGCGTCCATCTTGAGGCCGGGAATCTCCGCTTCGGCGTACAGGTTACGATCGTCCTCCCAAAGGTTGAGGGCGGGAAACACCCGAACGCCCGCGGACCCCGGCAGCGGCGCATCCTCCATCAGGGTACCGAACAGTTGTTCCATCTCGTCGCGCAGCCGGTGGATCGGGTGCGCCGCGTTCGTGCGCTGCAACATCAACATGATTCATACCTCCCTATCTGTCTGTATCACGTCGTTCCGGACGCGGGTCGCGACGCCTCGTCGCGACACCTCCCGGTCCGCCCCGAGAGTTAGCAACGGGCGTTCCAGGAAGCAGCACGAGCGGCCCAACGCCCATAAACTGCTATGTGACGGGGAATTACGAACGCCGGCGGCAGCCCACACATCCGGAAGACTGTCGCATCGGCAGGCACGATCTGGCAGGTGGCAGCAACGGGCGGCGGGCCGGCGTGGCGGACCGGACCGTGTGTCAGAACGCCAGCAGGGCCACAATAAAGACCGGCGTAGCCACAAGCATCAGCAGCGTGCAGTAGCCCATGAACTCCCGCACGTTCACGCCCGTCAGCCCCATGAGCGGAATCGCCCAAAACGGCTGAATCATGTTCGTCAGTTGATCGCCATAGCTCAGGGCCATCACGGTCGTGGGGAGGGGCACGCTCAGCGCCGCCGCCGCGCCGCACATGATCGGTCCCTGGACAATCCACTGGCCGCCGCCGGAGGGCACAAAGAGGTTGACCACGCCGGCGCTCAGGAACGTGGCGACCGGCAGGGTGACGCCCGGAGCAACGTGGAGGGTGGCGGCGAACCAGTGGGAGGCCTCCACGAACGACTGCGACATCGCCGCGGCGATCCCGGCGCCGGCCATCACGCCCTGGATGCCGCTGTAGAGCGGAAACTGAAGCACGATGCCGGTCACGGCCCGCCCCCCTTCCGCCACGGCCGACACATAGGCCGGCAGGTTGCCATGCAGGAGCAACCCCATCGCCAGAAAGACCGTGTTGACGAAGTTGAGGTTGATCGCCGCCGTGCCGCGGCCGGCGAGTTGATGAAGCAACGCACCGGTCGCCAGCAGGGCAAGCGCGATCGATATCAGCCGCGAACGGTTGAGCCGATCGGCAAGGGTCCCGCCCGATGAACGGCCGCCGGACGGCTCGTCCGCCGCGACCGGTTCATCGTCCGGCAGCCGTTCGCCTGCGTTCGGATCGCGCGCCGCCATGCGACGCAACAGAATCGGCACTCCCAGCACAAGCATTGCCGATAGCGCGAGGTTGGCGCCGGAGAGCGTCGTCCGCTCGATCCCGATGACGATCGGCGATGCCGCGGCCCCGGTCGACCCGGCGGCGGTCAGGCGGACGCCTTCCTTGGCCATCCGAAGCGGCGCCGATCCGGACAGGCCGCCGTGCCAGATCATCATCCCGGCATAGGCGCCCGCGACGATCAGGGCATACTGGCAACGAACGCCCCGCCGCGTCAGTTCGGTCCGGAGCCGGCAGGCGAGAACCCCGGCCGCGATCAGACCGAACCCCCAGTTGATCCAGCATCCAACGCAGGACACCACCGTGACGAGGAAGACCGCCGAGCGGTTGGTCCGCACGCGTCGGGCGAGAAAGTGCAAGGCCCGGGTGGCGGCCGGGGCCTTCGCCAGACCGTAGCCGGTGAGCAGCACGACGCACATCTGAAGCGCGAATTTCAGGAAACCCGCGTTCCAGACGCCGTCCAGCCACATCGCCGCCACCGCTGGGGCGCGGTCCAGCCAGCCGGCCTCACGGAGGTCGGGCGTACGCGGAAAGACCATCGCGATGAGGACCACGAACAGTGTCAGCCCACAGGCGATGACCATCGGGTCCGGCAGAACCCGCCGCGTGACGCGTGCGAAGAGCTGTCCCAATCGTTCCATGGCGTGGCCGCACCTCCCGGTCGGGGGGCGGAGTATAACGCGCCGGGGCGGCATGAAAACGGCCGTCCTGCCCCGGCCTTATCGCGAAAAACGCGGTTTACGGCCCGAAAACGGTCCATTTACTTGACAATCATAAATAGTTAACATATGATCAGCTTAAAGATGGGACCGTCGTTCCATCGCCGACCTCGCACCCACGGAGGCTCCACCATGTTTCGATTCGGTCTTGCTCGCGTCGCCGGTCCCCGGACGATCGCCGCGCTGTCGCTGCTGCTCGTGTTGGCTGCCGGCTGCCACGAAAGCCGGCGCAGCAGTTCGGATGTCCTGGACATCGTGACGGTCGCGGTCGACGCGGTGTTGGCGATTCTCCGCGCCGTTCTCTGACCGGCGCCCGACTCGGTGGCCGTATCCCTCGACGCCGCGTGAGCGCTCCCCGCCATTTTTTCCGCATTTTTCAGGATTATTTGCTTGCAACGCCGCGGTTTCTGCTGCACTGTACCGCCCCGTAAGGATCTTAGGGTTACCGGTGAGGCGTGCTCGGGGCGGTCCGTCAGCGGCCGCGCGAGACACGGCACCGGCAAGAGAAAGGACACAAGCCATGGCAAAGAAGAAAGCAGCACGCACGAAGACAAAAGGAAAAATGCGGGCCAGCGCCGTCTCGAAGCCGCGAACGAAGAGCGAAATCTTCCGTGAGCTGAGCGATCGGACCGGTCTGCCCCGGACCGATGTCGTCTCGGTCTTTGATCAGATGTCGACCCTGATCAAGTCGGACCTCGGCAAGAAGGGTCCCGGCGTGTTCACGGTTCCGGGCCTGCTGAAGATCAAGGTCGTCCGCAAGCCGGCCAAGAAGGCCCGCAAGGGCATCAACCCGTTCACCGGCGAAGAGATGATGTTCAAGGCCAAGCCGGCCCGCAACGTCGTCAAGGCCGCCGCCTTGAAGGGCTTGAAGGACCTGGTTCCCAAGTCCTGACCCCCGTCGTTTTACGCCGGTGCAAGGGATCGGTTGTGCCGCGCGGCTGCGGCCGCCGGCGCAATCGGTCCCGCGCACCGGCTTTTTTTTGTTCGTTTTACGCGCACACCCCGGCGCGTCTCATCTCACGGGGGGGTACAAGAAACGCCGGATCAGAACCGCGACCGTGAGAGAGCGATCGGCTGCCGCCGAAGTAAACCGCTATTTCGGTTGGTAACCCCAGCGGGACCAGGGTTCGTCGAGCGGAGCCGCGGACGAGAGGACGTGGCCGCCGATGTAGCCGATGTTCATGCGGCCGTTGGAGTGGCGGAACGAGGGAATCCACTGATTGCCACTACGGTATATATCCGGGATGCCCTTGGATTTCAACGGCGGCGCTGAATAGTAGGGCAGGATGTTGCGGCGGGCGGCCTCCTCGCCGTCGACATCGAAGATCAGAGGCACGTCCGGGTAGTTGAGAATCTGATCGGCCAGGTAGGCCTGTCGGGCGAAGATGATGCCGCCCATCTCGGCAGTCTTCCGGTGGAGCCGGCTGTTGAAGGCGACGCTGACGTTCTTCTGAGGGCCGATGGCGCCGGCGCTGCACGGCATGCCGGATCGCCGTTCCAGGCGTCGCGGGCCGGCCGGACACATCAACGCTTGGGTGCGCTGATCGATCGGTCTCCGTTCGATGCGCTCTCCCGCCCAAAACTCGTCGATCTGGTAGATGCGTTCCTGAAAATCTTCGAGGCGAAACAAGTTCGGTCCCAGCGCGTTGCTGTCGCCGCGGCTGCCCGATCCGGTGACGTCGGCGAAGTCCCGAAAGCTCATCAGGACCGCCCGCATGTTGGCGCGGCATCGCAGGTCGTAGGCGGCCTCGCGCCCGGCCCTCAACGCGGGGAGCAGGATCGCCAGCAGGAGGCCGATGATGCCGATGACGACGAGGAGTTCGATCAGCGTGAAGCCCGCACGCCCGCCGACGCATGGAACGCGGGCGCAACAGCCGAAGTGCCTCCGTGATTTGAGCAACGACGCGGCCATAATCACTGTTATTCTAACCTCAAGCAGCGGAACAATGCAAGCCCGCCGACCGGGACGCGCGACGCAGGCCCTGTCACGCTTGGATCGGCGGGAGGTCCGGGCCGGATCGCCCGCGCGTTTTCAGAGGGAATACACCGGTGGGACGCCGATGTTCCCCACGCAATCAGGCGTGACAGCGAAACCGGGGCCGCGCGGCGGACCCTGCAGAACTCATATCCATCTGCAAACACGGGAGTTATCCGCCCGTTCACGGCCCCAGAAGCACCTGGACGAATCCGGCGATGTCGGCTCCGTCGAGCAGTCCGTCGCCGTTCATATCCCCCTGCGCCACAGGATCGGCGGTCGGATGGAGGGCGATGTAGGCGGCCGGATCGACAAGGGCCAACGCGAAATCGTCCAGGTCGTTGAGGTCGACGATCTGGTTCAGGTCCATGTCGCCCCGCAAGACGCCGTCGGCGCCATCGACGAAGCCGTCGTAATTGGCATCGAAAAGCGAGAAATTGTCGGCGTAGTTGACGAGGTCGATGCTGCCGTTGGACCCATCTCCGTCTCCGTCCACGCCGGCGACGCCATCGTTCTGGACAATAAACGCATTGAGGGCCACGGTGTCGGCGGGGTCGACCTGGTCGTCGCCGTTGACGTCGCGGTTCATCACGTCCGGCCAGAGGTCCGTCCAGATGAATCGGGCGTTGTCTCCCGGCTCCTGCGAGGCGTAAGCCGTCCCGAGTGCGGTGGCGAGCCGCCACGCCGTGGAATCGAGGTGCTGCGACACGGGAAAGTTGAATTCCCAGCCCGCGATGAGTTGGAACTCGGGGATCAATCGGGTGACGCTGTCGGCCGCCCAGGCGCTGAACCACAGATCAAACAGCGCCTCCTCGACCGAGTCCTGGTCGCTGCTGCATCCGTTGTTCGGCTCAACCGGCTCATTCGGACCGACCAGCAGGGCATCGTCCGAGTTGTGCAGCGGATAGACAAGCGAGATCGTCGTCTGGTCGGACGCGATATCGTGCTCGAAGCGGAGATAGACATCCGGCTCGTATCGGCCGGCGGATCCGCTCGTACACATGACCGCGAAGTCTTCGAATCCGTGAGCACGGTGGAAGTAGTGCCCCTTGACGTTCCATATCTCGCCCGCTTCGAAGATGCCGGATGAGCCTCCGGGCGCTTCCTGGATGACCGTGATGCTCTCCATCTCCTCACCCAGGAATGGAATATGGAACTCCTCGCCGCTGCGCTCGACGAAGGGGGCCGTCTGGAAGTCTCCGTCGAACGCCGCGTAGCTCTGGGCGGCTCGACCGCTGAATCGCGACTCGGTCGGCAGGCCGCCCCATCGCGCGGCAAGCCCCAGGTAGCGATAGTTGGGGACGTTCAATTCGCCGCCGGTGTCCTCGTCGGCATCCATGTCGAACTCGATGAAGCCGAAGATCGGATTCGGCCCGAACGCGAACGGATCGTAGACTGGGAAGTTCGAGTCGAAGTTCAAGAAGCCGGGCGGATTGACCAGCCCCTGAAGCACGAGATCGAATCGGACGAATCCGCCGCCGGAGTCCCAGACGCCGTCGAAGCGATCCGTCCACGGCGTGGTCGGCGCGAACGACCCGATGCGCATCTCGACGATGTCCGGCAGCCGTTGCACCAGCGGATCGATGAAACCATCGCCATCCTGATCGGTCCGGATGAGCCGCGTGTCGCCGATCGGATCGCTGACGGTCACCGGCAGGGTAAACGCCTGGGCCGTCGAAAGGAACAGGAGCGCCATGAACAGAGCGCACACACGCCCCACGCACCGCACGCATTCCATGCGATCGACGTGCCTTCCCTGACATTTGCGCACTGCACTCAGCACGGTGCTGCCGTAGCTCACTTGCCCACTCCCTCTGCGATCAAGCCGGCCCGTTCAGGACCGGCTTCGCGCCGCTTGGGGCGCTTTGTTCAGTCGATACCGTAACGCTTCTCGGCTCAGCCCGAGCGACCGGGCCGCCCGGCTGAGATTCCGCCCCCAGTATTCATAGGCCGAGCGGAGGATCGCCAGCTCGGCCTCTTCGAGCGTCGGTCCGCCGTCGGCGAAGTCCATCGTGAGGCCGTTTCCTTCGGGCAGGTCGATCCGGAAGCGCCCGTCCACGTCGCTCTCCTCGACATCGTCCAAATGGAGGTCGTCGGGATCGAGGGTCGGCCCCTCCGATTGAAGAATGGCGCTCTCGATGCGGTGGCTCAGCTCGCGGACGTTGCCCGGCCAGCGGTATCCTTGGAGGCAATCGATCGCGTCTTTCTCGAAGGTTCTGTTGTCGACTCCGAAGCGCCGGCAGTGCCGCGCGAGGAAGTGCTCGGCGAGCACCATGATGTCCTCGCGGCGATCGCGGAGCGGCGCCAGGCGAATCTCGATGACGAGCAGCCGGTGATAGAGGTCGCGCCGAAACTCACCGGACGCGACCGCCTCATTGAGGTTCCGGTTGGTGGCGGCGATGACGTGGACATTGATCGGCCGGGTATCGGTGGCTCCGACGGGTCGAATCTCACGTTGCTCGATCGCCAACAACAGCTTGGCCTGCACGTCAGGATCGAGATGACCGATTTCGTCCAGGAAGATGGACCCGCCCTCCGCCACCTCGAAGAGACCGCGCTTGGCCTTCGACGCGCTGGTGAACGCGCCGGACACGTGGCCGAAAAGCTCCGATTCAAACAGCGTCGCCGGCAGGGCCGTGCAGTTCACATGGATGAACGGCTTGGTGCGACGCGGTCCCTCGTAGTGAATGGCACGGGCGACGAGATCCTTGCCGGTGCCGGTCTCACCGGTAATCAGCACCGACGGCGGGTCGGACAGCCGGAGGACGTCCGTCCGCGTCAGCCGGCGGATCGTCTCCTTGAGGTTCCGGGTCGCCGCCGACTTGGCGATGATTCGATCGAGACCGCTCTTGCGCTCCTCCTTCGACCGGAGATAGGAGAGATTCTCGGAAAGCTGCTGTTGATCAACGGCGCGATCCACGACGAGCAGCAATTCGTCGAGATCGATCGGCTTGGTCAGGTACTCAAAGGCTCCGGCCTTCATGGCGTCGACCGCCACGCGCTCGTTGCCGTGTGCGGTCATGATGACGAAATTGGTGGAGGGCGACTCGGTACGGAGTCTCGGCAGCAGCGTGATGCCGTCGATGCCCGGCAGGCGCACGTCGAGAAGGACAACTTCCGGCACGATCCTTGAAAAGATCTTGACCGCCTCTTCGCCCGAGTGGACGACGGTCGCACGGTGCCCGTGAGCCTTCAGCTTGGCCAGAAGGTTCTTGGCGAGAATGGTCTCGTCTTCGACAATCAGCACTTGGGCCATGATGCGATCCTCCCCTCCCTCGCCGGAGTCCGTTCCCTACGCTGCATGTACCCCATCCTTGCCGGTCCGCTCCGCCCCGCGGCTCGGCGCCAACGGCAGTGTGACGGTGAACCTCGCCCCGCCGGCGTCCGGACACGCCAATTCCACATTGCCGCCATGCAGCCTTGCGATTCGCCGCACCGCAGCAAGCCCGATGCCGGTCCCCGTAGATTTCGTGGTGAAGAACAGATTGAAGACCTGATCGCGGGCTGCGGGGAGGACGCCCGCCCCGTCGTCCTCGACCGAGAGTTGGGCCTTGCCGGCTCCGTTCAGATGACGGCATGCGACGCGGATGGTGTCGCCGCTGGACGACTGCTCCATGGCGTTCGACACGAGTTCGATCACCACCTGTGCGATTTGATGCCGGTCGGCATGAACATGGATGGCCCGTGGCTCAAAATCGCGTGCGAGGGCAATCTCGCGTTCCTTGAGCCGCGGTTCGAGTTCGTGGATGGCCGAGTCCACAAGCTGCTGAAGATCGAGCGTTTCAAACGACTCTGCGTTGGAGCGAGCGAAGTTGAGCAGTTTCGTGACGCGATCGCCGAGGCGGCTCCCTTCCGAGAGAATGTCGTTCAGGCGCTCTCGCGATTCCGCGTCGAGTTGGCCCATCTCGAGCGCCAACTGGGCCGAACTGCGAATCCCGGCCAGCGGATTGCGAATTCCGTGGGCGACGCTCGAACACAGTTCGCCGATCGCCGCCAGGCGTTCGCGCTGGGCTTCCTTGACACGCGTTCGCTCCGCCGCCAATGCACGATCGGTCTCCTGGAGCTTGCGACCGAAAAACAGGGCGCCCACCAGAATCAACACCACAGCGGCGATCACGAACCGCTCCCGCAGGAAGCGGCTTTCCATCTCCTGCTCGTGCTCTCGGAGCAGTTCATAGCGTTCGGCCGAATTGGGTTGTTCCATACGCGCGATCGTGCGAAGGGCGTCGTGTTGGGCGCTGTCCATTCGGGCCATCGCCTCGCCCGCCCGCGACAGGAGCCGCTCCTGTTTGTGGACATCCGGTTCCGAGGGGATCGCCCGAAAACCCGCGAAGACGTCCTTGGCCGCGGTCGTCAACCGGCCGATGTGGCTGTTCAGGCGATCGATATCCGCTGAACTGGCACTCGGCGAACGGCCCTCCCTGTCGGACAACGCCCGATCCATCAGAAGACTGGCCAACTCGAACCGCTTGGATTCGGCCTCGGCGTTCTGGGTGTGAAAGACGTCGTTGCCGGGGGCATTCAACTCGACGAGGCGCTGCCGAACGCGCTCCAGCCAGTCCGACTGATCGTCCAGCCGGATCTCGGCTTGGATGAGCCGCCTGACGCCGGCGAGGGTGCCGTGGTGCATGTAGAGGCTCGTCATGATGACCGCCACGTCAAAGAGGGCCAGAACGAAGTAAAAGTGGTACCAGCGTATGCGCGACATCGAACCGGCCCATTCCGTCTGTTACACGGCCAGTCGCTCCGCACGACCCGATCGAGGGGTCGTCTCGCGATCGGGTGCCGACCGGCAGCGGAATCAAAACACTGTGTCTCTTCGCACATCACGGGTGTGTCCAAGGTGTGTGTTCTCACACACACAATGTGTGCACCCATGCACACTCGCGTCGGCACACCCAACGCGCCATTGTACCACAAACCACCGCCACTTCACGAAAAACCGGGCCTTGACACGTCAAAAACAAGGTTTCAACACGTCCCGGCCCCGTTGCTCGAAGGACCAACGCAGCAACCGGTGTGCCAAACCAACCCAATCAGACCACCGACGGCCGGTTCTCATATAGGACCGCACGGAAACGCACGCCTGATCTCGACAACGGCTGCCCGATCGCATCTCATGGGATGGGGAGCATCGGCGTCCCACCGGTGCATTCTCCCGGAGCACACGTGGCTGGGGCGCTCGCACTACCCGGCCGAACTGAGCGTCACCGACCACCAGGAGACGGTCGCCCTTGGCTGGAGAGCCGCTCTCTCACGATCGCGGTTCGGATGGGGCGCGCCTCAGATCGACCAAATCACACCGCGCATGACTCGTTGAGACCATGCCCGGCAGGATGCCCAGCAGCGTGACGAACCAGAGCGTGCAGAAGACCGCCGAGAAACGCGCGAGGTATTCAAGATCAAACGGCCAGCCGAGAACCGGCGTTCCAAGAATGTCGTGGATCGATTCGACCGTCACGGCGAACCGCAGGCAGAACCAGCCCGCGACCGGCGCGGCCAGCGCGATCGCCAGCGGCGCCAGCATCTTTCGTTTCACCCATCCGCAGCCGGCCATGCTCGCGGTCGAAGGCACCAGCAGACACAAAATCAAAAACCACGCATGGGGCGAGAGGAAGTGCTTGCGATCGGTGCGGAACAGTTCCCGGACGTTGTCCGTCGCGGCGTAGTGTTCCACGATCCACGGCATCACCGCCGCGAAGACGGCGATCAGCCCGATCCATCCACCCAGCAGACACATATTTCTACGCATGACTATTTCTCCGTGAAGGTACGCCCGTCCCAGGGAGCATCCCCCTGCACCATAGATGCCAGACCGGATGCCTCGCCATGATGCGCGCGGCAAACGGCTATCGTGATTGTCTCGGCGTCGTATTATCGCCCGGAACGGGTCTGTACCGGTTCTGTCGAATGAGCGGATGTTGTGGCCGTGCATCCTCAGTCGTCTTCCGGGCAGCGGGCCGGCGCGGTCCTGACAGGGCCTGTCTCTGAACGCGTGTGCGAGACTAGTGCATGGTCACACGTTGTTTTGTGGGTTCGAAGGATCCTCGGCTGCCTCG
>CAYQDV010000071.1:0-13606 GCA_964416295.1 uncultured Planctomycetaceae bacterium
TCCTGTGTGGCATCCTGTCCTCGCGCCGCCTCGCGCCGCAGTACGAATTCATAATACCAATCGGGCCGGGCATGGAAGGCGCCGTTGTGCGAGAGGGACCACGCCGGTCGGTCGCCACCCCATCGAAACCCGATCGTATCCACCTTTTCCTCGGCGGTCGGCGGCCCCATCTCGCCGTACCGCGCAAGCCGATGGTAGTGGCGGCTCGTGCAGAGCGGCCGAACCGCGATCCGCACGCGCTCAGGCCCCTCGATCAGTCGATATCGGACAAATGTCGTGTCTTCGCCCGCCGCCATGCACAGCGATTGCTCGACCAGGGCGTCACCGAGCCGCCATCGCCACCGCGGGAACGGCCGAGGATCGAAGGAATCCAGCCGTTCGTAGCCATGCGGATGGACCGCTTCCGGATAGTCGTTGGTGCCGAGTTCGTAGGTCAGGCCGTCGATCGACACGGTCGCTTCGAGTTTGGCCAGCAGAACGTATCGTTCGACGGGCGGCTGAACGGCCGCCACCAGCAGCCCGTGATAACGTCGAGTCAGCAGACCGGTCAGGCTCGCCATCGCGTATCCGCCCCGCCCGTTCGTTACCAGCCATTCGATATTGCGTCCACCGTCGATATCGATGCAGCGAGACCGATCGATCACGACGCTTTCAGGTGTTGTATTCATGTCTTGCGCGGACCCCATTTTGAAAAACGCTGGTTTGATTGTGCCCCGATTGTGGTCCTACAGCAAGACCGTTACCAGAAAGATTCCCAGCGATACCCCTCCGCAGATGATCCCGGCAATGGCTCGCTTTCGCCCCGCTCCGTTTCGCTCTCCTTCGCCGGCCCGGCGGAGTCCGGCTACACCCAATCCGATCGCGGCCGGACCGAGCACGACCCCGAAGATAAAGAGGGGCAACGAGACTATGCCTGCGACCAGCGCGGCCGTCGCCATGCCGTTTCCGCCCGGCGCGGACTTGGAAATGGCGGCGGCTCCCTCGATCGTGAACGGGATGCCGCAGGTCGTGCACAGATGGGCGTCAATCGGCATTCTGGCGGCGCATCTCGGGCAGATAATGATCTGTTCCCCGCTGTCGAGCCGGCGGATTTGCGGAGCCTTGTCTCCGGCGGCGGCGTAGGCATGCACCGGGGTGGGGAATTCGCCGTCGTCGGCAACCTCGGCCGGACCGGTCGGCAATCCCGTCTTGCGGTCCACGGACGGCACGACGAAGACTGCGCCGCACGTCGGGCAGCGCCCCCGTTCGCCGCATACGTCGCTCGCGCCCTCCAGAATCGAGCCGCAGCGCTGACACGTAAACGTGAATCGGATCGGCGCGACGTAATCCGATCTGGCCGACGAAGAGCGGACGAGCGGCCTCGCCCCGCGGGCGGGAATGCGGAAGTGCGTCGAGCAGTGCGGGCACGCGACGGGCCGGCCGAGCAAATCATCGGTGGCCGTAATGGCCTTGCGGCAGGCGGGGCAGTCCAACTGGAACGACATCGCGATCCATTGTAGTACCGCGCGTCGTCCCCGGCGCTTGCGTCCGGATGTCCGCGGCGTTGCGCGGCTATGCCTTGTACACCTTGCCGCGCCCCGACCGCACGGACGCAGTGGCATTGCGCGAGTCCACCACAAGCTTGCTATGCCGCACGATCATGGCGTAATCGTACGCAGAGTGGTCCGTCGCGATCAGCACGGCATCATAGCGTTTCAGGTTCGCCGGGGTCAGCGGGACCGACGCCATGCGAAGGTCGTGCTCGCGCCCCTTGTGCGTTCGCGGGATGTGCGGATCGTTGTAGTCCACCTTCGCCCCCAGCGCCCGGAGTTTCTGAATGAGGGTGATGCTCGGGCTTTCGCGAAGATCATCCACGTCCTTCTTGTAGGCCAGCCCCAGGACCAATACCCGCGAGCCGCGCACCGACTTGCGGTGATCGTTCAAGGCCGCCGTCAGCCGATGGACGACGTACTCCGGCATGTTCGTGTTGATCTCTCCGGCCAGCTCGATGAACCGCGTCGGTTCGTCAAACTGCCGGGCCTTCCACGTCAGGTAAAACGGATCGATCGGGATGCAGTGTCCGCCCAGGCCCGGCCCCGGATAAAAAGCCTGAAACCCGAACGGCTTGGTTTTCGCCGCGTCAATGACCTCCCAGACGTCGATCTCCATTCGATCGAATAGCACCTTCAGCTCGTTGACCATGGCGATATTGACACAACGGTAGACATTTTCGACGATCTTGGCCGCCTCCGCGACCTCGCAGCTTTTGACCGGCACGACCCGGGAGATCGCCCCGCGATAGAGCGCCACTGCCAGCCGCCGACTCTTCGCGCCGTACCCCCCGACCAGCTTGGTGATCGTCTCGGTCGAGTAGTCTTTTCGTCCGGGGTCTTCACGCTCCGGGCTGTAGGCCAGAAAGAAATCGCGCCCCGCCTTCAGCCCGCTGGTCCGCTCCAGGATCGGTCGGACCAGGTCCCGCGTCGTTCCCGGATAGGTGGTGGATTCGAGCACGACCAGTTGACCCCGGCGCAATGTCGCCGCCACGGCGCGCGTTGTGGCTTCGACATAGCTCATGTCCGGATCACGCGTCTTCGACAGTGGCGTCGGCACGCAAATGATGATCGCGTCCGGTGTCTTCAGTTGTTTCAGATTGTCCGTGGCCCGGAATCGCTTCGACCCGATCAGGTCGCGGATCATTGAGGAGGGGATGTGCCTGATGTAGCTTTTTCCGGCGTTGAGCATTCGGACCTTGCCGGCGTCCACATCGAAGCCCACGATCGTGAATCCCGCGTTTCCGAACGTGCGTGCCAGCGGCAGGCCGACGTAGCCCATTCCCACGATTCCCACCAGCGCCTTCCGGTCGGCGATCCTCTTTTCCAGCGTCGCGAAGTTCAACACGCGTCTCCTCTTGCATCCGCAACGAGAGCGGTGCTGCGCCATGAAAAGACCGTATTAGACCCCCGGGGATCACCGGCGGCAAGTCTTGCCGACCCGCCGACGCCGTGCCACATCACTCCCCCGCGCCGCAAAACGGCCTCGCCGAAAGCGGCGCTCAAAGACCGTCACCCGGTTTGCCGACGATGGAGGGTGTTGCCGGAGCACCCGACTGCCGGACGAGGAGTTGACCGATGCTTGGTGCAGTATGGCCCGCCTGGATGGGCGACATTCACGCCATCGTTGATCCCCAGTGGGTCGGGGTGATCGCGACGGCCGCCGCCATCCTCAGCGGCGGGCTTATCGGGATCGAGCGCGGCCGCGCACAGAAACCCGCCGGCCTTCGGACCATGATCCTCATCTGTATGGGTTCCGCCGTATTCGCCCAGGCGTCGATCCTGATGGCCGATTCCTTTGCCACGGCAGATCGGACCCGTATCGCGGCCCAGGTCGTGACCGGCATCGGTTTTCTCGGCGCCGGCGCGATCATCCGCGAACGCGGACGCCTGATCGGTATTACCACCGGTGCGGGAATCTGGGCCACCGCCGCGGTCGGGCTTGTCATCGGCAGCGGACATGTCGCCGCCGGGGTGTTTTTTGCCTTTCTCATCGTGGGTACGCTGGCCGGCACCCGCGGGATCGAGCGGATTCTCCTGGGGCAATGTGACTACGCCGAAGCGAAATTGGTCTTCGACGAGCGCTGCGGCAAGGCGCGGGTGCAGATCGACCACATTCTCAGCCGCTACCACATCGAGGAGGCCATCCGTTTCACCAAAGCGGAAGACACGGAACGCCAGACGGCGGTCCTTCGGTACTGTCGCGCGCATCGCCATCATCGATCAGTTCTTCATGCTCTGGCAGCACTGGAAAGCGTGTCTCGCATTTCAATAGACTGATATCGCGGATTCCTTGCCATTCCGCCTCTCGCCTTGCCGGTACCCATAAGAATCACGATCCCAGCCGCGCGGCGGCACGCAGAAAAACTTCAGAAGAATCCGGCTTCATTCGCGCGATTTCATTCCCGTTTCGACGTCGAATGGGCCGATTTCGTCTCTCGTGCAGCGGGTTCCGCCGCGACCCCTCACTCGGAGAGACAACATGGTCGGTTTCTCGCAATCCATGGAACGCCGCGGTCGGGGTGGAAGCGTCGGACGGATCATCCTCGGTTTGGGTGCCGGGGTCGGCTTCGCATGGCTGGCCTGGGCGCCGAAGTCGCAGACCTCTGTAGGGGCATCCGATCAGGATGAGTCATCCAATCTCGAACAAACGGCCGTGCGGCAACAAGGCGTCACGGAGGACGCCATGCTGCCGCAGCTTGATGGACGACGGCAACAGTTGACCACAGTGGGCGATGCTTGGACGCGCCCCTTGGGCCGGGCTGTCGCGACCGACACTGACCGTCCGAGTGTGACGACGGACGGTGCCGGGCGCAGCAGAACGCTCGCTTCGGCGGGCGACGCGGTCGGGCCGGCCCTGACCGTCCCCCCGCACTCCCGCAGCCCGCCTTGATTCCCGCAGGTCAGGCCGAGGATCACATCACACCCGTTTCCCCTTCTTCCGATCACTTTCAATCCCCTGTAGGTCCGATGGAGAAATCCGGCACCCGGCCGGTGCCTCGCAAGCAGCCGGTCCATGCGGTCCGTCAGGCGTCCGCGACGAGCGCCTCATCGTTGTCCGCCGCGTCTACGCTCGCCGATCCATGTCGCAACACAAATCGCCGATAGTAGGCAATTGCCAGGCATGTCAGCGGGATCGCCAGGAGTAACCCGAGGAATCCCAGCAGTTTGCCCCAGACGAACACCCCGAGCAGGATCGCCACCGGCCGCAGCCCCGTCGCCCGGCCCATCACCCGCGGCGTGATCACCGCGTCCTGAAGCACCTGTACCACCACGAACACCAGTGCCACCCACCCGAACGAGCCGACCAGGCTGCCCGTTTCCAGCGATCGGAGAATCGCGAGCAACCCGCCGGGAACGAGGGCGACGGCTTGCAGGTAAGGAACCATATTCAGCACGCCGACAAACAAACCAAACGGCACTGCCATCGGCAGCCTCATGATCGAAAACCCGATCGCGAACAGGACGCCGGTGAGCGCGGCCACGACGAACTGACCGCGGAAATAGCGTCGCAAGGCCACGTCAAACTCGCGCAGGAATGCCACGATTCTGGGCCGATACTGCGGCGGCAGGAACTCTCGCCACGTTCGCGTGTAGTTCGGAAAGTCCAGCAGCAGAAACACCAGATAGATTACGGCGATGATCAGGCCGGTCAGCGCGAACACGAACTCCACCGCGAAACTGATCACCGTGACACCACCGGCGAACAGCCGCTTCACGACGTTGAACGCCAGTTCGTTGGATTCCTCCGATTCGACGAACTTGGCCGTCCGCCGCAGCAGCACACCCACATAGGTCCCCTCGACACGCGCGAACAGGCGCTCCAGCCGCTCTGAGAGCGGTGTCGCCGATCGGTCAAAAATCGTGGCGACGGCTTGAAGGGCTTCCCATTCCGACAGGGTCTCGGGTGCGGCAGCCTGTTTCGCCGGTCCGGTCGTCGTCGTTGCGTCGTCGTGGACGTCTGCATCCCGAGGCGGCTGGCGGAGGCCGTGATCTGGCCTCGTTACGACCACCGCCGTGTATGCCGTGCGGACTTCTCCGCGAATCCGCTCCAGGTCCTCGCGGAATCGCCCGAACTGCGCATACATCAGCGGCACGACGATCACGAAGAGGGCGAACGTCACAATGCCAAGCCCGCTTAGCGTAAACGCGACGGCTGTTCCTCGCCGCTTTGTTCGCTTCTCAAACTCCATCACGATCGGATTCAGCAGATAGGCCAGCACAACCGCCGCGACGAACGGCACTAGCACGTCTGACAAAAAGCGCAGCAGGAGAAACAGCCCGATCAGGATCGATGCCGTCAACACCATCCGCACGACGCGATCGAACGTATATGCGCGCTTGTCGTCAAACATGGCCACCACCGCCCGGCATTCCAACCTCGGAGTTGCCCTGCCGCAAGTCCGCTCGACGAGACGCGGCTACGGGTGATGTACCGAAGGCGCCGGGTAGAGCGCCTCCACGCTTCGCGGAAGTGTGCCGAGGAAATAGCGCAGCTTGAGATAGTGAAAGGCGAAGAAGGTTCTCCAGACGCCCTGCTCGAGAAATCGTCGCGAGGAAGCTCGAACATACCGCCGGGCGCACGCCACCTCGCCGAACCGCCGCAGTCGGCGCGTCAGGTCGTAACCCTCGAACAGCGGCAGGGTCTCGTCGAATCCGCCGAGACGACGGAACGTCGAACCGCGCACAAAGATCGCCTGATCTCCGTAAAACCGCCTCCGGAACCGCGACCGGAAGTTTGACAATGCCGTAATGAAATCGAGCGAGGGCGAACGCGGGTTCGCACGGATCATGAACCCGCCTCCGACCACATGTGGATTCGCAAGGACTTCGGAGATTTCGTCGCGCCACCCAATCGGCAGTTGGACATCTGCGTGCAGGAACAGGAACACGTCGCCGTGCGCTGCGGCCGCCCCGCAATTGAGTTGCCGCGCCCGCCCGGCCGGCGACGTGACCACGGTGACGAATTGCTCTGCCACTCGGCGCGAGTCGTCCGCGCTGCTGCCGTCCGCCACGATGATTTCCGTGTCGTCCGGCACGTCTGCCCGCAGAGACGGCAACCGAGCGCCGAGCAACTCGGCCTCATTCAGAACGGGAATGATGATCGACAGGCGCCCGGCATGTGGTGACCGATCGGCCTGCTCTGATCGCGCTGTAACCCCGTCTCGCTCATCACGCATGATGTTCGCCCGTTGCAGACACCCTCTACGCCACCGCCGCGCACACCTTTTTCGCCGCGTCGGTCAGGTCCGTTGCGGGGATGAGTTGTCGGATCGATGCGGATTCCAGCATCGTCCGGGCCTTCTCGACATTGGTGCCTTCGAGCCGAACCACGACCGGCACCTGAAAGCCCACCTCCTGCGCCGCGTGGATCAGGGCATCGGCGATCACGTCGCACCTGGCGATGCCGCCGAAGATGTTGACCAGCACGCCCTTGACCTTCGAATCCGACAGGATGATTCGAAAAGCCTCGACCGCGCCCTCGGTCGTGACGCTGCCGCCGACGTCGAGGAAGTTGGCCGGCTCGCCGCCGTGCAGCTTGATGATGTCCATCGTGCTCATCGCCAGGCCCGCGCCGTTCACCAGACAGCCGATGTTGCCGTCGAGCGCGATGTACGACAGGTCGTGCTCCGCGGCCCGCAGTTCGTTTGGATTCTCCTCGGTCGCGTCGAACATCGCCCGGATGTCGTCATGGCGGAACAGAGCGTTATCGTCGAAGTTCATCTTGGCGTCGATCGCCAGAATCTCGCCGGGCCTGCCATTGGCCTTCGTCAGCACGAGCGGGTTGATCTCGGCGAGGCTGCAATCCTTCTGTGTGAACAGCGTCGCCAGGGCCGACATCGTCTTCGCCGCGCCCCTGGCGGCCGCGCCTGACAGCCCGAGGGCCGCCGTCAGCCGCCGCAACTGATACGGCTGGATGCCCAGGTGTGGATGGATCCATTCCTTGATGATCGCGTCAGGGTTTCGCGCCGCAACCTCCTCGATCTCCACGCCGCCTTCGCGCGACACCATCATCACCGGGCAACCACGACCCCGGTCGACGACCATGCCGACGTAGTATTCCTTCTCGATCTCGACCGCCGGCGCCAGGAGAATCTTGTTCACCCTGACTCCGCCCGGCCCGGTCTGTTTCGAGACCATCGGTTCGGCGAACATCCGCCGGCAGTGCTGCTCGATCTCGGCCGAGTCGTCCGACAGCACGACGTAGCCCGCCTTGCCCCGGCCGCCTGCGTGGACCTGGGCCTTGGCGACCACCCGTCCTCCGCCGAGCCGGTCCATCGCTCCGCGAACCTGATCCGCCGAATCAATGACCTCAAAAGGCGGCACCGGAGCCCCGGCCGCCTGCAACAATTGTCGAGCCTGGTATTCGTGAACTTTCATGATCTCACCTCGCTAAGGACCTTTTCGTTGGCTGATCGTTTAACACGTCCGCACCGCTGCCGACCCCTCAGCCATTGTTACAGATCGCCGCCTGACTGGGAAGTGAGCGCCGTGCCAGAATCACGCGAAGCCGATCAATCCGAATCTTCGGTGAGCGGGGAATCAGGCAGTTTCTCCTCTTTGAACGGACGGCGTGGACAGCCTGTTGGGCCATCGGAAGAACCAGATGGTGCCATGTGGGCACGACACGCGCGCATCGCTACGATGAGGACGTGTCCGGCACAGCGCGTTACACGACCCGCGTTTCGGCGTGGCGACACGACGGCTTGGCTGCCCTGCTCGTCGCCGTTGCGGCCGTTGCCCTCTACGTTCCCACGCTCGGCCACGGCTTCGTCGATATCGACGACCCTCTTTATATCACAACCAACGCCTACGTCCTATACCCGACCTGGCACAAACTGGCCGCCTGTTTCGCCGAGGTCCGCGTGCCGGCCACTGTGGGCGGGTACTACCAGCCGTTGACGATGGCTTCGCTGATGCTCGACCGCGTCATCACCCGCGGACTCGCCGCCGACCCGACGGCCGAGCTGTCCGCGTTCGTCTTTCACCTGACCAGCGTCCTTCTGCACGCCGTCAGCGCCGGACTGGTCTTCTTTCTGACCCGCCACGTGTCGCGAAGCCGCACGGCCGGCGTGTTCTGCGCCCTGCTCTTTGCGATCCACCCGATCAACGTCGAGGCGGTCGCCTGGGCCTGTCAGCGCAAGGCCGTGCTCTCCACGGCCCTCGCCCTCTGCGCGCTGGTGTCTCATGGCGCCTTCGGGCGGACCCACCAAACTCGGTGGTATGCGATGACCCTCCTTGCCTACACCCTCAGCCTCCTGGCCAAACCAACCGCCCTGCTGCTGCCGCTCGTCCTGGTTCTGGCCGATATCTGGCCGCTCCGGCGGATATCGCGGCGCACGGTGATCGAGAAGCTCCCGCTGGTTCTGATTGGCGGGCTTGCCGCCTGGGTCGCCATCGTCTCACAGGGACATACCGGCAGCTTTGCCGAGACCACCGGCCGCAGCGGCGCGTGGGCGACACTGCTGGTCCTCTGCCAGAATGTCGGCTTTTATCTGAGCCGGCTCGTCGTTCCCGTTCGGCTCTGTCCGATGGTCCCTTTTCCCCGTCCCGATGAGATCACCCTCGCCGTTCCAGACTACCTGCTCGGCCTGATCGGCACGGCCGCGGCGGTCGGCCTCTTCGTCTGGGCGGTGCGGCGACGATGGACGGCCGTATGGGTCTGCATGGCGGGCTTCGCGCTGCTGCTCGCCCCGGCGCTCAGCCCGGTGCGCTTCATGGTCACGCTGGTCGCCGACCGGTTTGTCTACCTGCCGATGATCGCGCCGCTGATGCTCCTGGCGGCCGGCTGGCGACGTCGCCGTGCCGGGCGGGCCGCGGTCGTCGTGGTCGTTCTCGCGACGTTCGCAATTCAGACGCTTCGCCAGCAGCGAGTCTGGCGAGACGGCCGGTCGTTCTATCAGTCGATCGTAGAGCACTTTCCCGACAAGCCGCGCGGCTATTGCGGGCTGGGCAATCTCCTTCTCGATGAACACGAGCGACTGGCCGCCGCCGGCAGTGCGAACACGGCGCGCGGCGACGCCCTGCTCGGCGAAGCGCTGTCGCGCTATGAAAAAGCTGTTGGTCTGGATCCGGCGTTCGGACAGGCCCATCTGCGCATCGCCCAGATCCTTCTCCTTCAGGGGCGCCCGCGGAAGGCGCTCGAGCGACTGGACAGTGCCCCCAATGCGATGTCTGACTATCGCGCCCATTTTGTGCGGGGCCGGGCGCTGGAGCAACTCGGCGACGTCGCCGGGGCCGTCGGAGAATACAACGTCTGTCTGCATCGCGAGCCGGCCTGGATGGACCCGCGACGGAGTCTCGCCGCGATCCTGCTCAAAGGCGGCCGAGCCGCCGAATCCGTGCAACACTTCGAGAGGCTGCACGCGCTGATCCCCGACGATGCCGACGTCCTCCAGAATTGGGCCGTCGCCCTGCTCACGATCGGCCGGCCGGAATCGGCTGTCGACAAGCTGTTGGAGGCCGAACGGTGGCGCACGGAGACCATCGCTCGGTCCGGCGCCGGCCGCCGGCGGATCGAGCAAGCGAAGCTGGCCGACCTGCGCTACACCCTCGCCGGGGCGCTCAGCACGCTCGGCCGAACCGAAGACGCGATGCGTTTCTTGAAGGCCGCCCTCTCGGAGAAACCGGAACTCCTGACTGCTGCAAGGACCCAACCCGCGTTCGCCCGGCTCCGCGACACGCCCGCCTGGCGCGGCCTGCTCGATGAAAACGACGATTGACGCACTCCGGCCGGGCGACCGTTCAGTCCTTGATTTCATTCGTTCCGTAGGCGTGAACGATGTCGGTGACCAGCCGGTGACGCACGATATCTGTCCGAGTCAGCCGGATGATCCCGATCCCCTCGACGCCGACCAGTCGCTCGACCGCGTCGACCAGCCCGCTCCGGACGGAGCGGCCGAGGTCGCACTGGCTGTCGTCGCCGGTCACGATCATCTTGCTGTGGTGCCCCATCCGCGTCAGGAACATCAGCATCTGCTGCGACGTCGAGTTCTGGGCCTCGTCCAAGATGATCAGGGCGTTGTTCAGGGTTCGGCCGCGCATGAATGCGAGCGGGACGACCTCGATGACGTCGTTCACCATGAATCGCTTGATCTGCTCGAAATCCATCATGTCGTGCATGGCGTCGAACAGGGGCCGCAAGTAGGGGTTGACCTTGGCCTGCATGTCGCCCGGCAGGTAGCCCAGCTTTTCCCCCGCCTCCACCGCCGGCCGCGCCAGGACGATCCGCTTGATCTTTCCCGCCTTGAGCGACGACAGCGCCAGCGCGACCGCCAGATAGGTCTTGCCCGTGCCCGCCGGACCAAGACAAAAGACGAGATCGTTGTCTCGAACGGCCCGGACATAGGCCTCCTGCCCGGCGGTTTTCGGGCGAATGGCCGCCGACTTGCGATAGACGGTAATGACGTCGGAGCCGCCGCGGTCATCGCTCGCAACCAGTTCGGCCAGGACGCCGGCGACGTCCTCGTCCGACAGGTGTTCGCGCGTTTTGAGCTTTTCCCGCAGGGTCTCGAGCACCGCGGCCGTCTTGTTGACGGCGTCGGGGTCGCCGATCAGCTTCAGCGTGGAGTCGCGCGCGATAATCCTGACGCCCAGCACATGACGGAGCGTCCGCAAGTTGCGGTCCGCCGGACCGTAGAGTTCCACCCGGAGGTGGGACGGCAGGTCAAGTGTCAGGACGAGTTCCAAGGGATGGGGTACCAGTCATCAGTTAACAGTTGTCAGTTTCCAGTTACCAGTCGTGGGCCAAGTCGCGGACGACCGACGGCTCAGCGCCATTCTACCAACATCCAGAAGGCGATGGGCGCGGTGAGCAGGAGCGAGTCGAGGATGTCCAGCACGCCGCCAAAAGCGGGGACGGCCCGGGCCGAGTCCTTGACGCCGGCATCGCGCTTGATCAGCGATTCCAGCAGGTCGCCGGCCGTGCCGAACAAGGCCATCAGCAGGCCGAAGAGCGCCGCCGTCCCGGGCGGGGGGAAGACTTCGTGCAGCCCCGGAGGCCCGAAATGCCGGACGACCGCCGCCGTCGCGACCGCGACGACGATCGAGGCCGCGATGCCGCCGGCCAGCCCTTCGACGGTCTTTTTCGGGCTGAGCCACTCGATGAGCTTGTGGCGGCCGAAGGACCGTCCGGTGAAGTAGGCCCCGATGTCCGAGACCTTGACGACCATGATGAAGTAGAGCAGAAGCCACGCCCCGCCGGCGGCCGGCCCGAGCCGGATCCGCAGGATGAACGCCGGCAGGAGGCCCAGATAGACGATGGCAAAAAGAGTCGTTGAAAGGCTGCTCATCACGCCCGCGGTCGTCCTTCGCCGCATCAGCCAGAGAAACGGGCCGATCAGCCCGACGATCAGCAGGGCCACCGTCAGTCGGCCGTCGGCGTCGACCCTCGCGCCGGCGGTCACGTGCGGCACCAGCAGACAACACAGGCACAAGACAGGGATCAGACCGGGCGGGACCGTGCGGTTGCCGGACGACAGGAGTCTTCGAAGTTCGGGCAGGGCCGCCGCGATCAGGACGACCAAGACACACAGGACGATAAGCCCGCGCGGGACCTGAGGCGTATGAGTCTCCAGCCGGTCGTCCAGCGCGATCAGCCCGACGAGGGCGACAATCATCAGGGCGCCGAAAACGAGGCGGTGCTTGAGCATGTCGAGAGAATAACGGCCCGAGGCGATTCCGCCAGCGGCCGCCATGCGTGCGGCTCAGTCCGTGGTCGCGGCCACGGCCTTGGCGGAGATCCATCGCGCGACATCGAGCGTCACCGGTTTGCAGGCCGGTGCCGGTCGGCCGTCGCGACTGAAGGCGACGTGCATTCGGAGGGCATCCGGCTCGAACACGACGCTGTGATAGGTCATCAGCCGCGGCACCTCGGCCGTCGGGCGGCCGACGCTCCGGAGAATGGCCCAGGCCCCGGCGACGTCCAGCGTCTCGTGTTTGTCGGCCAGCGATATCAGACGTCGGTCGATTTCAGAATAGCGCCCGCAGCGAGAGGCCTTGTCGCGGTGGCGATAGTGGTTGGTGCATATCTGGAAGGCCGGCGCGGCGGTCGGCTCGCCCGTCCGGACCGTCACGCCCCGGCTCTTTTCAAGACTTCCGTCATATTCAAAGACGAACGAGGCCGGCCGGCCCTTCTGATGCGGCACGGCCACGGGAACATTGTTGCCCACCGCTACGGTTCGGCCGCGCAGGACGCGCTCGATGTCGGTCCGTGCCGAGGCGGCATGGGCCGCCTCGATCGCGTCGCGCAGGGCGAACGCCCGCGGCACGAAGCCGGCCTTGAGCGACGGCGGGCCGGCGCGGACGTCGTGCATCGAGACCGTCACACCCTCGGCGTTCATCCCAGTCAGGCATCCGATGAAGCCCGGCCACGTGACCGAGGCCCAGCCCAGCGCGTCCGAGCCGACCTCGTGGGCCTGCACGAGGACGAGCTGTCCGTGAGAGAGGGCGTCGAGCCGGAGCCAGTCGAGGTTGCGCGCCGCGAGGGTGTGGCCGTCGACCGTCATGGGGCCCCACGCCGCGAACGAAGAGCATCCAAAGCGGGTAAAGTCGGGGATGCAGTTTGCAGCGAGGAGGTCCTCGTAGCGGAGCGATCGACCCAGCGAGCGAAGCGGGACCGATCCTCCAAGCCGGGCCTCCATTCCGGCCAGCATCCCGCGCAGTTCGGCCTCGTAGCGGGCGTCGATCTTCATGAGCCGAAGGCCGGGCAGGATTCGAGCCTCGTAGCCCTGCGGTCCGCCGCTGACGACCTCACAAAGAAGACCCTTGTCGAGCAGGACCAGGATGTCGTCGGCCAGCAGGTAGCCGTGGGCGTAGCCGCGCTCGGTGGGCGTGCCCCAGACACGGAGCACCCGCATGCCTTCGACCCGGCGCAGCGTGCCGTGGACCTCGGGTCCGGCGGCCCACGCGGCGGGCGATAGGGCCAGCCCGGCCAACGTGACGGACCACGCACTGAAGAACGATGAAACGACGCTTCTTCGCATTGCGAGTTTCCTGGAGCTGTCGCCGTCACGCACGGGCGGCGGCGCGGCGGCGTGGGAACCGGGACCGGGCGGCGGGCTTCTGAGCGGCGGCCA
>CAYQDV010000072.1:0-13451 GCA_964416295.1 uncultured Planctomycetaceae bacterium
TGGTCCACGGGTTGCAAATGCGGAACACGGCCGATCGACTTACAATGTAGCCGGGTCGAAAGCCGAAAGCCGAAAGCCGAGAGCTGAGAGCTGAGAGCTGAGAGCCGAAAGCTGACAGGTTGGCTACGAACGCCGCGGCGCGAGTCGGGCGGGGCAACGGGGGAGACATGGCGAAGTCATTGATGAAGCAAGGCCATCCGCTCGCGGTGCTGGACGAGCAGCGACGGGTGATTGCAGCGGATGCAGGGGTCGAGCCCTTTGAAGTCCGCATGGCCGGGATCGGTCTGCGGCCGCTCCGCGCGACGGGCATCACCGTTGTCCAGATCAATGTCGGCCGGATGTGCAACCAGGTGTGCAAGCACTGCCACGTGGACGCTGGCCCGGACCGGACGGAGATCATGACGCGCGAGACGATGGGGCACTGCATCGAGGCCGTTCGGCGGACGGCGGCGCCGATCGTCGATCTCACGGGCGGCGCCCCGGAGATGAACCCGGACTTTCGGTGGCTGGTGGAGCAGGTCAAGGCCTTGGGGCGGCACGTGATCGACCGGTGCAATCTGACGATCCTGATGGCGAATGGCTATGAGGACATGCCGGAGTTTCTCGCACGACACCGCGTGGAGATCATCGCAAGCCTGCCGTACTACCTGGAAAAGCAGACCGACGCCCAGCGTGGCGACCATGTGTTTGAGCGGTCGATCGCGGCGCTGCGCCGCCTGAACGCATTGGGCTACGGCACGGACGGATCGGAGTTGCTGTTAAACCTGGTATACAACCCGGTCGGGGCATTCCTGCCGCCGAAGCAACAGGCGATCGAGGCGGACTACAAGCGGGAGCTGCAGCGTCGCTACGGCATCGTGTTCAACCACCTGTTCGCGGTGACGAACCTGCCGATCAACCGGTTCCTCGACTACCTGCTGGCCAGCGGGAACTACGAGCGCTACATGGATCGCCTCTCCAAGGCGTTCAACCGCGACGCAGCCGCTGCGGTGATGTGTCGCACGATGCTGAGCGTGGGCTGGGACGGCCGGCTGTACGACTGCGATTTCAATCAGATGCTGGACGTGACCGTGAATCATGGCATGCCGAAACACATTCGCGATTTCGACCCGGCCCTGCTTGCCCGGCGTGAAGTCTGCATCGGGAATCATTGCTACGGCTGTGCGGCCGGAGCCGGGTCGAGTTGCACGGGCACGCTGGCCGATTGATCGTCGCTTGTTGGTCTGACCCGTCAGGTGATCTGCCAGTCCGTTCCGTTCCGGATGACACGGTGATAGAGCGTATCGCGTTCGATCGGCTCCCGGCCCGCTTCGCGGATGAGCCGTCTGAGGCGGTCGACGGTCAGTTCCTGGTGGGTGCTGCCGGTGCCGCCTTCGCGCTTGGTGATGTCGTAGTAGACGACCGTGCCGTCGAGATCATCCACGCCCCAGTTGAGAGAGACCTGCGCCAACTTCGCCGACTGCATGATCCAGAAGGCCTTGATGTGGGGGACGTTGTCGAGCATCAGCCGGCTGATCGCGAGCGTCTTGAGATCATCCAGGCCGGTGGGGCCGGGGCGGTCGGACATGGCGCTCCCGCCGGGGATGAAGGACAGCGGAATGAAGCAGTTGAAGGCGGCCTTTCGGTTGGCGAGGGCATCGTCCTGGTGTTTGCGGAGCTTGATCATGTGCGTGATCCGCTCGTCGGTCCGCTCGACGTGTCCGTACAGCATGGTGGCATTGGTGTAGAGGCCAAGCTCGTGGGCGGTGCGATGGACGTCGAACCAGCCGGCCTCGCCGACCTTGTTGCGATAGGCTTCATCGTGGACGCGATCGTCGAAGATCTCGGCCCCTCCGCCCGGCAGGCTGCCGAGGCCCGCCTCGCGAAGCTGTTCGAGCACCTCGCGGATCGTGAGTCGCGGTTTTGTGATTCGGGTGAAATGGATGATTTCAATGGCGGTGAAGGCCTTGATGTGCATTCGGGGGCAGGCCGTGCGGATCGCCCGGCACATATTGACGTAGTAAGAAAACGGCAGCTTCGGATGGAGTCCGCCAACGATGTGCACCTCGGTGGCGCCGGCGCCACGGGCTTGGGTCGCTCGGTCCACGATCTCGTCGATCGACAGCTCATAGCCGGGCGGAACGGACTTGAGATTGGAGCTTTGGGATGGGCGACTGGCGACCTCAGCGGCCGAATAGGGCCGGTAAAACCCACAGAACTTGCAGCGCAAGACGCAGTAGTTGGTGTAGTTGATGTGGCGATTGACGTTATAGAAGGCCGCGTCGCCGTGGAGTCGCTCGCGGACGCGGTTGGCCAGACGGCCGATCTCGTGGATGTCGCGGGAGGCGTAGAGGGCAACGCCATCGGCGCGGTCCAACCGCTGTCCCGCCTCGACCTTTCGTGCGATTCCGGCCAGATCGCTTTCCGTAGTGATCATGGGGCCATTGTAGGGGCCGGAATCGAATGCGTCCTCTGCAGGGTCGGCTGTGCGGACCGCGACGTGTGCGGTCCGATTGAGAGTAAACGACCCCGAGTGGATTCGAACCACCAACCTCAGCCTCCGCAGGGCTGCGCTCTATCCAATTGAGCTACGGGGTCACGCTGTATTGCAGGCGGCCCCGGAGGGCCGCCGTGCGGGCGTCGACGGCGCATAGTTTAGGCGCCCCCGTGGCGGGGTCAAGCGCGGGGTGGGGCGTCACCCGCCGTCGAGATCATGATCCATACCGGGTTTCGGCAGCAGGTATTGATGCTTGAATTGCTCGATGGTACGGCTGCGCCGGTCTCGGAGCCTGCGTTCGCGGTCTGCGAGGACGCCCGGGGGCAATTCGACCAGTTCGACGGGACCAAGCCGCAGGGTTTTGCGTTTGGATTCGTATTCAAGACTGATATCGCAGAGGGCGTCGTCGAGATGGGTGGTGATTGAACATTGGCGCCCGGCCACCCCGGAGTCGACATAGAGTCGGTAATGTGGCGGGTCGTCCCACTGGGGAGCGAGCACGAATCTGACCACGGCACGACCCTGCGCTTGACAGACTCGCTGCATCGCCATGACGACCTGATCTTCGGTCAGCTTCTCTCCGGCGAGCGACGCCGTGTGGGCGTCGCGGCTGCGAAACTCGATCAGCGGGGCCTGTCCCAGCCATCCGGTCACACGGACGCGATCGCCAAGGTCGTAGCGATACAGCCCGCTGCTGTTGGTGAGAACGAGGAAGTAGTCCCGCCCGGTGCGGAGTTCATGGCATCGTTCGACTGTGGGATTCGCCGATCCGTATTCTTCGGCGGGAATAAACTCGAAGAACTGGCTCGTTACGGCAAGGACACCGGACGACGTATGGTCCTCGATCGGAATGGACATGCGTCCTTCGCTGGCAAGAAGACCGATGTCGCGAACGGGTGTCGGCCCGAAGTACTTTGGAAACTGCGGCTCGTACAGGCCCATGGTGCCGCCGGTCCAGTGGGCACGAAAGCCGAGATTCCAATAGTGTCGCGGCAGCAGGGCGCCGTGTCGATGGACGAGGGTCTCGAGCCGGCGGGCGCAGGCAGGTTGCGGCGTGAGGCGGGGCGCCAGTGCCGTGCGGATGTCTGATGAAAGGGACCATTTGGCCCCCAGCGTTCCGTCGTGGATGTCACGGATAATCCGCTCGCGGTGCTCGTCGGCCGTTCGCGCGAGCAGGAGGATCGTGGCGGGGTTGGCGGTGACGACGAACCCGACGTCGCGCGCGATGGCGAGGCGCATGATGGTGTAGTAGCGGGCGGCGGAGTCTCGAATGTCCGCGACGTCGAGGGGGGCGACGTAATAGCGTCGGACGAGTTTCTTCTGGGTGGCCGCGAGCAGGCCCGTAATCGCGCCGCAGGGAACACCGCCTGGCGAACGATGGTCGTTCATCGGGCTGGTGACCTGTACGATGTCGCGCAGGGCGGCGCCGGGATGATCCGAGATGATCTTGGATCCCCAGATGTTCCAGCCCGCCTGCCAGTCTGCATGGGTCTCCCGCGTGACGGGGACGTACTTGGGTTCGGCGGTGGTGCCGCTGGTGAGGGCGAACATGACGAGGGTCCGCTTCGGTCCGAGCAGCGCTCGCGTGTCGCCTTGCCGGAGACGGTCGATGTAGGGCGTCAGGTCGGCATAGGTGCGGATCGGGACGTTGGCGGTGAAGTCCGCGTAGTTACGAATCCGCGCGAAGTGATGCTCGCGTCCGAAATCACTTTCGGCGTCCTGGGCGAGCAATCGGGTCAGGCGTCTGGATTGCGCAGCCTCGGCATCGTGGACGACGGCGAGAAACCGTCGGGTTGCCCGTCGGGCATGGACCATGGCGCCGCGGGCGAGCAGTCGGTCGATGAGCGGGCGGGCAGCCATCGAGATGCCCTACGAGGTCGGATTGGGCCGGGGCGGCCGTTTGCACAGGTGGCGCGCGGCACAGGGCATTCGCTCCCACCGGCGAGGCGAGCGTCTCCGCGCCTCGGTCGCAGGTCCGCACGAGCCGCGGTTCTTGGCGACGTTTGCGTTCATGTCATCTCTCCAGCATCGAGACGATCGGCGGTGGGGCTTGTAGGCGTGTCCGGGCACAGGTCGTTGGTGCCGAGGCGGGCGGACTCCCGAGCCGCGCAGGCGAACTCGCCACAGACCAACTCGGCGAAATGCCCCTTATTGTAAATATTTTCGGTATCGGTCCGGCTGGCCAGATATCGATCGAAGAACTGAACGGTCCGAACGGCGTACTCCTCCGGCTCGAGGACAACGGACCGGTTGTGCCTGGCACCCGGCACGATCCAGAGGTACTTGGGCTGGGCGCTGAGGGCATAAAGGAGTCGCGACTGCTCGACGGGAATGTAGCTGTCTCGCTCACCGTGGATGAACAGGATGGGGCGCGGGACCATTCGAGTAAGGGCCTTGCGAACCGAGGGAAAGCGGCAATTGAGTTTGACGCGACAAGTCAGAAAAAGACACCACCTCAGAAATCGCCAGAATTCCGGCGGGTGGTTCTCGTACACGATGCGGACGCGCGCGAAGATCTTCGCGTAGCGTTTCATCAGGTGTTCGAGGGTGCAGTCGGACGAGAATGCGCCGTCGGTCACGACGGCCTGGACGGAGGCTGCTTGAGCGGCGGCAAGGATGCAGGTACTCCCGCCGCGCGAGATGCCGAAGAGACCGAGCCGGACGGGTCGCCCGTGCCCTTCGAGCCAGTCCTCCGCGAAGGCGATCGCGCTCGTGATGTCGAGCATCTCCCGATCGCTGGTCCACTGGCGCGGCGTGTAGCCTTCCTCCACACCGGATTTTCCGTGTCCGCGGAAGTCGAAGGAGAACACGTCGTAGCCGGCGTCGATGAGCGGCTGGCAGTATCGTGCGCAACTCAGGCGCGTGCTCTTGAACTCGGGGGCGAAGACAATAAGGCCGCGTCCGGCGACCCTCGGAGAGGGATGCAGGAACACGCCGCCAAGGCGGATCCCATCGGCCGCCCAGAAGTCCACTTCTTCCCCGCGAACATGGTCGTAGCCGACCTGCGTCATGGACAGGGGGGGTTCGGTGTCACGGATGATGTTCAGGCAGATACGGACGTATTTCGCCAGGATCAAAGAGGGGATGATGACGAGCAGGAGGATCGTCAGAAGGATGGAGATCAGGGCCCAGTTGTGCGCGACAACCGGCCACAGTCCCGAAACAATCTGCGAGGACGAGGCAGTCAAGCTTTCCAACGCGCCAATCTCCGGAGGCTACCGGCAAGCGCGTATGCTAACCGGCGGGTGGGTCCAAGGCCATACGTCGGATTGGTGCGAGCGGCTGTGGCGTGGCCGCCCGGCATGGTGGTGCGGGTTCTCGCGGTGGCCTCGGCGCAACAACCGGTGGTGCAAGACGTTGTGCGTACGGCTGTGGCCGGACTTCTTGACCCGCCGCGAGCGTCACCTAGACTGTCCGCGTCGCGGGTGACGGGGGCGGCCCCAAGGGGTGCGTGCTGATGCGTCTACGGATCGCTGGGCACGGACGGGCGCGGTGCCTGGAAAGGAGGGGCGGCGAGACCCCCGTCCGACACGAAGGAGACAGAACCCAAGTACCATGCGAACGCTGCACACCTACCTCGCGCGCGAGCTGGCCAAGACGTTCGTCCTGACCTCTGCGGCCCTGACGGTGTTGATCGTCATGGGGGGCGGTGTGGCGAACGTGTTTCGGTCGGAGGGGATCGGCGCCAAGGAGATGGCGACGGTCTTCGTGTTTCTGGCGCCGGTGGCCGTCACCATGATCCTTCCGGTCGCGGCGCTATTTAGCGCGACGATCACATATGGCCGGGCGAGTGCGGACAACGAGATCGTGGCGTGCCGCGCCGCGGGCATCAACATCCAACGGCTGCTTCTGTCGGCCGGGTTGCTGGGCTTGTTGGTCACGGTCGCGACGTATACATCGTGGAACTTCGTGATCCCCCGATTGTCGGAGCGGATCGAGCGATTGACCCAGCGCGATTTGCCCTCAATCGTCGTGGGGCAATTCCGACGAAACAAGGCCCTCGCGTTTCGCAACTACCGCATTTGTGCCGACAGCTTCGAGGAGTTGAATGGAGACCGCCGACCCCCGGACGCGTCGGAAGACCACACCTATTTGTGGCTCAAAGGTGTTGCCTTCCTCGAATTGCAGGATGACCAGCCAGTGCAATACGGCACGGCCGATCGAACCATCATCGATTTTGACCGGTCGCTCTTGAATCCGCGCGTGACGATCGTGCTTCGCCAGGTACGGACATTCGACGTGGGGCGAGGGCATGACTACAAGCTCCAGCAACTGTCGTTCGGTCCGTACTCCGTTCCCCTCCCGCTGAAGCGCAAGATGAAGTTTCAGGATCTGCCGACACTGCGGCGGTTTCTGGCGGATCCGAAGCTGATTCCGGAAATGAGTGATCGGCTGTTTCGGGTCAAGCGCGGCATGATGGAGCAATTCCTGTTCGACGACATTGCGCGGAGCATCGACAAGCACTTTGGCGGAAGCGGGGTGTATCGCCTGTATGTTCCGGATGGAACCCTGTACGAGATCTCGGCCGCCGGATACAAGCTGTCGAAGATCGACAACGAGCCCACGCTTCGGCAGGGGGTGGTCGTGGAGCGCCGGCCGGATGGGGCGGAGCGTGTGCGCCATGCGGGACAGGTTCACTTCGACCTTAAGAACACGCTGGATCGCGAGAAGCCGCAAATCATCGTCACGCTGTCGGACGGGGTGCGCGATGAACGTCCCGGGGAGCGGGCATTCGAGAGTCCTTCGGAGACGCTGCCGCCGTTGCAGTTTATGGACCAGCCCGCGTTGCAGCGACGGGTGGACCAATTCGATCCCGACGAAGTGCTGAACCCGGGCGTGGAGCAGCAGGCGCTTCCGCGGAAGCTGGCGGAGGCGAGGAAGAAGCTGTTGCGTCGAATGGCGCAGTTCGAGTCGGAAGTCACGGGGGAGATCCACTTCCGCGCGTCCTATTCTCTTAGCGCGGTGGCGGTGGTGCTCATCGGCGCGATGCTGGGGGTGGTTTTGCGGGGCGGGCAGGTGCTGACCGCGTTCGGAATCAGTTGCCTGCCGACTGCGTTCGTGGTCGTTGCGAGCATCGTGGGGCGCAACCTGGCCGACCAACCCGGCGGGGCGCCGGCCGCGTTGGCGGTGATGTGGGGGGCGACTGCCGTGACCTATGCCGCGGCCGGAGTGATCGCGTCTCGCGTGTTGAGGCTATGATGACATGATCAAGCTGCTCGACCGTTACCTTCTGCGGGCTTTTTTCACGAACTATCTGGTGGCGATGTTCGTGATGATCGGAATCTACGTTGCGCTGGACCTGTTCGTGAATCTGGACGAGTTCACCAAGGTCCCGAACGAGCCGACGAGCCGTATTGCCGCGAAGGTGGTCAGTTTCTACGCCTATAACACGTTTCTCTATTTCTCACAGCTTTCCGGCGCCGTGATCTTGGCGGCGGCGTGTTTTACGCTTGGTCGCCTTCATCGGACCAATGAGTTTACCGCCGTGCTGGCGTCGGGCACATCTCTGTACCGCGTCGCGGCACCGCTGCTGCTCGCCTCTCTCGCGATGAACGGCTTGTGGTTCGCCAACCAGGAGCTGGTGCTGCCGCGGATTGCGGATAAGCTGGCGCGGCGGCATGACGACATCGAAGGGCGGAGGACCTTCGGCGTGTGGTTCCGTCCCGACCGTGCGAACGCACTGCTCTCCGCGACGATGTTCAGCCCTCGGACGAGCGAGATGCGGAACGTGACCGTGATTCGCCGTGATGACCGATCGCGCATGATCGAGGTCATGCAGGCCGATCGCGCCCGCTGGGATGAGGACCGCCGCGTCTGGGCCTTGGACAAGGGCGAACTGATGAAGCTCGAGGCCGATCCAGCGGAGACGGACACCGAGCGCCTGGGCCGCGAATTGCTGGATGTGTATCCGTCGGACCTGACGCCGAAGGAACTGTCGCTGCAGCAGGCGTCGCAATGGACATCCTACGTTAGCTTGCCGCACCTGACCCGTCTCCAGAAGCGGTTTCCGAAGTCAACCGAGTTTGTGCGCGTGAAGCACACGCGTCTGACGATGGTGATCATCAACATGATCATGGTTTCGTTGGGCATACCGTTCTTCCTGAATCGCGAGCGCCCGCCGGTGCTGGTCGCGGGCGGCAAGTGCCTGCTGGTGTGCGGATCGTGCTTCATCCTGACGTTCCTGTGCCAGAGCGTCGATTTGACGGGGGTGGACATCAACCCTGCACTGCCGGCGTGGATTCCCGTGGTGCTGTTTGCGCCGGCCGCAGTGTTATTGTTGGACGGGATCAAGACGTAGCCGTGCGCGGCGACGATTCCGGCGGGACGGGAGCCCCTACATCTTCTTCTCAGGGAAGCGTGGCGGGCGGCGCAAAAGGAAAGGCCGCCCGATGGCGGCCTTCCTTGAAATTCCCAGTTCAGAGGCGTGGGACTAGTAGCGGTCGCGGCGACCCCCGCCTCCGCCGCCGCGAGGCGCGCGAGGCTTAGCCTCGTTCACGGTCAGCGCCCGGCCGCCGTGGTCCTGGCCGTTCAACGCCGAGATGGCCGCTTGGGCTTCCTCGTCAGAGGACATTTCGGCAAAGCCGAATCCCTTACTCTGGCCGGTCGTCCGATCGCTGATGACTTCAGCGCTCTGGACCGTTCCGTGCGCCGACAGCATGGACTCGAGGTCCGAACTGCTAACGTCATAACTGAGGTTTCCGATATACAACCTTTTGCCCATCTCAATACTCCTGTCGATGGCATGCGCGACCCGCAGTTTACTTTCAGGGCCGTGTGTGAAAGCGGCCGACACTCCGGCCTTAAAGGTAGGAAGACGATCTTGGCGATGCGATCCGGACTTGAGTAAGCAGGGCCAGACAGCGAGCCTCGTTCGACGAGCCAACCACGCCCCAAGTATAGGCAACTTCGCGGACGAATCAACCCCCCTGTCGCCGCGAATCGGTGATCCATCCGGCGGTGATTCCGCTTGTGGCGACTGGGCCGGTCGCGTGGACGCGCGATCCACGGCCCGCCGAACCGGCCTGTGAGACCCCTGATTGCTGACGTCAGAGGCTCGGACGTTCGCCCTGATCCGGAGATGGCAGCTCGAAACAAGGGACGTAGTGGGCGTTGTACGCCCGCCCGTTGGCGTTCATAACCTTCGTCCGATACGTGGGTTACGCTGTCTCTCTGCTCCGGGGCCGGCCGGACGGCGCGACCACGCCGGCGCGGCCCTCCGGGCAGTGGCAGACCTCAGTCCACATCCAGCCAGTTTGCGCCCCAGGCGACGTCGACCTTGACCGGCACCTTCAGTGGAATGGCCCCCGACATCTCCTCGGCGATGACCCGGGCCTCCTCGTCCGCCGCGTCCTCGGGCACCTCGAAGACCAGTTCGTCGTGGACCTGGATCAGCATCCGACTCGGCCGTCCCTCTCGTCGAATCCGCCGATCGAGGTTGATCATCGCCACCTTGATCAGGTCGGCCGCGGAGCCTTGGACGACCGAGTTCACCGCCAGCCGCTCCGCCGCGCTGCGGGCCGTGCGGTTGCGCGAATCGATCTCCCGGACCGCCCGCCGCCGGCCGAGGATCGTCTTCACATAGCCGTCCCGCTTGGCGTGTTCGATGCACGCGTCCAGAAAGCCGCGGATCCGCGGGTACCGGGCGAAGTAGCGCTCGATGAACCGCCGGGCCTCGCTGACCGTCATGCCCGTCTGACGCGACAGCCCGAATGCCGACTGGCCGTAGACGATCCCGAAGTTCACCGTTTTTGCCCGGGCGCGCTGCCGGCGGGTCACCTGATCCAGCGGCACACCCTCGATTTGCGAGGCCACGAAGGCGTGGATGTCCCGGTCCTCGGCGAAGGCGGCCGCCAGGGCCTCATCCTCGGAGAAGTGCGCCAGCACGCGCAACTCGATCTGCGAATAGTCCGCCTTCAGCAGCACGAAGCCCTTTTCTCCCGGCACAAACGCGCGGCGAATCTGCGCCCCGGTCTCCGTTCGGATCGGGATGTTCTGGAGGTTGGGGTCGCGGCACGAGAGCCGGCCGGTTACGGCGCCCGTCTGGCGGAAGCTGGGATGAATGCGCCCGGTCCGCTCGCAGACCAACTCCGGCAGGGCGTCGATATAGGTCCCCTTGAGCTTGGCAAGCTCGCGGTATTGCAGCACGAGCCTGGGAATGGGGTCGTCCGTCTCCGCCGCCAGCGCGGCGAGCACCTCGGCATCGGTCGATCGGCCCGTCCGCGTCTTTTTCACGACGCGGAGGCCGCGCTCGTCGAACAGCACTTCGGCAAGCTGCTTCGTCGAGTCGACGTTGAACGGCCGTCTCGCGGCGTCGTGGATCCGGTCACGGAGGTCGGTCAGCCGATCCGCCATCTGTCCGCTCAGCGTGGCCAGGAGACCGGTGTCGACGGCGACGCCGCGATGCTCCATGTCGGCCAGGACTTCCACGAGTGGCATTTCGACATCGTGAAACAGCCGGGTCAGCTCGGGATCGGTCAATTGGCCCTCGAGCGTCTGATAGAGCCGCCAGGTCACGTCGGCGTCCTCGGCGGCGTAGGTGCAGGCCCGATCCGTCGGCACCTGATCGAAGGTGATCTGGTTTCGGCCGGTGCCGATCAGGTCGGTGATCGGCATCGGGTGATAGTCGAGCAGCTCGGCGGCGAGGGCATCCATGCCGTGTGACCGCCGCGAGGAATCCAGGAGAAAACTGGCGATCATCGTGTCGAAATAGACACCCGACACGGCAATGTCCGCGGACTTGAGGACGCCCAGGTCGTATTTGAGGTTCTGGCCGCACTTGCGAATCGCGGGGTCTGCGAGCACCGGCCCGAGGACGCGGCGGACGACTTCCTCCGCGATCGTCGTGCCGATGCCGCGTACGGGGACGTAGTATCCCGTGCCCGACTCGAAGGAGACGCTCAGCCCGACCAGCCGGGCCTCGATGGGATTCAGGCTCGTCGTCTCGGTGTCGAAGGCGAAGGCCTCGACGTGGGCCAGCCGCTCGGCGAGCGCGGCGAGCGCGGCCTCCGTGTCGACGAGCGTATAATCGGCCTCGGTCCGCGCGGCAACGGCCGCCTGATCGGAGGCCGCCGGCGACGCCTCCGCGGCTCCGCCCTCGATCGCGTCAAACTGGTCGAGCAGCCGCCGAAAGCCGAGTTCCTCGAAGGCCGGCCGCGCCGCCGCCGGGCAGAATCGCCGGACGTCGGCCTCGTCGAGTTCAAACGGAAAGTCGACGTCCGTCCGGAGTGTCACGAGCTGACGCACGAGGTCCATGCGCTCGCGAAACGCCAACACGTTTTCGCGCAGCTTCGGCGTCAACTGGTCGGCATGGTCGACGATGGCCGCCACCGAGCCGTATCGGTCCAGCAATTGGGCCGCCTTCTTCGGGCCCACGCCGGTGACCCCGCGGATGTTGTCGGTGCTGTCGCCCATCAGCATCTGGGCCTCGATCGCCCGGTCGGGGCCATAGCCCTTCTCCGCCACGAGGGCGGCGACGTCGGTCTCCCGATCCTTGCCGGGGTCGTACATCCGCACGTGGTCGCCGAGCAATTGATCGAGATCCTTGTCTTTGCTGACGAGCATGATGTCCAGGTCGGCCGAGGCGTGACGGGCGCACAGCGTCGCCATCAGGTCGTCCGCCTCGAAGCCCGGTTGGCGGAGGATGGGCACCTTCATCGCTCGCAGGATCGAGACGATGCGCTCGATCTGCGGCGCCATGTCCTCAGGTGGCGGATCGCGGTGGGCCTTGTATTGCGGGTCGAGTTCGGTCCGGAAGACGCCTCCATCGCTGACGTCCATGACCATGGCCAGATAGTCGGGCCGCCTGTCCCGGAGCAGGCCGAGGAGCATCTGGGTGAATACATAGGTCGCCCGCGTCGGCTCTCCGGACGGCGCGGTCAGCCTCCCGAACGGGGCGTAATAGGCCCGGTAGATCTGGGCGTGACCGTCGATCAGATAGAGCGTCCGCCGGGCCATGCCGACAGGGTACCCGCTCCGGCACGGATGGCGAGCGGGAGCAGCAATGGGCGCCCCGTCCCCTCCGGGTGTACTTGTTTCTCGGTGTCCTGACGGCTGCCGTTGCAGTCGTCTTACGGTTGTGGTGTTACTCATGGCGCGCCGGTGTGGTCTTGGCGGTCATGGCCACAGTCGTCGTTGGTGCAGCGCTTGCGGTCCGGCTGTGGCTCAAGATCATTCTCGCACGGACGGCTCGTGAAGGTAGACGATGAGACCACTGAGGAATTCACAGATGGCAGAAAAGCCTTTCACGTGGTGGTGGCCCCAGTCGAGTGCCGGGAACGCGGCGTTCTGGGTCGTCATCGCCATTTCCGCGCTGACCGTCTTCGTTGGGGGTCCCTTCGCGGTAATCAACGTCGCGTTCTGGTATCTTGTGGCGGTCGGCGTGCGCTTCGTGTACCTGAAGGCCAGCGGGAAGGGGCCGCCGGGTGGCACCGACCAGCCAAGATGACCTGCCCCCGACCGCCCGGATGCGCCTCAGATCGGGCCGCATCCGGCTCAGTCCGGCCCGCATGTGGGGCAGATCGGCTCGCAAGTGGAGGCGGGGTCAGGCTACTCTGTTGACTTCTTTAGCGCCCTGCCCGTTGGGCAGAGCGTGGCGCGGAGGCGCGCGGCCGGTCGCACGGCCACGCGAGCGCGACCCCGCCGCCGTGCTTGACGGGTCGTGCCGCTACCAGCCAGACCTCGATTGCGGCGACAGGGCGGGCGAATGTGGCTGTGGCTTGAGAGGCCCCGGAGGGGCCATGGACTGTAGCCACGGGTAGAGCGAAGCCGCTTTGGGCGTCGCGGAACCCGTGGAAGACGGGTCATTGTTTCTACTCTTCTTCCTCGCCCCGGCGGGGCGGAGGAGACTCCTGCTCCTTCGAAAGGTACGAGATGCCCGGCACGTACTCCCAGATTCTCCTGCACGTCATCTTCTCGACCAAGCACCGCGAACCGTGGATCACGCCCGACATTGCGGAACGTCTATATCCGTACATGG
>CAYQDV010000073.1:0-13309 GCA_964416295.1 uncultured Planctomycetaceae bacterium
CGAAGACTCCTGTTCAACGTCGCGCGAGGCAACCGAGGGGCCTTCGAACCCACAAAACAACGTGTGACCATGCACTAGGGGCTATTGGAGGACACCGTTTTCGGATCGGCCGTTGCCGGTCCTTTGGGCGGCTGCGGAGGTGCGCAATGGCGAAGCGGAATGCGGCTGGCTGCTATGCGAGGACCGGGGCTTCGGCGTGTGCGGGGCCGTCGCTGGCGGCGGCCGCGGAGGAGGAGCAGGAGCCCGCCGGGGACCGCGAGCCAGAGCGTGGAGGGTTCGGGGATGAGCTGGAAGTCAACGGTTCCCGAACCAGTGCCGATCACGCCAGTGGCGCCGGCGAAGGATTGGATGAGCATCCGGTAATTCAGGGAATAGGTGTTTCCGCCAGGCAGGAGGACCTGGTCATTGATCGTGAAGATGCCGGAGGCGGGAGACCCCAGGAACGTGTCGTCCACCCTGCTCTCAGAGTAGATGGCGCCAGCCGGGTCTTGCCGGATGATGTCCACGTTCAGAATCGTCAACATCGAATCCGGCGGCAGGTCGTATGAATACGTGGCATCGATCCCGACGAGGAGGTCCGACGTGGTAGTCACGAGAATGGTGCCTGAGGAACGCGAGAACAGCGTCGATGAAGCCACGCCGACGGCCTGCTGGGAACCCTCAGCGTGAAAGGAACCGGTGCCCTTGAATTCCGACCAGGCGAAGTCATACGCCGCGCTGGCCGCAGACACGGCCGGCGGAACGCCGAGCGAGACCGCGTGAGCGTCCTGGAAGGGATTCATAACATCAAGAAAAGCGGCGGTCTGAACCATGCCTGTGGAGAAGTCGTGTACACGGACGCCGATGACCCAGTCGTCGATGATGAAGGAGGCACTCGCTCTCTCGGCGAACGGCAGCATCAGGCATACTGCAAGGGCAACGCGCCGTAGAGGTAGGATTCTGATGTGTACTCTATCTAGCATTTCATTATTTTACCTGTCTGCCGGGGCGGAATCAAGTGGATAATAGGGACAGTCACCGGTTATGGTTGACGTTTCCGTGCTCGCAATGTAGCCTTGGGATATGCCGCGTGTCGCAAGGACAGTCGTGCCCGGGGTTCCACATCATGTTACACAGCGGGGCAACAACCGTCAGCATGTGTTCTTCGTGGACGACGATCGTCGTGTCTATCTCTCCATCATCAAGCGGTGTTCGGAAGCCTATGGCCTGACAATCGTCGGGTACTGCCTGATGACCAATCACGTCCACCTGATCGCCGTGCCTGCCACCGAGGATGGGCTGGCGAAGGCCGTGGGGCGCACGCATTACTTCTACACCCAGTACGTCAACCGCCTTCACGGTCGCAGCGGCCACCTGTGGCAGAATCGATTCCACTCCTGCCCGATGGACACGGTGCATCTCTGGCGGGCGATGAGCTACGTCGAACGCAATCCCGTGCGTGCAAAGATCGTCCGCGTGCCATGGCGGTATCGGTGGTCGAGCGCGGCCGGGCACTGCGGCGGCAAAGAACCGTCAGGCTTGTTAGACCTGTCGGCATGGTTCAAACGCTGGCGCGTTGATCGATGGAAGCAGGAATTGCGCCGCCCGGAGGATGCGGCCCTTGTTGGTCAGATGCGGCGTTGCCTGCTCACGGGTCGGCCGTTGGCCTCCGACCGGTTCATCAGCAAGCTGGAGGCCCTGGTCGGCAAGCGTCTGCGTCCCTTGCCGGTCGGACGTCCGAGAAAGAAGGACCGAAAAAGCAGTGCAAGAGTAAGGTAGACGGCAACCTAAACGGTGACTGTCCCTAATTATCACGAGATCACGGAGCTCGGCGGTTGCGCAGCGAGCGCCGGCGGCGGCGGCAGGCCCACAGGCCACCAAGGGCCAGCAGACAGGCCGTGGCTGGCTCGGGGATGGGGGTCCCCCAGAACTCGTAAGTGAGATCGGCCTGCCAGAGCACCCCCGCACCGGATTGCTCGATGTTGAAATTGTGCACGATCAGTCGAATGAAATCGAGTTGGTTGCCGACGAGGTCGGGCGTGCCTTGCAGGAAGAAGGATTCCGGGCCTGCTGTGCCGCCACCACCGGGGCATGCCTCCGGGAAGATGGGCACTCCTATGAGCTCATCGATGCCATTCGTGAGTCGCTCTGCCATGAGGCCGAAGTCCGAGGAGTTCGCCTGATCGAACATGGCAACACCGGATGCCCCGTGTTGCCAGAATATTCCGGAGCCGAGCCGTGTGATACTGGCTGCGCCTTGGTTCATGGTGTCGTTGTGTTCCAGAAATATCTCAGCTCTTGTCGCGGCACACGGCGCAACTCCGCCGCCGGTCGAATGGTCCCACGCGAAAACGAGTTGCGGGTCGGCCTGCGCAGAACCGAGACCGAACAGCAGCAGGAGGGCCGGCAGCGCGCGGCACAGGTGGCTCGCGCAGCGATGCGCTGCGCGAAGGGCGAACAGAACGACTGATCTCATCGCCGGGATGCGCTCAGAACGGCCAGGCATTCGGATCGTCGGAGTAGCTTTGGCGATCATCATGATGATTCCCTTGATCGTATCGCCCCAGCAAGCTATGCTATCCATGATGTTATCGGCCGACTTTGGGTTCCAGCATGAATGCTGAAGCAAGGCGAATCACATGAGATCAGCATGTGCGAGCCTGTCCAACACTCAAGAGGAGGACCGAGGCGATGTCGAAAACTCACCACACCTTGGCGCTGATCGCATTTGCGTTGCTTTGTGCCGACGGCGGCTCCAGGGCTATCTCAGACGAGATCATCATCGGCCCATTCACAGGCCTCCATAGCGGTTTGCCGAACGACCACGACTTCCTCAACCTTCCGCTTTCTGCCACCGACGTCGTCGTGAAGATCGATTGTATCGCCGACTTGGGCTGCACCGCGACGGACGCATGCTCGCCTTCGCCGCCTTGCGGGCAGTCCAATTGCAGTGTCGATCCGGAAAACAAGTATGTCACAGTCACGATCGGACAGGTCGGACAAGCGCACACGATCGATGGCCTGCAACCGTATGTGATCACTCATCCAGCCAGCCCGGCGGTCCCAGACGACGGTCGGTTCTTCAAGTGCTGGTGCGCCGACTCGACAGCAAACGCCTGTGCCGGCACAGGAGGGTGTACCCTCCAACACTCCGCACCTTGGCCGCTCGTACTGCGGCGACGGGGCTTTCGGCATGGCCGACTTCCACTTCTTCTTTATCGACAGGGACACGTGGAATGCCTGGCTCGGCAACACGGCTGGGAACACGCTGCGCATCACTGTGACCAGCACGACCGCGATGAGGAATATCACGACCTATTGTGCGGACCAGGGAACGCCCCACACGTTTGATTCGCAATCGACCGTGATTATCACATTCACTCCCGTCCCGCCCGCGCCAACCGGTGCGTGCTGCTTTGATGGCAGTCCATGCAACGAAGCCACGCAGGCCGACTGCACCGCTGCCACCGGCACGTACCAGGGCGACGGCACCTCGTGTACGCCGAGCCCCTGTCCGCCGATCGGTTCGTGCTGTGTCTCCCCCGGCGCATGCACGATCGAGACGGAGGCAGGCTGCCTCGCCCTGAGCGGGGCCTGGAACGAGGGCGGGAACTGTGCCGCGGACTGCAATAACAACGAGTACCCGGATGAGTGCGACCTGACGTTGCCGCTGCTTGCCAGTCTGGATTGTAACGAGAATGGGGTTCCCGATGAGTGTGACATTCGATTCGGGACAAGCCAGGATTGCAACCGCAACGGGTTCCCGGACGAGTGTGATATCGCCTCGGGCGTGAGTGCGGACGACAACAACAACGGGATTCCCGACGAATGCGAGACCGGGACCCAGGCCCAGGCCGGCGGCGGGTCGGACGAGGCCTGGGCGGCGTTCCATGAATGGTGTTGCCAGCAATCATGGGGTCCGCCGGCGGAACACAGTTGCTCCTGTCAGTTCCAGCACTACGTGGACAGGCTCAACGAGTTGGGACTGCCGCTTGTCAACCCGGCGGCGGAGACGGTGGAACCCGCCGACTGATGTCGAGGCGCGAACGGCCTCGCGGAGCTGAAGCCCGCGGCCTATCGGTGTTTCGCCGCGGTGATGGCGCGGTGGTTCGTCATGCGGATGACTGTGCGCCACGACGGTGCGGAAAGGAGGCCGTCATGTAAGCGATTTCGCGCTCGACGCGAGACAAGAGCCGCATGAGGTAACGCTTGACGTACGGAACTGTGCGGGGGGCCGCCGGCAACGGCGGTCCCTACCGCGATTCGACGTGGGAGAAAGGTCGGCGATGATCTACTGACCGTCTGACTCGGGATCACGCACGACTCTTGCATCGCCGAAGCCGCCGTACTTGAGAATGTTCTTCGCCAGCCTGTAGACGTCCTTCTTGTCCCCTTCCTTGCGTATGCCGCAAGCGACGAAACATACCGTGATCAAGACACGGAGATCACCGTTTGCGAGCACTTCCTCGCTCACGGTATAGATGGCCCGGTATCTGGCGTATGTGATCCGGTAGTAGTGCGCCAGCGGGCCTGTGAGCGGCTTGTGGGCCTCGCGCGGGTTGTCGCAGTCCTGGAGTCTGCGTGCCTTGTCCAGCAACCCGCGCCTTACATTGACCGGCAGCTTCCGAAGGCACTTCTTGGCCGTAGCCGTCCAAACGACCCGCACCAGCCGTTCGCTCACAGCAACTCCCGCTCAACGTCGTCCTGGTCAAACACGCGTCCCTGGCGGACGTCTTCGATGCTGGCCTGGAGCATTTCAAGAGTGTCCGGGTCAGCCAGGACTTCCATCGTTTCCATGACCGTCGAGAGGTATTCGGCATTGACAACAGCAAACGCCAGCTTGCTGTGGCGCGTGATGTAGATGACCGCGTGTTCGTCCAGATCTCGATCGAGGGTGTTGAATCTCTTCCGCGCCTCTGAAATATCCAGCGTACTCTCCATGTGGCTCCCGAGATTGCAATGCCAAGCCGTCGATCAAACCCATTGTTCGATCCGCTCAACGAAGCGTATCACAAGAACGCACGAAAGTCAATCAAAAAACGTACAAACTTTCGTTCAATTTCAATTGATTGTACACTCGGACGCGCCTATAATCGTACGAAATCAGACGGACCCTGCCTCCGTTCGCTCACGGTCGCGGTTCGGTTCGGGCCGGCGGGTCGATGCGGCGGAGGACCTCGGCGATCGGGAGCAGGGCGGCCCGAAGGGCCTCGGGGTCGTCGAGTCGAGCGGCGTCCTCGACGTGAAAGGGTCCGACGGCGGTTCGGGTCAGTTGTTCGCAGCAGGCGCCGCACCCGAGAGCGGCACCGAGGTCGCGGGCGATCGCGCGGATGTAGGTGCCGCGGCCGCAGCGGATCTCAAGCCTCAAGCGGGGCCAGTCGTAATCGAGGACGTCGATGCGATCGACCCTGACCTTTCGAGCCTTCAGTGTGGGCGGCCGGCCGCCGCGGACCAGCCGATGGCTCGAGACGCCGCCGACCTTCACCGCGCTGTAGACGGGCGGCACTTGGTCGATCGTGCCGACGAGAGCGGTCAACGCCCCTTCGATCTGTTTGAGCGCGACAGGTTTCGCACCGGGAACGGGGTCAAAGGGCTGCTCGGTGTCGAGGGTCCGATTGGTCACGCCGAGCCGGAGGGTTGTCCGATAGCACTTGGACAACGCCATGAGCCGCTCCACGAGTCGAGTGGCGCGGCCGATGCAGGCGATCAGGACGCCATCGGCGAAGGGATCGAGCGTGCCGGCGTGCCCGACCTTGCGGATTCCGAAGACGGGCCGAAGGCGATAGACGAAGCGTGCGGAACTGGTCCCCGGGGGTTTATAGAGGTTGACGACGCCTTCCGGCCGGTCGCGGCACTGGGTCATATTCAAGATCGGCGAGGCCTCCGCGGCTGCCGATATGATAGGGTCGGCGGGCGAAACGGTCATGCGGAATCGGGACGGCGACTGATGCAGCAGAAACGAGATCACGTCATCATTGCCGGCTACGGCGTCGGGGGACGCTTCATCGCGGAGTTTCTGCAGGGGCGGGGCATCCCGTTCGTCATCGTCGAGATGAACGCGGAAACCTGCGCCGCCCAGCAAGAACTGGGGCTGGACGCGTTGCAGGGGGACATCGCAACGGAGGAGGTGCTCCGGGCAGCGGGCGTCGAGGTCGCGTCGGTCCTGGCCCTCGCCATACCGGATGAGCAATCGGCCCTCAAGGCGACCGAGATCGCCAACGCCATCCACCCGGACATTCACATCATCGCCGGCACGCGGCACACCTCCGCCGGAATGCGGGCACTCCAAAAGGGGGCCGACGAGGTGATCGTCGCCGAACAGGCCGTCGCCCGGGAGTTCTACCGGCGGATCGAGCGGTACATGAACGCGGAGCGGGACGGCGATGAGGCTCCAACCCAGCGTGCCGCCGCGACCGGTGGAAGCCGGGCGACGTAAGTGGGCAGTGGGCTTGCGTGCCTTCGGGCTATCGAGCGCGGGGGGTGATGGACGCCTGGTTCTTGCCCTTCGGAGCCGTGCCCTGTTCGGGGCCGGTTCGGGCGGAGCCTGAGCGATCCCGGGTGCCTTCATCGGAGGACGACCGATCCTGAACAGCGGGGTCCGGGGCGGGTTTCGCCGAGGGTGCCGGTCGAGTCGTGCCCGACGGGCGTGAGGCGGGTTTCTTGTCCGGCGCAGGCTTGATGGCGATCCGGCGAGCCGCCTTCCGATGGCGTCGTCCGGAGAGATCGTCCGCGAGGATGCGGAGCGACGACTCCTGATCGGGGGCGATCGAGAGCCGCTGTTTCCGGGTCAACTGATCGTTAAGTCGCCGCTCGAGTTCAACAAATCGATCGCGGATTGGCTTTTCCAGCGTGTACTTCATGTCTTCGAGCCGTTTGCGAACGGGGTGGTTCCGAGCGGCGCTGATCCGGGCGAGGATCCCATCAAAGTCCTTCTTTCGAGAGCTGCGATAATTGGCCGCCTGGCCGAGCAAGTCCTTGTGGATGGCGCGAACGGCGGCCGTCTGCTTGCCATCGAGCCGATAGGCCCCAATAAACTTATTGACGTATTGCATCCATATATCTTCAGCCTTGACGACGGCGGCCGGAGGATTGAGCGACACCTGGCCCTGCTGTTGGGGTCCGCCCGCCTTGGACCCGGCGGATTTCGCGCTGGGGCCGAAGCCCTGTCCCTTGCCCGCCTTCCAGTCACGCATCATGCGATTGACCGTGTCGAAACTCGTCCGCATGGCGGCCAGGTCGGCCTCGTGCGTCTTCTTCTGCTGCTCGTCGAGGATGGCCCCCCACTCCTTGTTTCCATCAAGGATGGCCTTCATGGCGGCCTGATAGACCGGCTCGGCGCGCTGGGCCCACTTCCTGAGGGCATCACTCGTTCCGGCTTGGCGACCGAGCCGCATGTCAATCGAGTCCTTCAGCAGTTCACGAACGTCCGTCTCGTAGTCCTTGAGAAACGCCCGGACACGCTGGGTAAGGATCAGGCGGGTGTAGTTCTCCTGATCCTTGGTCAGGTTATATCGACGGGAGATCTGGAGAACGGCGTTTTCCATCATCTGGTCGACGTTCCAGACCATCGGGTCGTTGGGGTGGGTCTTGGCAGTGGGGGGAGGGACCTTGTCTCCGCCGCCGCTCGACGCGGACTGGGCGCGGACGGGAATGGCAGCCACAGCGAACGCGATGACGGCGACAACGGCCACGAAACGAAACGTCCGGGCCGGCAGCCACAGCCGGACGGCGGGGTTCCGCGTCCACAGCACCTGAAACAGAAAACCTTGCAACATGACGAGCACCTACGTCCGCCTTGGACCATCCCCACTACAGTTCACATCAGATTGTATGCTGAGGCAACCCCGCCGGTTGCGGGACGGACCGCACAGGGGGAGGTTCGGCCTCCCCGGCCTTCGTAAACAGCGGATGATCAAGTCCGGTAACCGGCGACCGCATGGGGGCCTTGATCAGAGTCACTGGAAGTGATTTCGGCATCGGAGCGGCGGCAGTCGCGTATGAATTAGGTTGATTGAGCGTGGCGCGCTCGAATCGGCGAAGGGTCTCAGCCCAGCTGTAGCCCGCGGCGACACATCGGAATCCGGCCTCGGCGACGCCATCGCAGAGGGCGTCGAATCGACACAGGTCCGTCACCTTTCGGGCAAAGCCGTCCGCGGTAGCGGCGATGAGGATGTTGCGCCCCGGGTCGCAATTCAGGCAGCTCGCGACGGCCGGCGTGGCGACGACGGGGCGGCGCAGGGCCATGGCCTGAAGCACCTTATTCGGAAGCCCGCGAGCAATGAACAGCGGCGCCACAAAGACGCGCATCGCGGCCAGGTGACGCTCAACGGAGCGGACAGCGCCGGTCACTTCGACGCCGAGGACGCGACCAAGCCGGCGGACCGCGCGCGTGGGGTTTCTGCCGACGATTCGGAATCGGGCCTCGGGTATCTCGTCGCGAATGTAAGGCCAGACGCGCCGAACAAACCATCGAACCGCATCCGCGTTGGGCCTGTAATCCATCGATCCGACGAAGCCGATGATCGGCTCCGCGTTCTTCGTAGGGGGGGCGGGGTCCTCTGCGGGGAGGTCGACGCCATTGGACACGACGTGCAGACGCGGACACACATCATCCGGATCGAGGATCCGCCGTTCGCGCTCGGTAATAACCAGGGTGGCGTCGAATCGACGGAGGCACTCCAACTCGAAACCGCGAAGGCGAGCGGTCTCCAGTCTCCACAGGGCCGAGACGGGCAAGCGTGACTGCCTCGCATAGTCGCCCCACTTCCGGCTGTCGCAATCGCAGAGGTCCAGGACGTGCCGTGCCGCCGGCGTGGCAAGGGCGTAAGGGGCCATGCTGGAGGAAAATGCCAAAGCGACATCGAACGGCTTCTTGACCGTCCATCGCGCGATGTGGCGGGTCATCCGCCGGTTGCGGTAGGCCGCGCAGGTCAGAGGCGCCCCCGCGAGGCCGTCGGCCACGGTCCGCAGAAAGGCCCGACCGGGACTCCAGCGGACGACGGCAACGTCGGCACACCACTGGCGAAGTGTCTCGGCCCGCGCATGCTCACGCGGTGAATCGGCAAAACTGGCGCAGTAGACGTCATGCCACCGTGCGAGATGGTCCAGATGGTGGTAGGTACGGATCTTGTCGCCCTTGTCCGGTGGATAGGGCACACGATTCGTCAGGTATAGGATTCGTTGTCGCCGTATCAAGGGTTTCTCTCCACTCTCACAGACGTCCTTCGTGGCGTCAACCGGGGATGGACCCGGCAATCCAGCTTCCGAGCGGCCGCGTAATGGGTAACGGCAGGCGCTTCCACAAGAGCCGCGCGGCGGTCCATCGGGGGGAATCGGGCATCAGGTCCGGTGCCTTGTGCCCCGGAACGACATAGGTCTGGTATTGGAGCGGCCTCGGCTCGAAACCGCAGTGACGTTTGAATGCGCAGGCGCCGTGGTTGCTGCTGCGGGACCGGCCGAAGTCGAACCGGCGGAACCCGCGGGCCACACCCCACTTCATGGCGTGCAGATACATATACTGGTTGAGACCATAGATCGCGTCCCGTTCGTCCAGACCGGCGAAATAGGGCATAAGCGTGTCGCGAAAGAGGAACATCAGCAGACCCGCAACCGGTCGGGATGCGTGCCTCACGAGATGGCAGACGCACCGCCGGCCCATCGCACCCTGAAGCGCCTCGAAAAAGCGGTAGGGATAATTCGGCGAGCCGAGCCGGCGCATGGATCGCGCGTAGAGCCGCCAGACGATCGGAAGCAGTTCCGGGCCAACCTCAACGGTCAGAGAATTGCGCTCGGCGGCCCGCCGGGCGGCGGCCCGCGCCTTGCGCGGCATCGCGGCGGACACGGCGGCGGCGCCGGCGGGCAGCGTCTTTTGAAAGCAGACGTGGCGGCCGTCGATCGGGAGTTCGGAGTCGGCGGCGCAGGCGGAGCGGAGTTCGAGGGACCGGGCCTCGACGCGGGCGGCGATGGCCTTGGCCCGGCTCAGCAGCGCGGCCGCGACCTGAGGATCGTCCGCGACAACGCCTCCGCAGGTCGCGTACGGCACGCTGATCAAGAGCCGTCCGGCTACCACGCTGTTGATCTGGAAAATTGGGAGGACACCGACGATCCGCTGTTGTCGGGTGGCGTACAGATACCATGGCCGGTGGCCGAATGCTCGTTCGACGGCTCGCTTCCAACTCAGCTCGTGAAAAAGCGTCGCGTCCGGGTGGGTCGTCACATAGTCGTGCCAGGCGACGCCGGCAGTTCGCCGGAACTCGTGGACGAGGATGGATCGGGAAGATGCCTGGCGTGCCGGGAAACGCCTGCCTGCCCGGGCGTCTGAGCGTTCGGGCGTTCGGTGTTCAAGTTCGCCAGTGGCCTGGTGCAACGTCGTCGCCTCCGGAATGGCCGCCATTCGCAGGCTGGAAGCCTGCGCCACAAAGGCCGGCTCTGTTGGGCTGCTCTGCGTGTTTCGACTTTCGGCTCTCGGTTTTCGGTTTTGACGTTTTGACGTTTTGACGTTTCTTCTGGCTTTCGGCTTTCAGCTTTCCTTCCCGTACTGGTACACCAGCCGGGCGGCCTTGCGATTCGTAGCCGCAGCGATGCAGCCAATCACGTTCAGGTTGTTCGACTGAAGCCACTGGACGGATTGGCGCACGAGCGTGGACGGGGTCTTGTGCATACGAACGACGACGACGATGCCCGAGCACAGGGCGCCGATGACCCCAACATCGGAGTAGGACTGCACCGGCGGCGTATCGATGAGGACGAAGTGGTATCTCTCGCGGATTTCATCGAAAACGAGCGAGGCTTGGTGGCTATTGAACAGTTCCGTGGGGCTGAGGCCCAGGCACTTTCCCGCGGGAAGGAAGGACAGATTCCGCAGTGGGGTCTGAACGATGGTGTCGGCGAGCGCGGCGCGACCGGAGAGGACATCCGCAAGACCGGGCGAGTTCTTGAGGTGGTAGAGCTTGGCGAGGGAGCCGCGGCGAAAGTCGGCGTCGACGGCGAGAATGTTCAGGTGTCGGATCTCCGCGAGGACGACGGCCAGGTTGGCGGCCGAGACCGTCTTGCCCTCTTGGGCAACGCTGCTGGTCAGGGCCACGCAATTGTGCTCGCCGAGAGTGCTGTGGCTCATGAGCCAGGTGCGGACGGCGCGGTACTGTTCGACGATGGAAGAGGACCGATCGTGGACCGCGAGAACGACAGAGGCGACATCCCACTTGGGCAACGGGGCCAGAGGCGGAGAGCGGCGATCTCGGGGCCAGTAGGCAGCGGGCTCAGCCGCGGAGGGCAGGGGCTGACGCGGATCAGGGGCGTGAGGAGGGACTCTCACACCGTCGTCGTTGGCAGGGCCTGCGTCGGCCCTTGTACCGGCTTGGACCCTTACATCGGCGACGCGGTCAAGCGGAGACGCCGCGACCGCGGAATTCGACGCCGCCCCGTGCGGCGCGGCGGCCCCTGGGGCCGTCCCGCCCCGCTGATCGGGAGCGTCAAGGCCGAGTCGGAGCTTGGCGTCACGCTCGCGCTGGGCCTTCTTCAGGGCATCTGCGATTCGACCCATAGGGCGGTTACTCGCGTTATCCGGCCGGCAGCGATGCCGGTGCCATCACCCCTCGAGCAGGAGGACCTGGATTCCTGTTCATCCGCGCCCCGTGGACCGAGGGGCTTATGATTGACAATCGGCCGTCCGGGTCGCCGATCAGCAGTCAGCCGTCAGCGTTTGGCATACGCAGCAGCTCAACCACGGCCGAATACCTGTTGAACGACATGTTTCGGTTGGGCCTTGACCTGTTCGTAGCGGGCCGGGTTTTCGATGCTGAGATACGCCAGGGCACCAGACGCCAGAGTCGTCGTCGCGAGGACGAGGGTCAGCGCGGGCATGACCACAAGCTGACGGATCAGGCGTTTTTTGCGCAGCGCCGGCGAAATGATCTCATCGACGCTCTCGATGACCGGGATGCCGAGTGCAGTGGACACCTGTTTGGTCGTGCGGAAGGATCGGTCGACGAGTTCCTTCAGCAGGCCAAACACAACGCCCACCGCGGCCGCGATGCAGAGGCAGGTCACGAAAAGCGTGAGGACACCGGGGGCGCTCGGTTTGACGGCCTTGAAGGGCTTCTGCGTGATGGAAAAATGCACGCCACGGTCGCTGTTCTCGACGGTCAGGGCATTCCTCAGTGGAACGAGCTGGGCCTGCCAGGTGGTCAGCTCGCTCCGGACGGCCGTGGCGCTCTCCACGAGTTTGTGGTATTCGTCCCGGTGTTTGAAAATCGCGTTTCTGAGACGTCGGCTGCCCTTGATCTGCCGTTCGGCCTCGGCCAGACGCGACTCATGAGCCGCAATGCGTGTGCCCAGGTCCGTGATCTGGACATTCAGACGCTCCTCTTCGGTGGCCGCCACACGGGCGAGGCTGTTGCTCGAGGTCACTTCGTTCGCCGGGATGCGCGGCGGTGTGGCGGCAAGTTGCTCGCTGCGGCGCTGAAGCCTGGCACGAAGTCCAATGATCGCGGGATGTTGCTCTGTCATCCGGCGAATCTTGAGGTCGTCGGCAAGCTCCCCGCGGATTTTCTCGATCTCCTGCCGCAACTCGGCATAGCGAGGATTGGGGCTCAGCGACGGGTCATCGAGTGGGGATTCCGCGCTCGCAGACGCCGATGGCAGATCGGGACCCGGTACGCCGAGGCGTTCGAGTCTGCGGATAAGTTGATCGCGGCGCACCATGGCGTCGTCGATCCGTTCCTGCTCTTCGGTCCGCGTGTGCAGGAGGACGGCGCGGTTGGAGGCCGTGGGGTCCGGCAGGCTGCTGTTGATTCCGGGATACTCTCGCTCGAATTCGCGGACCTGCTGCTGGAGATTGGTCCACGTGGCCCGGGTCTTGGCCTCACGCTCGCGGTAGAAGCTCTGGGCACCGAGCAACGCATCCCGGGTCTCCTGGCGCATCGTGAGGGCGTATTGTTCCAGAATGCCCTCGATGATCCGCGGGGCGCGGGTGGGATCGGCCAGCGTCAGGCTGAGACGGGCGAGATCGCTGTTGTGGGTCGTCTCAAGCAACTCGACACTGAGGCCCTGAACGATCTGTTTCACGCGGGCGAGGTCCCGAGGTCCCGAGGGTCCGGCGTTCGGAGAGCCGGCGCCGGCCGGCGACGTCGGCGGCTCCTCTTCGGTTGCGGCGGGGGGGGGGTTCCGGGGCACCCCCTGGGTGAGTGCGGGGGGGCACAAGGGGATGGTTTCGATTCTGGAACATCTGGGGACGGAGGAGGTTCCCCGCCTCCGGCTCGGAGTGGGAGGCGCGGAAGCCGAGGATCTGGTCTGTTACGTGCTCCAGACGCTCAGCGACGGAGGCCGTTGA
>CAYQDV010000074.1:0-13201 GCA_964416295.1 uncultured Planctomycetaceae bacterium
TTGGCCGATTCGACGCCGAGCATCTTGGGGATGGACGGACCGTAGACATCGGCATCCATCAGACCGACGGTGGCCCCTTCGCGCGCCAAGCCGACGGCGGTCAGCAGGGCGATGGTGGACTTTCCGACGCCGCCCTTGCCGGCGCCGATGGCGATGGCATTCTTGACGCCGGGCAGGCCCGCCGGTCCGGCCGCGTTCGGCCGCACGCGGGCGGTCCAGTCGATGTTCACCTGTGAGACGCCGTCGAGCTTGCGAAGCTCGCGTTCGACGTCGGTGCCGATCTGCTCTTTCAGGGGGCAGGCGGGGGTGGTCAGCTCGATGCCGAGGCGGACGCGGCCGTCCCGAAGCTCGATATTCTTGATCATATCGAGTGAAACGAGGTCCTTGTTCAGCTCGGGGTCCCGCACACGGCGAAGGGCGTCGAGGATCTGGTCGCGGCTCACACGGCTCATGGAGGTCTCCGGTGGAAGGCTCGTGAAACCCGGCCCGGCGGCCGGATGGGATGAATATAGTTCCGATCAGGCGTCCTTTCAAAGTTCGCCCGGCGGTTGAGACGGGTTTCCGAGGCGGCGGGCGATCGCTCGTGCGACGTCGGGAGCAAGCCTCGGTGGTACGGTTCACGGGGCAACGTGCCGGTCGAGGGACGCCACGGCTTGACGCGCGTCGCGCACGGGACAAGAATCGGCCATCGTACCGTCCGGATGTTCCATTGCTGCGGCAGGGATTGACGATGCCCAAACGCAACCTGGCTTGGATCCTCGTGGTCGTCATGATCGCGCTGTTGATGTGGCAGTTGCCGCAGACGATCGCGCGCCGGGACTCCGTCTCGCAGGCGTTCGGGCCGCTGGTCGATGTACGTGCTCAGATTCACAAGCGCTACGTGGAGGACGTCGAGGACGAGGCGCTGGTGTCGTCGGCGGTGCGTGGCGGGATCGAGGCGATGCTCGAGGGGTTGGGCGACCGGTATGCCCGGTACTACGACCAAGAGCAGTTCGAGCGGTTGCAGGATCGGACGGCGGGCCGGTTCGGGGGGCTTGGGATCGAGGTGTGGGCGACGGCTCGGGGGCTTCGGGTTCACGGCGTGGTTCGAGGTTCGCCGGCGGCCCGCGCGGGCATCGCGCCGGGCGACGTGATTACGCGGGTCGATGCGTTTCCGACGGCGGGCCTGCCGCTGGTCGAGGCGGTGCACGATCTGTTGAACGGTCCACCGGGGACCGAAGCGGCGTTGACGCTGGTCCGGCCCGACGGGCAGGGTGGTGAGGCGATGCGCGAGGTCCGGGTGCGGCGCGCGGTGATCCGGATTGATCCGATCCGAGGGTGGTGCCGGACGCCGACAGGCGGCTGGCGGTTTCTGTTCGACGAGACGGCGGGCATCGGCTACGTCCATTTGACGAAGTTCATGCCGAATGTCGACAGGCGGCTGGACAGCGTGGTGAATCGGCTGCTGCGGGAGAATCTTCACGGCCTGATCCTGGACATGCGGAACAATCCGGGCGGCCTGCGGGACAGCGCCAGCGACGTGGCGGACCGGTTTCTCGACCAAGGTCTGATTGTGAGCACGGGCGGGCGGCGTGCGGACGGGAAGCAGTGGTACGCGACGCGCGACGGGACGTATCCGCCGTTTCATCTGGTCGTCCTGATCAACGGGTCGACGGCCAGCGCGGCCGAGATCGTTGCCGGAGCGCTGCACGATCACCGGCGCGCGGTCGTGGTGGGCGAGCGTTCCTACGGCAAGGGGAGTGTTCAGGAGGTGATCCCCCTGGCGCCGGGCAACGGTGCCATCAAGATCACGACGGCGTTCTATTTTCTGCCCAACGGCGAGTGCGTGCAGCGGACGCCCGCGGCGATCAAGAGCGGATCGTGGGGCGTTGCACCGGACGTGCCGGTGCCGATGACGGAACAACAGCAACAGGCGGCGCTGGTGGTGTGGCGGGAGCTTGGTGGAGGGCGTCCGGCGGGCGGGTCCACACAGCCGGCACAAGGTGGGGGTGGGGCCTCGGCCGATCCGGGGTACTACGACCGGGCGGCGCGCCGACTGCTGGCAGTCGACGCGCAGTTGAAGGCGGCGGCCGACACCTTGCGCGGCCAGATCGTCCCCCCGGTGGCCGGTGGCGGCCGCAATTTGCGCGGCGGAGTGTAGGCCGCGGTCTGTATTCATCGGATGGGCGGAGGCCACGTCGGATCAGACTTCATGACGACGATTCTGGGCATTGAGACTTCCTGCGATGAGACCTCGGTGGCGATCGTGGAGGATGGCCACCGCGTCCGGTGCAACCTGATTGCGACGCAGTTTGATCGTCACGCGAAGTACGGGGGCGTTGTCCCGGAGATTGCCTCGCGGGCGCACATCGAGACGCTCGACGGGCTGATTCGCGAGGCGATGGATCAGGTCGGTCGCCCCGCTCCGGACGACGGGCCGGGCGAGCCCTGCGGCCGGGATTTCCAGGAGATTGACGCCATTGCCGTGACGTGCAGGCCGGGGCTGATCGGTTCACTCCTGATCGGTGTCACGGCAGCCAAGACGCTGGCGTGGTGCCGCGGCCTGCCGCTGGTCGCCGTGAATCATGTGCATGCTCACGCGACGAGTGCGGCGATCGATCTCGACGACGATCCGTGGCCGGCGGTGGCCCTGGTGGTGTCCGGCGGACACACGTCGCTGTACCACGTCCGGGACTATGATGAGATAGAGCCTTTGGGCCACACGACCGACGACGCCGCGGGCGAAGCCTTTGACAAGACCGCCAATATCCTGAACCTGGGTTATCCGGGCGGGCCGGTGATCGATCGGCGGGCGCGAGCGGGCAACGCCGGCGCGATCCGGTTTCCGCGGACGATGTTGAAGCCCGGCTCCCTGGACTTTTCGTTCAGCGGCCTGAAGACCGCCGTACTGTATCATGTACATGGCGTCGGGAAGACGACCGGAGGACTCGCGCGGCTCCGCGACGGCGACATTGACGACATTTGCGCGTCGTTCTCGGCGGCGGTGGTCGATGTGCTCGTCCGAAAGACCCTTCTCGCGGTCGCCCGAACGAGGGTCTCTGCGGTCGTGGTCGGTGGTGGGGTGGCGGCGAATTCGCGGTTGCGGTCCGAGATGGCCGAGGCGTGTTCCGCCCGCGGTCTCACACTGCACCTGACGCCGGAGGCCTATTGCACCGATAATGCGGCCATGATTGCCGCGCTGGGCTTTCACCAATTCCGCCGTGGTGCATGCGCAGGGCTGGATCTGGTGGCCGCGGCGGGGTCGGGTCCGTAAAGGCGCGGCCCCGGGGGACGTGGCTTTTCGCGGACGGAGGCGGGCGCGTCGCGGAATCGTGTTGAATGGGGGGCGTCGCGGCCGTAAAATCAGTGCTGGCCGCTTCGAGGCTGATGCTGCACTCCCAGTGCGACGATGCCGGCGCTTCGTCGTGACCCGACTCGTGAATCGAAACGCTGCCTGCGTGCGGCGGACTGTGAGCCATGGCAAAAAAAAGACGACTTCTGGGTGAGATCCTCCAGGCCTGGAAAATGGTCTCGAAGGAGGATGCGGACCGCGCCGCGTCTTTCGCCCGCGAAAACGGCAAGCGGATCGGCGAGAGCCTGGTGGAGTTGGATCTGGTCGGCGAGGAGGCCGTGACCAAGGCCCTCGCGAAGCAACACGGAATGGAGTTCGTGGATCTCAGCAAGAACACCGTCCAGCCGGGGGCGCTGAATCTGATTCCCGAAGAGTTGATCAAGCGAAACATGATCCTGCCGATCAGCAACGAGAACGGAAAACTGAGGATCGTTGTACACGACCCACTCGATCTGGATACGATTGATCTGGTGCGTTTTCGCGTTGGCGTCCGGGACGTGGAGCCGGTCCTGGCGCCGCGGAGCCGAATTCGGGCGTATATCGACAAATATCTGGAAGGTCCCGAGCGATCGCTGGATGAATTGTCGCAGAGTCTTGACGCGTCGGTGGACGCGTCGCTCGACCAGGATGCGGGGGACGACAAGGGCAAGTCCGCAGACGCATCGAGTGAGGCTCCGATCATCAAGCTGCTGAACATGATGATCGGCGAGGCGGTGCGTACCCGGGCCAGCGACATCCATGTTGAGCCGATGTCGGATCGCGTCCGCGTGCGATACCGCATCGATGGGGTCTGCCTGGAACGCGAGTCCATTCCCAAGCGGCTTCAGCCGGCGGTGACGACCCGTCTCAAGATCATGGCCGGCATCGATATCGCCGAGCGTCGTCTGCCGCAGGACGGGCGCATCAAAATGTTGGTGGGGGCCCAGACGATCGACTTCCGCGTCAGTGCCCTGCCCGGCGTGCATGGCGAGTCCATCGTCCTGCGAATCCTGCGGCCGGACAGCGTGAACGTGGGTATTCAGGCGCTCGGGTTTGAAGCGGACGATTACGAGCGCTTTCTGAAGATCATCAAGCGCCCCAATGGGATATTTCTTGTGACCGGACCGACCGGTTCCGGAAAGACGACGACGCTTTACGCGGCGCTTCAGGAACTCAATCGTCCGGACAAGAAGATCATCACGGCGGAGGACCCGGTCGAATACATGTTCCCGGGGATCAATCAGTGTCAGGTGCGTGACGATATCGGTCTGACGTTCGACAAGATTCTCCGTTCGATGCTGCGGCAGGCCCCGAACATCATCCTGGTGGGTGAGATTCGTGACCTGGCGGTGGGCGAGATCGCGATTCAGGCGGCGCTGACGGGCCACCTCGTCTTCTCGACGCTGCACACCAACGATGCCCCGAGCGCAATCACGCGATTGATTGACATGGGCATCAAGCCGTTCCTGATCGCCAGCAGCATCCAGGCCATCATGGCCCAGCGACTCGTGCGGATACTCTGCACGGAGTGCAAGGAGAGAGATGACGATCCGGACCCGCGTTTGCTAAGGCTGGTGGGCCTGACCCGTGAGCAGGTGGCCGGCGCCGAGGTCTGCAAACCCGCGGGGTGCTCGCACTGTGGCAATACGGGCTACCGCGGCCGGAAAGGGATCTTTGAGCTGTTGCTCATGAGCGCTGAGATACGCGAGTTGGCCTTCAATCGGGCTCCGACATCGGAACTCCGCAAGGCGGCGAAGGCGACCGGGATGCGGACCCTGCTGGGCGACGCCCATCGCAAGATACTCAAGGGCATCACCTCCATAGAGGAGATCGTTCGTATTACCCAGTCGGACGTTCAGGTCGAGCAGGAGGCGTGAGAAACGTCAAAAAGTCAAAACCGGGGATGAAAGCCGAAAGCCGAAAGCTGAAAGCTGAGAACTGAAGACTGAAGACTGAGGGCTGACGAAGGACACAAATGGCTACGATTCACATTGATCGTCTTCTGGAGACCTGCATCAAGCGCGGGGCGTCCGACATTCACCTGTCCGTCGGCCGTCCGCCCGTTCTGCGGCTCGATGGCCGCCTGCGACAGCTCGAGACCAAGACGCTCGAACCCGAAGACTGCGTCGCCCTGATGAAGTCGATCACGCCCGACCGCAATCAGCAGGAACTTCAAGAAGAAGGCGGCACGGACTACGGATTCGCGTTTGGCGATGCAGGCCGTTTCCGCGTGTCGGTGTTTCGACAAAAGGGCAACATCTCGATCGTGCTGCGGCTGATCCCCACTCGGTTCCTCACGTTCGAAGAGATCGGTCTGCCGACGATCATCCGAGCCTTGTGCCGGCGTCCTCGAGGACTGTTTCTGGTGACGGGACCGACCGGCTCGGGCAAGACGACGACGCTCGCCTCGATGCTCAACTACATCAACAACGAGCTTGACCGGCACATCGTTACCGTCGAAGACCCGATCGAGTACTACCACACGCACAAGAAGAGCATCATCAACCAGCGCGAGGTCGGCAACGACGTGCCGAGCTTCTCCGAGGCCCTGCGGCGCGTGCTGCGGAGCGACCCCGACGTGATCCTCGTCGGCGAGATGCGCGACCTGGAGACGATGGAGGGAGCGATCCTCGCGGCCGAGACCGGCCACCTCGTATTCTCCACCCTTCACACGACGGGCTGTCAGGGCACGGTAAACCGGATCATCGACGCGTTCCCCCACGAGCAGCAGGATCAGATCCGCGTCCAGCTTTCCACGAGTCTGATCGCCGTGCTGTCCCAGGCCCTGTTGCCGAAGGTCGGTTCGGGCCGGGTGGCCGCCTACGAGTTCCTCGTCGTCAATCCGGCGATCTCCAACCTGATCCGCGAGAACAAAACCTTCCGGATTGACTCGGCGATTCAAACCGGCAAGAAATACGGCATGCAACTGCTGGACGACCATCTCTGGAAGTTGTTCGACGAGGGGCTGATCGCGGCCGACGAGATGCTCGACAAGGCCCGTCATCCGGGTGATATCCAGGAGAAACTTGAGAAGGCCGGCAAGCTTCACGAAGCGGGCGACGCCGCGCTTGCGGGACAATTGGGCGGGGCTTCGGCCGACGCCCAAGAGGGTCCGGCGCCCCGGGCACAGCCTGCTGGAGCGGCGAAGCGATAGGGTAGCGGCCGCGGGGCCGTCACCGGTCGACATCGGGGCGGCTGTGTTTCGGGAGTCAGTCAGGCGAAACAGCGACAGGTCAGGAAAGTAAGCGATGTCAGCAACCGCACCGTCCTCAGCGCCGTCCAAGCATTACAAGGGTCGTCCCCTCGGGCGCATCCTCATCAAAATGGGGCGCGTGAACCGAAAGCAGGTTCACGAGGCTCTGGCTGTCCAGAAGGCCAAGCGCGGCCCGGTCGGGCAGATTCTCATCGACCTCGGTCACATCGACGACGGCGACCTGCAATTCGCCCTGGCAGCGCAGATCGGCATGGAGCCGGTGGATCTGACCACGATCGATGTGCCGGACGAGATCGTCAAGCTCGTTCCAAACCAGATGGCGAACACCTATCACATCATTCCCATCGAGTTCGATGCGTCGACGAACACCCTGCATGTGGTGATGTCCAGCCCGGACAATTTTCAGGCGACGGACGACCTGAGGAAGCTGCTCGATTTCAACGTCAAACCCATGATCGCGGCCGAGGAACAGATTGCCGTCGCCCTCAATCGTTACTATCCCGAGGATTCCGTCGAGTCGATCAACGACTTGATCGCGGAGATCGGTGCGGACGAAGATCTGGCGCGGTTCGAGGGTCGCGGCGAATCGATGGACCTGGAGGAGTTGAAGGACCTGATCGAGTCCAACCCGGTCAAGAAACTGTTGAACCTGGTACTTCTGACCGCCATTCGCGACCACGCCAGTGACGTCCACTTCGAGCCGTTCGAAGACGAATACAAGATGCGCTATCGGATCGACGGCGTGCTCTATGAGATGATGCCGCCGCCGAGGTTTCTGGCGGTCGCCATTGCCACGCGCATCAAGGTCATGTCCGAACTTGATATCGCCGAACGCCGTCTGCCGCAGGACGGCCGCATCAGCCTGACGGTCGCCGGCAACCCCATCGATCTTCGTGTCGCCGTGCTTCCGACCATGTTCGGCGAATCCGTCGTCCTGCGTGTGCTGGACCGCGGCAACGTCAGCCTCGATCTCGACAAGGTCGGATTTCGCGAAGACGAACTGGTAGTCTTCCGAAAACTGATCAAGCGACCGCACGGAATCATCATCAACACCGGCCCGACGGGTTCCGGTAAAACGACCACACTGTATGCGGCCCTGAACGAGCTCAACGACCCGGCGATCAAGATTCTCACCGCCGAAGATCCGGTCGAGTACGATATCGACGGCATCATCCAGTGCCAGATCAACCAGGACATCGGGATGACCTTTGCCAGGTGCCTGAGGAGCTTTCTGCGTCAGGACCCCGATGTGGTGCTGGTGGGTGAGATTCGTGACCTGGAGACGGCGGAGATCGCCATCCAGGCGTCGCTGACCGGCCACCTGGTCTTCAGCACTCTGCACACGAACGACGCTCCCTCGGCGGTGGCCCGCCTGCTCGATCTCGGCGTGGAGCCGTTTCTCCTGACGGCGACGTTTGAGGCAATCGTCGCGCAGCGGCTGGTGCGCCGAGTCTGCAAGAACTGCAAAGAGCAATTCACGCCGACGGAAGACATGCTGATGGAGTTGCAACTGCGCCCCGAGGACGTCGAGGGACAGACCTTCTACTTCGGGGCGGGCTGCGACTACTGCAACCAGACGGGCTATCGGGGACGCTTGGGAATCTACGAGATCATGCTCTTCACCGACGAGATTCGGGACCTGATCATGAAGAGCGCCTCGACCAACATCCTGCGCGAAGCCGCAGTCCGCGACGGCATGCGGACGCTGCGTGAAGGCGGGCTGCTGGCCATCTACGACGGCATCACCACGATCGAAGAGGTCGTCAAAGAAACCGTTTTCGGCGACTAAGCGCGGCGCCGCCTGGCGAGTTCAACCCTTCCACTCACAGGTTGAAGGCATTGTCAGGCGCGCCCTGTGCGCCCGCAAACGCACCGCGCCTTACCGATCCGCCTCGACGACACCCATGCCATGGCGATCCGGTGGAGCGGGACGATGCGGCGGCGCGTAGGGGTGCCGTTCCAGCTCTTTGAGAATGTGGTCGATGGCGGCGTCGAGCTGCGGATCGGCGCCGCCGGCCATTCGAGCGGGATCGTCGATGACTTCGATGTCGGGATCCACGCCGTGGCCTTCCACGCCCCAGGTGCCGTTCTTTTCATAATAGCCAAACGTCGGAACACTCGTGCTGCCCCCGTCGATGAAACGCGGGTTGCCCGAGATGCCGACAAGTCCGCCCCAGGTGCGCATGCCGATGAGTTTGCCGAGCCCGGCCTGGCGGAAATAGGCCGGGAAGGCGTCGCCGCCCGAGCCGGCCATGCCGTTGATGAGCATGCACTTCGGACCCTGATGGGCGTCGGGCGGCCAGGGCCAGTCGTGGCCGTGGCGCCGGGCCCAGTAGTTGGTGATGGGCCGATTCAGCAGCTCGATGAACCGCGTGGGAATCTGCCCGCCGCCGTTCCATCGTTCGTCGATGATGAGGGCGGCCTTGTCGACCTGTCCGTAGAACTGGCGGAACAGATTGTTCTGCCCGTTGATGCTCGTGTCGGGAACGTGGATATAGCCGACCCGGCCGTCGGTCCGGTCGGCGACATAGGCCCGGTTCGTCTCGATCCAGGCTCGATAGCGCACGGCGGATTCGCTGCCGACCGGCTTCACGACGACATCGCGGGCGGCGTCGTCCATCCGCGGCGACTCGCCGACCGTCAGGGTGGCGGCGCGGCCGGCGAGGCCCTGAAAGGCCGCCCAGGGGTCGCGGGTGGTGTCGATCGGAGCGCCGTTGACGGCCAGGAGATAGTCACCGGTCTTGATGTCAAGCCCCGGCCGGCTCAGGGGTCCGCGGCCGTCCAGGTCCCAGGGGGCGCCCTCGTAGATCCGCGTGATGCGATAGGCGCCGTCGTGCAGCTCGAAGTCACATCCGAGCATGCCGACCGAGACGCTGGGCTGTTTTTCGACATCGCCCAGCCCGCGGACATAGGCGTGGCCGACGTTCAGCTCGGAGATCATCTCGCCGATGACATAGGTGACGTCCTCGCGCGAGACACAGTCGGCGAGCATGGCTCCATAGTGCTTGCGCAGGCCGGGCCAGTCCACGCCGTGCATGTTCGGCACATAGAAGAAGTCGCGGTGAAGCCGCCAGGCCTCATTGAATATCTGCTTCCATTCCTTTCGCGGGTCGATGCGGGCGGTCATGCCGGCCAGCGGGATCGGCTTGTCCAGCTTCTGGTCCGCGGCGGCGTCCACGATCACCAGGGTCGAGGCGTCCTTGCGGATCAGCAGCTTCTTGCCGTCGGACGACATGCGGAAGTCGCCCGCTTCGTCGACGACGGTCTTCTCCTTCTTGTCCTCGTCCTTTTTCGCAAACGGGTCGTAGAGGCGGACGGACGGCTTGCCATCGGTGCCGCGGGGCGCACCGCGAACGTAGACAAGCTGCCCCTTGTGATTCACGGCCAGATGATGAAACGCGCCCTTCGGCACCGGAAGGCGAATTGCCCGCGATTCCATGCCGTCCAGGTCGATGACGAGCGGCTCGGCCGACTTGTCTTCCTTCTCTTCGTCGTCCTTGTCCTCGTCGCCGGCTTCCTCGTCGTCCTCGTCGCCGGCTTCACCTTCGGCTTCCTTCTCGTCGTCCTTGTCCTTCCCCCACGATTCCTCGTCGCTCTTGGGCGCGAGCGGCGACTCCACGTCCTTGCGAAGCGGGACGGCGACGAGGATGTCCGTGCCGGCGTAGATGAACGAGTTGCCCATGTCCGCATACGCCGGTGTGGAGAAATCGCGATTGCCGGCGAAATACAGGAACGCGCCCTTGCGGTCGAAGGTCGGCCATGAATCGTTGAACATGCCGCCGGTCACCCGGTGTCGCTCGCCGGCCTCGACGTCGTACAGCCAGATCGCACCCAGCCGGTTGTCGCCCGCCTTCACATATGCGATCCATCGCGAGTCGTGTGACCACGCCGCCCGCGGCCGGTCGGCCCACGGATCGGTGTCGACGCGGAGGGTCTCGCCCGATTCGACCGTGTGTAGATACAGCGTGCCGGTCGCGTCCGTAAAGGTGATGCGCTTCGAATCCGGCGACCAGGTCGGATCGTAGCGAAACACGACGCCGTCATGCGTGAGCTGTCGCGTCTCGCCCTGGCCGTCCGACTGGATGACATAGAGTTCATATTCGCCGGTGGCGTCGGAGAGGTAGGCGATCCACTGACCGTCGGGACTCCACGCCGGGTCGCGCTCGGCGACGCCGGACGTTCGGGTCAGGTTTCGCGGCGGGCCTTCGTGGGCGGGGACGGTCCAGATGTCGCCGCGGGCCTGGAAGACCGCCCGCTTGCCGGTCGAGGAGACGTTCCAGCGGGTGATGAACTTTTGGGCGTCGACGTTGCGCGGCCGGATCTTCGGCCGATCCCCGGGGATCGTTACGGAGACGGATGTCGTCTTTTCGGTGGCCAGGTCCAGCAGGTAGAGCGACGCGCCGTTCTGAAAGACGATCTCGCCCCGGGCCTTGGCGCCGGGGCCGATCGACGGCCACTTGACGTCATAGTCCTCGAATTGGGTGACCTGTCGGCGCTTTGCGCCATGCGTGTCGCAGGTCCAGACGTTGAGCCGGTGATGGGGACCGGCGTCGGACAGATAGTAGATCGCGTCGCCCTGCCACATGGGCAGCGTATCGGTCCCCTCCCAGTCGGTGATCTTCCGGGACGCGTGGGTCTTGAGGTTGAACAGCCAGAGGTCGGTGGCCATGCCGCCGCGATAGCGCTTCCACGTCCGGAAGTCTCGACTGTGCGGCGTGTAGGCAAGCCACTGTCCGTCCGGGCTGAAGGCGGCGTTCGCGCCGTAGGGCACCGGCATCTTCTCCGGCAGGCCGCCCGCGGCCGACGTTGTGTAGAGTTGGGCCTGGCGGCCCAGCCCGGCAAAGCCGCTGGTCGAGTAGCTCAGGCGGCCGTCGGGCGTCCAGTCGCACAGCATTTCCCGCGCGGGGTGATAGGTGACGCGCGTGGCGACCCCGCCGGCGATGGGCAGGGTGTAGAGGTCGCGATTGCCTTCATAGTTGCCGACGAACGCGATGGTCCGGCCGTCCGGGCTGAACCTGGGCATCAACTCCTGACCGGGCGGGCTGGCCAGCGGCGTCGCGAGTCCGCCGGCCCGCGGCACGAGCCAGAGATCGTTGGCATAGACGAAGACGATGTGCGTGGCGCTGACGTCGGGGAAACGCAACATGCCCGCGTGGGGCCGCACGTCGGCCGCCCCGCGCGTCGGAGCAGACGCCGCCACCCGCGGGCTGACAAGAATTGCAAGAGCGCACACCACCCAACCGCTGATCAGACGGGAATGAAACATTCTTCTCCCTCTGTTGCTGGGTTTCTGACGAGTCCAAGCGAGCGAACAGGAGGAAATGATACCACAACAAACGCCGCAAGACGATGGGGCGTCCAACGTAGCGCCGGCTCCTCGTGGCCGACGTGAACGGAGAAATGCGTTGAATGACCGGCCACACGAAATGCGCGTAGGTTATGGCTCGTCATTCGGCGGACCGGCGTCCTCCGGCGGCGGGTCTTTGTGCGGCGCCAGCCGCGGGCCGTCGGCAGTCACGATGATCCGATCCCGCACGGTTTCGGGAAAGCACGCCCCGCCGGCCAGGACCTCGTCGACGGCGGCCGACACCGCCACCACCTGGGCGTCTTTCAGGAGGATGCCGCTCGCTCCGTCGGCCAGGGCCTCGCGGACGATGGCGTCATTCATTCGGTCGGTCACCAAGAGAATACGGCAGTCCGGCCGCGCCGCCCGGATTGCGCGTGCATACGCCCCGAACGCGCGGCCGATGGCCTCCAGATCGGCTACCACGAGGTCGGCTTCGTGTTCGGTCGCCATACGCCCCGTCCGCTCGGGCGCGGCTGGGGCGCATGCAGTGCACATGTGTCCGTCGCCGCCCAGGCGTGCCGCCGCGGCCTCCGACCAGGTGCCGCGGTCGGCGATCAATAGAATCTTCAACGTCATACTCAGTTCCATGGCTCCTCTCACTCCTCCGACGACTGACCGCCGGTTTCCGCGGCTCAGCGGCGGTCATGCGGTCGAACACCCAAAAGCGAGAGACGGCGGCGAGCAGGCGAGAGTGCCCTTGTTATTCGCTCGCCGCCGCTCTCGAGGAGTGGGAGTTCTTGTCATCCTTTCACGCATCCGCCAACCCGGCGGTCCCCGAACGCCGGAGGGCACCCGAACACCCGGCCGGCGGCGGCCGCAGAGACCTCGCCACGTCCTAAGCGACAGTTTTGGGGTCACCTTCACGCGCAGTCTTGAAAAGAAATGAGATTTCCGTTATCATGCCCCTAGCAGGGGTTGGAATCGACAAGACTGGGCACGACGGGGCGGGCACCTCCAGGAACCCCCCATTTATGGGTTCGCCAGCGGTTATGGCCTTGCGGCCCGCTCCCGATCTTGCCACGGACGCGTCAGCAGCCATGGAAGTGAGCGATGACAGCCTGATCGCCCGAGCGATGGAGGGGGACGAGGACGCGGTCTGCGCGTTGCTGGTCCGATATGAAGCTCGGCTACGGGGGTGCCTTCGGGGTCGCATCGGCGAACAGTATCAGGGCGCGTTCGGCGAAGACGACGTGATCCAGGTCACCTTCATCGAGGCCTTCCTCCGGATTCGGCAATTCCATCCCAACGGAAACGGCGCGTTTCTGGCGTGGCTGACTCGAATCGCGGACAACAACCTGCGGGACGCCATCCGCGGCCTGGACCGGGTCAG
>CAYQDV010000075.1:0-13156 GCA_964416295.1 uncultured Planctomycetaceae bacterium
GACGGCTCCGGCTGTACAGCCAGACCGAGCACGCACGGAACGCATCTCAGGCGGACCCCTGAGATCGGCTCGGCCGTTCCAGTGCCTTCGTCGATGCCGACGAGGAATCCCGTGAAGGCCGCGAAGTCACTCGCGGTCGTTCCGACGAGTCCGAGGCCGGCGATGTCGCACTCGTCGGGGACGCCGTTGCCGTCGCAGTCGGGACTGCCGCCGTCTGCGATGTCCGCGGCATCGGGCACGCCATTGTGGTCGCAGTCTAGTGTGACGGCCGACGCGGCCGGGGTCAGCATGACTGCGATCAAGAATACAATCGGCTGGACGTGTCTTCGGCCGAAATGACTCATGGCGAAGCCCTCATTGCGGCACCTCGGTCCGGCACGATGAAATCCGGGCGCAACAGCGCGGCAGTGTTGCGGATGGAACAGGACGACCGAGTCGACACGAACACCACGAGAGGCGTGCGGCGGAGGGCGCATGTTGGCTGAACCGGTCTCACCGGAAGGACACTCCTGAGATTCGTCGGCTCGCCGTGATCTGCGGGAAACGCATCACCGTGGGCGATGGTCCGCAGTCAGGGACTATTCTAGTCCGTGCCAAGGTGTCTGTCGATCGCCCTCGGCCGTCGCGGAGTCGGCCGAACGGGCCGTTGGATCCGGGGCCCGGCTCGTCAGCGAGCCGAACGAACACTATGATACGAGCCAGTTGCACGTTGCCCGGAGATGCGGAGGCCGATGCTCGCTTACGCCGTTCGCCATGCCCTGTCGCTTGCCAATGTCAACGCTGATGCGGGTCTTGATTCATGCCTGACGGACCTCGGCCGCGATCAGACCGATGCGCTCGTCGCCCGGTTTGCGGGGGTCCGTCTCGCCGCGGTCTATTCCAGCCCGCTGACCCGTTGCCTCGAGACGGCCCTGCCGATCGCGGAGGCGCTCGACCTGCCCGTCCGGCTGCGGCCGGAACTGTTCGAATATCACGGCCTGCCGCCGGGTGGTCGCGCCGACCTGGCGGTGGACGATGCGGAGACGTTCTCGAAACGCGACGCGCGGCTGGTTTCCGATCCGGATCTGCGGGAGCCTTTGTGCTGGCCAGCCGTGGACGAGGCGCCGGAGGCCCTCGTGCGACGGATGTTCGCGTTGGCGGCGGCGTTGAAGGCACGGTGGACGGCCCCGGACGACATCGTGCTGCTCATCAGCCACGGCAGCCCGATCGCGCGACTGATCGACGCGTGGCTCAGTGACGACCGCGGCCGGTCGTTTCGCTATTTGATCGACAACGCGGCCGTGACGGCGTTGCGCTGGCACGCAGGCGTCAGCAGCCTGGTCTGCCTGAACGAAACGTCACACCTTCGCGGCCTCGCCGCTCCGCCGAATGCGAACTACGACGCCCGTGGCCAGATCAAGGCGGTTGCGCCGGGCAACTATTGGTAGCCGCGCCGTCGGTCACGGCGCCAATCCGCTTGGTGGGCAGTGCCCACCCTACTCTCCGAAAACCGAAAGCTACCGTCGGGGGGGATGAGGCACCCGAGCGCCAATTCTCTTGGTGGGCAGTGCCCACCCTACTCGTCTGCGCGGTCATCGCCGGCGCGATCCGAGCCGGGCCTCGGGGACGTCGATCCGATTCGTCCGGCGGTTCCAGATGATCCGCCGGCCGGTCATGCGGGTGAACCGCTGGTCGGTTTCGTCCTGATCGATGATTCTTGCTTCCAAGGATTCGCTGCCTTCCAGGATGACCTCGCCGGTTTCGGAGCGATACTGAAGCCGTTCGCCCATCAGGTTCTTGGGGCCGTCCTGCAACAGGACGGCGTGGGTGGCGATCAAGCGTTTAAGCTCGGTGGCCCGCACGGGCATCGCGCCGTAGCCTTCGGTATCGCCCGGTCCACTCGCCTTGAACTCCAACGTCAGGTTTCCGCAGGACAAGGTGGTCTCCCGGCCGGAACCGAGTCGGAGCGCGGCCGAGTCGAGCCGCATCGCCCGCGCGAGGTCCTCCTTGAGGACGAGTTGCTGCCCGCTGCGATGGACCATTTGAACGTTTCGGTCGAAGACGACCAGCCCGCTGCGCCGGAGGAAGTCCATCGAGTTTTGCCAGGTTACGGCCGTCTGGCTCGGTCCTTCATCGCGAAGCGAACTCATCAATGGGGGGGACCGCCGCCCTGCCTGCTCCGTGCCAAACTGGTAGTCCTCGATCAGCATCGAACCGCCGGAGGGAACGCTGACCTGCTCGCCGACGAGATCGGCTTCGATCCGGTCCCCGGCGATCCGCATCCGGCTCAGGAGCCGACCGGGGTCGCCGGTCGAATCGGTGGCGGCATTGGTGCTTGCGAGTGCCACGGCGTTTCCCTCGGCCAGCACGCTGACGGGCCGCTTCTCCGCTCGATTCAGCGTGACCTGTTGATCGACCAGCGCAGCGGACTCGCCGTTCCCCCGAACCTGGGTGAGGATTTTGTCGATCAGGCCGTCGGGCTGCGGGGCCTTCCTGTTTCGCTGGCCGGGTGGGATGGGCGCGAACCGGACCGTCAACTGATTACAATCGAGCGCGAACGCCGGCGACCCCCTGGCGGCGCTGTCCAGAGAGCGCGTTCGCACGTTTCCGACAAAGACGCCATAATTCTCCGCCATCCGCATCTTCATCTGCTTGTCCCATCGCGTGCGCATGATGACGGGCTGTTCGAGTCGCCGGCTGCTGAAATCGGTGTCTGTTCGCATGAATGCCAGACCCGGTCCGGCGACGTCGATCGACTGGCGGTCGCCGTCGATTTCGATCTTGTGGGCGTGGATGGCGAAGTCGCGCATGCGGGCCTTGGCAAAGATGTCCGGCTCGGCACTGACGATCGTCGCCCGCGCGAGTTGGTTGCCATTGTGGATCACGGCACGGAGGGTCTGGGCACGGGTGATCCGGAGGTTTTCGGCCGGGTCAGTAAGGTGCACGTTTCCTTCGGCATCGAGCACCTCAATGCCAAGGCGGGATTGCGAGGCCGTGGGCGCGAGCACGGCGTGCATGCGATCGGCGCGAAACTCAAGTGTGCCCTGCCGGGCGAAAACGTCTCCGTCTCCATCGGCGACACGCGGAATGTTCCGGCCGTCGGAAGTGACGGTGAGTTCGACCTCCAGGTGATCGGCGCTCATTCCGCCGCGGTCCCCTTCGAGGCGAACCTTTCCGGCGACGTCGATGTGCTGGATATGGTCGGCCAGCTCGGCGTCGGAATTGGGGGTGCCAAAGGTCGCGGCCAGTTCGTCTCCGCTGACAAACTGAGAGCCCTGTTGAACCCGGACGTCCCCGTGGAACCAAGCCCGGCGGAGGTAGTCTCGCTCGCGTTCCTCTTTTAGACCGGTCGCAGGATTCGTCCGCCGCACGCGCCGCTTGCCGATTTCCAGATCGACACCGTCGGTCCAGCGGATTTCCACGGGCGTGCCGTTTTGGGCATCGGCGTCAGGCGTCGATTCGCTGCCGACGAAGGCGTCCAGTTGGATTCCACCGGCGCTGGAGCCGCGGGTGTCGATCATCAGCCCCTCGCCGTCGACGCGGGCCAAGCCGCGCGACTGGTCGTAGAAGAGGTGGCTGGCGCGCAACCTGCGGTGATCGCTGATGGCCAGCTCGATGTCCTCTGACTCGCTTCCGGCCAGCCAGACCTGTCGTCGCTCATGTCGATAAACCAGTTGCCGGCAGCGGGCGTTGCCCTGTTCGGCCCCCTGATTGCTGGTCAGGCGGACCGGATCGCCGGTAGCGATCACGTCGAAACGTTCGCCGGTCTGGAGCGCCGGCTCGATGGTGAGCGGCCGCAGTTCCAGCGGACCGTCCCAGGTCAGGATCAGCTTGGTCCGGTCCGGAGCCGTTTCTTCCGGCACCGGGTGGTCTGGTGTTTCCGACCTCGTCGCTCCGGGCGTCGCATTTTCCGCGCGGTTCGCTTCGAGCGATTGGCCCAGGGTCAGGCTGCGCTGCTTTCGGCCGAAATCAAAGTTGACCTCGAGCTTGCCGGCCTCGATCTTGCCGAGCGAGCGCAGTCCGTCCTTTTGCTCAACGACGACCTGATGATGGAAGATCGCGCGATAGGTGTCGATCCGCACGCGACGATGGGGGCGGTCGGGCCGCTCGCTGGGAAGGGCGTCGTCGATGATTCCGGAGGTCCCCGCGCGGGCCTCGCTCTTGAGATTCTCGATGGCCGTCGCCAGTTCCTGAGCGGTCCGGAGTCGATCCGCGCCGACGGCGTCGTGGGCCTGTTTTGTCAGAACGCGGGGGCGATTGGCGACCAGACCGCCGCCCTCGAAGCGGATGGCCTCGGCCGCCTCTTCGGCGGTGATACGGGCGACGGAGGTCGGCTGCATCGCGCGCGCGAGCGGAACCTCGGTCGTGGCATCGACGCGGAGCGGCCGTTCGCCCGACGCGGAGACGTCATCGCCGGCCGCCGCAAGGCCGCGCTCGGTTCCGGGAAGTGTGAACTCGATCGCCCGGCCACCGCGCCGCAGTTTCATCACACCGCCGTGCGCGAAACGGAGGCTGTCGATGCGGTTGCTCATCTGGTTCCATTGGATCGTAAGGCCGGTGACCTGTTCGATCCGGACCTCCGTGCTGTCGATCAGGATGTCGCCGTCAGAGATCAACTCCGCGCGATCCATGTCGAACCGGGCGTCGTCGAGAGAGATGTTGATCAACGACTCGGGGTGGGCGTCGCGTTCGGCCGAGTTCGGATTGGCCTTGCGCCACTCAGAGGTCGTCCGGTCGATGATGACGCGAACGTGTCCGCGGAGGGAGCCGCGCTTCGGATCCGGGGAATCTCCGGCGCCGCGGACCAGCGTGACCGTGCCTTCGTCGGCGCTGATGTAGGTGATTTGGCCGCGGGTGGTGTGGATCTGGATCTCCAGGCCCGCGAGATGGAAGTCTGAATCCGAGACCGGCTCCCATCTCTGGGCCTCGAACTGATACTTCAGCCGGCCGGTAACTTCATCGTAAATGCGCGCCCGGGTCTGCTCGCCGGGCCGAATGTTCAGTCCCTGCCGGATCGTGGGACCGGCTTGTGTGGTCGGGATCGTGATGAAGCGGCTGATGGCATCGGTGGCGGGCAAGGCGGCCGGACTCGCTGCCGTCCGGTCGCTCTCGGACAGCAGATAGTAGGCCGCGATCGCCAGTATGAACGTCGCGGTCCCAAGAAGGATCTTCTTTAACATCTCGCCGCCTTGCTCGACCGGGTGCCTGGTGTGGACCCATTCGTTTTCAGAGCTTTGCTATGCCGTGTGGTCTGCACAGCGGATCCTACGAGGCTACACCAGCGGGACGCCCATGCTCCCCGCCTAACGCGGCGCGACAGAGCCTTGGAATGTACGTCTTGCTCACTACAGACCCCGCCAGCCTATCCGTTCCGTTGCTTCATGATGCCGGAATCGGCGTTGTACCGCAGCAACCGTTCGATTGCCTCCCGGACACCCCCCGCCCCCCCACGCCGGCGGGTCACATAGCGAGCCGCACGCTTGACCATGGGGACGGCGTTGGCCACGGCGATCGGGTATCCGCAGCGACGCATCGTCGCAAGGTCCAACAGGTCGTCGCCGACGACGCTGATGGCGGAATCGTCGATGTTCAGGCGACGTCGTATCGACTCGTACGCGGGTATTTTGTCGGACACACCCTGTGTAACCGAATCGATCCCGAGGTCATCCGCTCGGCGGTCGACGGCGGGGGTTTGCCGGCCACTGATGATGGCCACGTGCCCGCCGGCCTCCCGCCAAAGCTGCAGGGCCGTGCCATCGTGGACATAGAAGACCTTTTCGATATTGCCGTCCTGACCGTAGGGGAGCGATCCCGGCGTCAGCACACCGTCGACATCCAAGATCAGCAAACGAATCGCAACAGCCATATACGCCTTCAGGTCGGGGATGTTAGACGCGGAACGTGTCCCGGACAACGGCCGGCCCCTTTTTGACGGAGAGAATCGGGGTGAATCGTCGCCGAAGAGACAAACCCGCCCAGTGGATCACCCGAGCGCGCGGTTCAGATCGGCCCGCAGGTCCGCTACGTTCTCCAAGCCCACGCTCAGGCGGATGATCCATTTCTCCTCCCCGTCGACGGGATCGGTAACGGCGGACGGGATGACGAGGCTTTCGTAGCCGCCCCAACTGACCGCGATGCAGAAATAGCGGAGAGCATTCACGACCTGGCAAGCCTGGGTGTGCGTCGGATCACGGAGTTCGAAACTCAGCATTCCGCTGTGGCCGCGTGCCTGCCGGCGGGCGAGGTCGGCCTGGGGATGGGACGGGAGGCCGGGGTAATGGACCTTTCGGACGCGCGGATGGTCTTCGAGGAATTGCGCGAGGTCGATGGCGCTCGCCTGGTGGCGTTCCATTCGGACCGACAGAGTCCGCAGGCCGCGGAGCATGAGCCATGCGGCGAACGGATCGACGATTCCACCCAGCAACGCACCCTCCTGTGTCGCCATCCGACGCATCCGCTCGGCCGGACCGACGACGAGGCCGGCCACGAGATCGCTGTGTCCGGAGATGTACTTGGTGGCGCTGTGGACGACGAGGTCGATTCCGCGCGTGACGGGGTTTTGGAAGTAGGGCGTGGCGTTCGAGTTGTCGCAGATCGTGGCGATGCCGTGTTGTCGAGCGAGGGCGGCCACGGCGGCGAGGTCCTGCAGCTCGAAGAGGAGGCTCGAGGGCGATTCGAGATAGATGAGCCGCGTATCGGGGCGCAGGGCGCCGGCGAAATCCTCGATGCGCGTGCCGCGGACGTAGCTCGTCTCGATCCCGAAGCGGGGCAGGTAGTCGCTGAAGAGCGTGCGCGTGGGTCCGTAGACAGTGTCGATCGTGACGACGTGATCGCCCGCCCGCACGCAGGACAGCACGGCGGCCGAGATGGCGGCCATGCCGGAGCCGAAGGCCCGGGCGGCCTCGGCGCGCTCGAGCACGGCGATTTTGCTCTCGAGGATGCCCGTCGTCGGGTTTGCGCTACGTGTGTAGTCATATCGCGCGGGCGCCTCGGCGGTGCGATTCTCGAAGGCCTCGCAATCGGGATAAGTAAACGTCGAGCTCTGAAACAGCGGGGGCGCAGCGGCGCCCAGATGCCGCTGGCGCTGTTCGGCGTAGTGAACACAGAGCGTGTCGAATCCGGCCTCCTGCGTGTCGTTCATCATATGGCTCTCCACCTGTTGCAACAGCTGGCCACGCGATCCGGGACCCGTGGTTCGGACAGGTCGTTGCCGCGCGCGGCGGGCGGTGTTAGTCTAACGACATCCATGCCGCGGCGCGGGGCAGCGCGGCATGCGTGCGGCGGCGCTGATTCATGATTGTCGTCATTGATAACTACGATTCCTTCACCTACAACCTCGTTCAGTGTCTCGGCGAGATCGGTCTCGATCGCCCCGAGCTGAAGCACGACATCGTCGTCTGGCGGAACGACGCGGTCACGGTCGAGCACATCGCCGAGCGCGGGCCGGACCGGCTGATCCTCTCGCCGGGGCCTTGCACGCCCCGCGAGGCCGGCATCTGCACCGACGTGGTTCGGGCACTGGTGGGCGACGTGCCGATTCTCGGCGTCTGCCTCGGACACCAGTGCATCGCCGCTGCGTTCGGCGGGGTCGTCACGCGGGCGGCGCGAATCATGCACGGCAAGACGAGCGAAATCCACCACGACGGAAAAACCATTTTTCGGGGCCTGGCCAATCCCTTCACCGCGACGCGCTACCACTCGCTGATCGTGCCGGCAGACACGCTCCCGCCCGAACTCGAGGTCTCGGCTCGGACCGAGCAGGACGAGTGCATGGCCATCCGCCACCGCCACGCAAGGCTGGAGGGCGTCCAGTTTCATCCCGAGAGCTTTCTGACGACTGCGGGCAAACAACTGCTGACGAACTTCCTGATGCTCTGAGCCTGCATTGGAGGCAGGCATGGGCAACATCACCCACGCGTCTTCAGAGGACATACACCGGCGGGACGCCGATGCTCCCCATCCCATGAGGCGTGCCGGAGCACTGGACACCGGGTTTTCAGGGCCGGGCGGCGCCTCAGCGCACACCGAGCACCGTGTGAATCCGCTGCGTGGTGACGGGGTGGATCAGCCCCCGCTCCGTGATGATGCCGGAGATCAGTTTCGCCGGGGTAACGTCGAACGCCGGGCAATAGCAGGGCACCGTTGAGGGTGCCGCCCGCTGCCCCATAAACGATCGCACCTCCTCCGGGTCGCGTTCCTCGATGGGTATCCGCGAACCGTCGTCGATCTGCAGGTCGAAGGTCGAACTGGGCGCGGCGACATAGAACGGGATCTGATGGGCCGCGGCCAGGACCGCCAGCCCGTAGGTGCCGATCTTGTTGGCGGCATCGCCGTTGGCGGCGATTCGGTCGGCCCCGGTCATGACAAGGTTGACCTTGCGTTGTGCCATGACTGTGGCGGCCATGTTGTCGCAAATGAGCGTCGTATTGATGTGGTACCGCATCAGTTCCCACACCGTCAGCCGCGCCCCCTGGAGCAACGGCCGCGTTTCGTCGACGAAGACGCGAAAGCGGCGGCGGTGTTCGGCCGCGGTATAGAGCACCGCCAAGGCCGTTCCGAACTCGCTGGTCGCCAGCGCCCCGGCGTTGCAATGGGTCAACACGCCCATGCCATCGGTGATGAGGTGGTGGCCCGCTCGCCCAATCGCCCGGCACATGGCGGCGTCTTCGTCGCGGATGGCGTGTGCCTCGGCCAGCAGAGCCGCGCGGGCGTCCGGCCACGTGCGATGACCGAGTTGATCGGCCCGATGTTTCATCCGGTTCAGCGCCCAGAACAGATTCACCGCCGTGGGGCGACTGCCCGCCAGATAGGTGCAGACTTCGCCGACCTTGTGTCGCCACGTACGGTCGTCCGGCCGCGCTTCGTCGAGCCCCACGACGACGCCGTAGGCTGCGGCGACGCCGATCGCTGGCGCGCCGCGAACCTGCAGGCTGCGAATCGCCTGCCAGACGGCTTCGATGCGCGTACAGGTCAGATGGACGGTCTCCGCGGGCAGGCGGGTCTGATCGATCAGCAGGAGCGCGCCGGATTCTCCGGCTGTGTCGTCCCACCACACCGGCCGAAGCACCTCGCTGCCGCCGGCCGAGCCGCTCACTGGTCACCCCGGGTTTCCGCGATCAATTCCACCTCGACGGCGGCGTCCGCCGGCAGTTCGTTGGCACCCACCGCTGCGCGGACGTGCCGGCCCGCGTCGCCAAACAGGTCCACCATCAGGTCGCTCGCCCCGTTGGCGACCTTGGGCTGGTCGGTGAAGCCCGGCGCACTGTTGACGTAGACAGCCAGCCGAACGATCCGGTCGATGCGGTCGATGCCGCCCGCGAGATCGGCGGCGATGGCCAAGGCGTTCAGACCGCACTGCCGGGCGGCAGCGATTGCCTGGTCCGGCGTGACGCCCGCCCCGACCTTTCCCCTTGCCATCAATTCGCCATCGGCCATGGGAATCTGACCGCTGACCAGGATGAGGTCACCCACCCGCGTGCCCGGCACATAAGAACCGATCGGGGCCGGCGGAGCCGGGAGGGTCAGCCCAAGTTCCGCCAAGCGTTGTGAAGGTGTCATGCGTTTTCTCCCATCCTGTCGCCTGCGTCGTGCGGGGTCGAGCCGTCCGGCTCGATGCCCGTGAAGTCTATCTCCGTCTTGATCTGGTGAAGCTCGTCGAACGGTTCGGCATCGTTGTCGTCGGGGCCGTCGCCGGAATCTGAGTCTGACATATCATACGGGCTGCCGGCGTCGTCCGTCTGCGCGGTGGAGGGACCTCCGTCCGAGACGGCCTCGTGTTCCGAACCGAGCACGGCCGTTTGCAACGAGGAGTTCCAGGTGTCGCCGATCTCGATCGGCTCGGCCGAGTCGAGTTGGATCCGGATTTCGCCGAAGAGACGTGCCTGAGAGATGCGAATCCGCTGCTGTCGCATGAGTTCGAGCAGGGCGAGGAAGAGGCCGATCATTTCCGACTTGGTCCGGCCGCGGAAGACGGCTTCAAAGAGCAGTTGGCCGCCCTCGGCCTGCAGGCGATCGACGATGTCGACGGCGTGGAGGGCGATCGGCGTGTCGTCGAAGACGACGTCGTGGGTGGCCGGTCCGGCGCCGACTGACGCCATCAGCTTGTTGAAGGCCGCGACAAGATCCCATATCTGAACGTCCTCGATGTCGACCTCCTCGGGGCCGGAAGGCTGGATCCGGGAGGGCCGTCGAGGCCACCGAGCCGCCTGTTTTTCCGCCGCGGCGCTCAGGGCGAACGACGCATCCTTGTATCGCTTGTATTCGAGCAACTGCCGTACGAGTTCCATGCGCGGATCGCCGAGGTCGTCGTCCTCCCCCTGACCGACGGCCGTCCGCGGCAGCAACATGCGGGATTTGATCTCCATGAGTTGGGCCGCGAGGACGAGGAACTCGCCCGCGACGTTGGGGTCGATCACCTTGAGCAGGTCGATGTACTCGCAGTACTGCTGCGTGACGTGCGAGATGGGAATGTCGCAGATATCGATCTCGTCGCGCTTGATCAGAAACAGCAGCAGGTCCAGCGGTCCGTTGTAGACATCAGTGTTGACATGATACTCTGCCATCACGACACACCCCTTGATCGGGCCCGCTGCATCGTGGCCCGCGTCATCGCGGCCCTCCCACACGGGTGGAGACCGCTCAAGACCCCGTCACGACGATTCCACATGCCTGGCGCACGTCGCGCATCAGCCCCTGCGCGACCTCCCGTGCCCGCCGGCCGCCTTGGGCCAGAATGCGTTCAACGCGGCCCGGATCGGCGGCGAGTCCGGCCCGCCGCACCCGCGCCGGGCCGAAGCGCGCCTCGTAGAGTTCGGCCAGCCGTTTCTTGGCCTCCCCGTAGCCCATGCCGCCGGCACGATAACGCTCCGCCCAGTGGGCCGTCTCTTCGGCATCGGCGAGCAGGCGCAGCAGCGCGAAGACGTTGCATCGGTCCGGATCCTTCGGGGCCTCAACGGGCGTGCTGTCGGTTTTGATGCTCATGATCCGCTTCCGAGCGGCCTTCGCATCCATGAACAGGTCGATCGTGTTGCCATAGCTTTTGCTCATCTTCTCGCCATCAACGCCGGGGACGACGGCCGCCTTGTTGAGCCTGACCTTCGGAATAACGAGCACGTCGCAGTCGTAGGTATTGTTGAAGTAGCCTGCCATGTCGGCCGTCATCTCGATGTGCTGGGCTTGATCCTTGCCGACCGGCACGGCTTCGCTGCGATAGATCAGGATATCGGCGGCCTGGAGAATCGGATAGGCATACAACCCCATCGACGGCTTCAGCCCCCGGGCGATCTTGTCCTTGTAGCTGACGGCCCGATCGAGCAGGCCCTTGCCGGTCACCGTCGAGAGAATCCAGGCCAGCTCCGTGACCTCGGGAACGTCGCTCTGGCGGAACAGGCAGGCCTTCTGCGGATCCAGCCCCAGCGCGAGGTAGTCCAGGGCCACGTCGCGGGTCAGGGCCTCCAGCCGCCGGGCATCCTGAATCGTCGTCAGGGCGTGATAGTTGGCGATGAAGATGAAACACTCGTGCGCATCCTGCGACTCGATGTGCTGGACCATCGCCCCGAAGTAATTCCCGAGGTGAAGGCTTCCCGAAGGCTGTACGCCGCTTAAGAGTCTCATCGATCGTCCGGTCTGCGAAACACCTTGAATCCCCCGTTCGGCCGGGGCGTGCATCGGATCAATGTACCCGATCGGGCGCCCGTGTCGAGGAGGTCAGCGCTTCGAAGGTCGGTGCGTCCGGGACGCTACATATCTTCATAGAGGGGGCACACGTGCTCAAGACGCCGGTGGAACAACACCGAAGAGGATGTAGTTGTAACCCTCCGTCATCAGGCGCGTCGGGAGACCGAGCGATTCGGACACGCGGTCGAACATCCACCAGAACGGCTGCCAAATCGGCGGGAACATCCAGAACAGCATGAACAACGCCCCGAACACCACCATGGCGTTCTGACGCAGCTTGACCTGCATCTCATAACTGAACCGGTGCTCAATCATGCCGTATCCATCCAGCGGCGGGACCGGGATGAGATTGAACAAGGTCGCCACGAAGTTCAGAACCGCCATGGCTCCAAAAAAATAGACCCAAGTGGGTTGCTCGGCGATGAACGGGTCGACCAGGCCGAGCCGGGGCTGCAGCGGCAGGGCGAATACGAGAAACAGCAGAAAGTTGCTCGCCGGCCCGGCGGCGCAGACGTAACGCATCCAATGCGCCGAGCGAAGCCGCGCGGGGTCGATCTGGACGGAACCGCCGGGCAACGGCAGACCGCCGAGCGCCAGGACGATGGCCGGCACGAGCAAGCTGAAGGTCGGATCAATAAAGCGCGTCGGGTCCAGCGAGAGGTAGCCCTTCTCGCGGACCGAGGTGTCTCCGCCCCAGTAGGCCACCAGCGCATGAGAGAACTCGTGGACACACACGCACAAGATCCACGCCAACAGGGCCGCTCCGAACAGGGGGGTCAGCCGTTCGGTGAACGACGCGACCATGAGGCTCAGCTCCATCTCGCTCATTCCTCCTTCAAGAGACCCCACCTGCGGCGTCGCTGGCGCCCGGACCGCGGGATCGCCGATCATACTACCTGGCGACCGGCAAACGCCATTCGGGCCGCCATGGAGAAACTGGAATGACCCGCATTTCCGCAACCGGCCGAAACCGTTTGGCTCACGTTTTGATGGAGATCGCCTGCGCGCTGAGCGTGATGGGGACGGGCTGCGTGCCGAGCGGCGGCTTCAAGATCACGCCGGTGCCGTCGGACCAGTCCCTGAAGGAACGGATCGTGTACCGCCATCCGGGCTGGGTCAGCAACCGCATCGCGGTGATCGACATCAGCGGCATCCTGATGAACGCTCACACGCCGGGCCTGCTGAGCGAGGGGGAGCATCCGGTCTCGTTGACCGTGGAAAAGCTGGCGGCGGCCGCTCGGGACAAGCGGGTGAAGGCGGTGGTGCTGCGTATCAACTCGCCGGGCGGCACGGTGACGGCGAGTGACATCCTTTATCAGGAGATCCTGGCGTTCAAGGAGAAGACCGGCAAACCGGTGGTCGCCTGTTTCATGGACGTGGCGGCCAGCGGGGCCTACTACCTCGCCTGCGCCGCGGACGAGATCATCGCCCGCCGGACGGCGGTCACCGGTTCGATCGGGGTCATCATGCAGATGATCAATGTCTCGGGCACGATGGCCAA
>CAYQDV010000076.1:0-13081 GCA_964416295.1 uncultured Planctomycetaceae bacterium
CGCGTCGAGACCGTGCCCTTCTGCTTCGACGATCCGGCGCGGCTGACGGCCCGCCTCCGAGACGTTGCGGTCCTGTACAACACCTATTGGATCCGCTTTCCACGAGGGCGGGCCACGCATGACCTCGCCGTTGCGAACAGCCGGACGCTGATCCGCTGTGCGGCAGAGGCCGGCGTGCGTCGTTTCGTCCACGTCAGCATCACGAACCCGGACGAAGAGTCGCCGCTGTCGTACTTTCGCGGAAAGGCACAGGTCGAACGGGCGCTTGCTGAATCCGGCCTGTCCTATGCCATCCTGCGTCCGGCCCTCCTGTTCGGCTCGGGCGATGTTCTGATCAACAACATCGCGTGGATGCTCAGGCGGCTGCCGGTGTTCGGTGTGTTCGGGCGAGGCGATTATCGCGTGCAGCCGGTGCATGTCGGTGATCTGGCGGCCCTGGCGGTCGAGGCCGGCGGCCGGACCGACAACGTGACCCTCGACGCGGTCGGGCCGGAGGTGTTTCGTTTTGAGGAACTCGTCCGGCGGCTGCGCGATGCGGTGAAGGGCCGGGCAAGGATCGTCCGGCTACCCCCGGCGGTCTGTCTCGCCATTGGCCGGGTTGTCGGCCGGTGCGTCGGAGATGTGCTGATCACGCGCGAGGAGATCGACGGATTGATGGCCGACCTGCTGGTGTCACACGGCTCGCCGACCTGCCGAACGCGATTCACGGACTGGTTGCGGGAGAACGCCGATTCGCTCGGCCGCCGCTACGCCAACGAAGTCGTCCGTCACTATCGACATGCAGGGTGCCCCGATCGCTGAGTGCCCCGATCTCTCGCTGGAACGAGAATCCCGTCTCGCTGGAACGAGAATCCTTTCTCGTTCCTATGCCAGCCGGGACCGAGCAGGGACTCTCGACACAGCACGATCGCTCCTCTGCCAGCCGGGAAGCCAAGGCTCTGTCGAGAGGCCCATCTCGACACATCTTCGGAGAGGATGCCCAGCGTCGCGAGCACACGATGAGCCATGTCCGCCGGGGGGGGGGAAAGACATGGGAAGGGATTCCCATACACAGAGGACCGAGAAGGGATTCTCGGTCCAGCACTGTCATGGCGCAAAACAATTCTTCCTGACACCTTTTATGCTTCCTCACACGGAGGGGACCGAGAAGGGATTCTCGGTCCAGCACTCGGGGAGGGGACCGAGAAGGGATTCTCGGTCCAGCACTCGGTCCGGCACTCGGTCCAGCACTCGGTCGGGTGCGATGCGTTCCGCGTGCCGGTCCACCCAGTCTCGGACGGCGTCTGCCGGCACGGTGCTCAGGCCGGGTTGCGACGTCTGGATGGCGGCCAGGGCGGCACCGAGGAAGGCCGCCTGCATCAACCCCGCGCCACCGGCGAGCGCGAGCGTCGCGGCCGCGAGCAGCGATTCGATGGCCCCGAGTTGATCGACCGGCCGGCTTGAAAACGCGGGCAGGTGTTCGCTGGAGAGCCGGTCGGTCCATTCGGGCGACTGCGGATCGTGCGATCGACGGTCGAACACGACGAGTCCGCGCTTGCCCAGCATGACGAGCATGCCCTTGGCGTGGGTCTCTTGGAGCATGCGATAGGCCACGGCGGACAGACCGCCCTCAAAGTCGTTCATGGCCGCCCGGAGTTGGCGTTCGGACGAGCAGAGCACGTCGAGGTGTCGCAACGACGCCGGCTTTCCGTGCGGCTCAGCGGAGCCGCCCGTCAGTGTGCGGACCCGTCCGGGCAGCCATTCCTTCAATCGTCGGAGCAGACCGGGCGTCATCGTCCCGTAACCACCGTCGTAGAGGATCGCAGCGTCGGCCTCGGCGGATTCGTGTTGCACGATGCGGACGGCCTCCGCTTCGCTCAGCGAATCCAAGGGTTGCACGGCGGTCCGGCTGACCTTGAACAGCTTGTGATCGTCGACCAGAAACCGTGTCTTGACGGCCGTGTCCGGCCCGCATCGCAGGCCACGGACCTCGACGCCGGCATCGGCCAAGGCGGAGACGGCCCACTCTGACATTGTGTCTTCGCCCAACGCCGTGACCAGGACGGGCCGTGCCCCCAGTGCGGCAAGTTGAGCCGCCACGAACGCCGCGCCGCCGAGGTAATCTCGTTTGTCCAACTGCTCGAGAGACATCATGGGTGCCTCGCCCGCGATGTCCGTCGCGTCGCAGAGGACGTAACGCTCGACCAGGGTGTCTCCGACGACAACGACCCTCCGCCGGCGCATCGCGCTCAGCATGTCCCCGAGCGCAGCCCGCTGGATGCCGTGCCGGCCGCACAGCGAGCGCAGGCGCTGTTCGGTCAGGTCGGGCGGGGGCGCGAGCGACTCGATCAACCGGCTGGAACTGAAGACGACCTGGCCGCTGGAGAAGATGACCCGTCCTCCGGACGACTCCACGACCTGCCGCTCGGCGAGGAAACGCGGATCTCGGCTGGTGGCGTATTCGCGGCCCTTGACATACACATCCGGCCGAATCTGCCCGAGCAGCGCGCAGGCCGTCGGGTTGGGATCGATGACGACGTAGTCGACGAACTCGAGTGCGGCCAGATTCTCGGCGCGAAGCTCCTGCGGGATGTAGGGACGCTGGTCTCCCTTGTCGATCTGGGCATCGCCCGTAATCGAGACGACGAGCACGTCTCCCTGGGTGCGAGCGAACCGCAGATAGCGGATGTGACCGGGATGCACGATATCGAAACAACCGTGGCACTGAACGATCGTCGTCGGCCGCGTCCCGTCGCCCGCACCGTGCCGCAGCCTCGTCAGGATGTGCTCAAGCCGCGAGAGGTCGACGATCTTGCGATGGTAGTCGTCGGCGGCAAAGGCGGTCGTCATGGGAGGGTCTTTCCTGCGACGGCATTCGCGCGGCGGGCTGCCGGTTACGTCAACCGGGCGATCATCTGGACCGCGGACACGACGCCGCGTGCCACCAGGCTGAACAACAACAACAGCACGAGCCAGCCCGTCGCCAGCGAGACGACCGGCCAGACCTCGGCGATCACCGCCGCCGGCCTCGGACTGAGGGTGCCGATCAGCGCCGCGATCGTGCCGACCGCCGCGATCGCGCCGAGGTGCCCCCGCGCGTTCCCCGGCAGGGGTGCCATCCGAACGGAAAAACACGTCAACAGGTAGACCAGCAGGAGAGGCTTCCATGCCGCGGCGTCGGTGTGACGCGCGGCCTCGAGGGTGTGTTCCGCAAGCGTGATCAGCGCCCGGAGTTGTTCCCAGAACGCCGCCACGCCGGAGGGCAGGACCTTCGCCAGGCCGTCGGGCGGCATACGCTCCAAGATCGGCCCGCCCAGGTGGACGACGGCCATGAACATCGCCACCCCGATCGCCAGCATGGGAAGCAGGGCGACGACGATCGGTCCGAAGAAGGGGATCTTGGGCCGCACCGACGGGCCGGTCGACGGCTCACCCTTGTCGTTGTTGCCCATCAGGGCGGTGTCGTGGACCGTGGCCCCGGTGATCAGCAACCCCACGACGCGGCCCAACTGGGCGAAGAGCGTTCCGGGGAGCAGGATTCCGTTGACGGTCTTGGGCTGCAGGATGCCGGACCAGAGGTGGTACACGCCCCACGCCAACAGGACGATCAGCCCCAGCCAGACCGACGCCGTCGCATAGATCATGCCCGACTCCAAAGGCGCAACATCCGCGCGTTTCACCCGCCCGAGGGTCCGAGTTACATCGGCAATCGGCCTGACCTGGGTTGAACGAACGGGCGGTGCGATACCCCGGCGGCGGAGCTCGGCGCAGAAAAGAAGCGACGGACGTTCCGGTCTAACCACATATGTTCGGGCCGGAGAGAGGAGGACATGTGGTTAGACGCAAATCGGCACACCCGCCGCATTCTCTATCACGAGGGCAAGGGTGCAAACGGTGTGCCAGGGATGCGCCAAGGGTGAGTGCGACCACCGGGTGAGCGGATCGCTCCTCACAGGGGTCTGCAGTCGTGGATGCGCCGTGCGGTGGTCGGGATTGGCGCGGCGATCCTCCGGGTTCTGGTCCGTCGCTGCGGAAAAAGCAACAGCCCTGCGGAAAATCTCGCAGTCCGATTTGTTGGAAGCATGCCCGATTGTCGTTGATGCGCGGCCATGGCTGCCCCATACTCGCCGACGGTGGAGGATGCAGGTGCGCGTCAGACTGTGTCGGGCGCCACGCCGATCGGCGAAGCCGTGGGCGTGCGAGAGCGAGCGAAACGCGTCGAGTTGGCACAGGCCCACGCCATGCGTGCGGTTCCTTCGGGGCACCGCATGTCCACCGCTGCGCGGATGGACATGCCACCCGCCTCCCGAGACGGCAGACGGCGACAAACCGATGCCCGCTCCGAATTATCCGAATTATTCCACAGCCGCTCATCGAGTCCGCCTGGACCGTCACGGACCGAGGCCGGTCCGCCCGCGGAGTTGCACTCCCGCTTCCATCCGAGACAATGCGAGCCATGTCGCTCTGTGTGCTCTTGTCGCCGTTCTTCGCGGTCCTGCAGGACCTGCTGAGAGGATTCTTCGGATTCCTGATCGCGGTCGGAATCCAGCCCCCCGATCTATTCCGTGTGGTCGGACCGTTCATTGGCTGTCCGTAACCATCGCCTGAACGCGTGTCTGAAAAGAACCGAACTGCTCAGAGCCTTCCGTGATGCCTCGTGTCAAGGATGAGGGAGCGCGTTTCGTGGCCGGATGCGGCCCGCTTCCTCACAGGCGTGGCACTGAGAAGGCTTTTCGGCACCCTGTGACAGGGCCGCGATGAGGCACGGATTGGACACGTCGACCGTCATCGCGTATCGTGCCGCGTTCACATGCAGGGTCCGGTCGCCGCGAGGCCTTTCGCGACCACGCGCCGGAGTCCGCCCAACCGGGATTCGCCGCTGTTCAGTACGCCGGCGTTACAGGAGAAGCGGTCATGGCGATTCGACAGCGGATTATGATGGTCTCCACCCACGGTTATGTCTCGCCTGAGCCGGAGCTGGGCAAGCCGGACACCGGTGGCCAGGTCGTCTATGTCCTCGAACTGAGCAAGTGCCTGGGCCGGATGGGCTACAACGTGGATATTCTCACGCGGCAATTCGAGGGCCAGCCGCGGATGGAATCGGTGGCCGAGCGCGTCCGAATCCTGCGTTTTCCCTGCGGCGGCCGGGACTTCATCCCCAAGGAAACGCTGTGCCGGCATATCCCCGAGTGGGTGACGCACGTCCGCCGCTTCATCGACTCCAAGCGCTTGCGTTACTCCTTCATTGACAGCCATTACTGGGATGCCGGCCTCGGCGGAGGGGCCATCGCGAAGGGACTCGCCATTCCGCACATCCACACGCCCCATTCCATCGGCTCGTGGAAACGCAAGAACATGGACGAAGAGGCGGCGGCCCTCGAGCGGAAGTACAACTTCCGCGAACGCATCCGAGAGGAGCACGTCATCTACGACGAATGCGACCGCGTGCTGGCCACGACGCCGCAGCAGCGCGACATCCTCATGAGCGATTACGACGTTCCCAAGGAGAAAATCGACGTCTTGCCGCCCGGCTACGACGACACGCGGTTCTTCCCCGTGTCACAGGGAACCCGCGCCGCTCTGAAGGAGGAGCTGGGAATCAACGGGCGGATCGTCCTGGCCGTCGGCCGTATGGCCCACAACAAGGGCTACGATCTGCTGATCCGCGCCATGCCGGTCGTCCTGTCCCGCCTCGACGACGTGACCCTCCTGTTGGCGATCGGTTCGACCGAACCGTCCCCGCGCGAACGGGAACAGATCGAAGAACTGAAGTCTCTGGCCCGGGAGCTTGGAATCGACAAACGTATTCGTTTCCACGGCTACCTCACCGATGCCGACCTGCCGGATTACTATCGGACCGCGGACGTCTTCGCGCTCAGCAGCCGATATGAGCCGTTCGGCATGACCGCGGTCGAGGCCATGGCCTGCGGCACGCCGACGGTCATCACTACCGAGGGCGGCCTCTACGAGCAGGTCGTCTGGGGCCTGGAGGCCGTCTATGCCAACCCCTTTGATCCGGAAGCGTTTGGACACGCCCTCTACACCGTGCTGAAACACCCGTCGATTGCCGACCAACTCGGCCGATACGGCTCACAGAAAACTCGCGCCCATTTCACCTGGACCGGCATCGCCCAGCAGATCCTGAAGGTGCTGGACGGCATGCGCGGCCGTCCGATGCGTCTTCCGAATTCGGGCAACGAGGAGGGTCGGGCCGATCGATGCAAGGACGAAGCCTGCTCGTTAGCGACCTAGACGGCACCCTGCTCGGTGACGATGTCGCGACCCAGCGCTTCGGCGACTGGTTCCAACGGCAGGGCCGCGACCTGTGGCTCGTGTATGCCTCCGGACGCTTCTATCCCTCCGTCGTCCACTCCATCCGGACGACCGCTCTGCCCGAGCCGGACGCCGTGATCGGCGGGGTCGGGACCGATATTCGCCTTCATCCATCCGGACGCCCGGTGGCCACCTGGTGTGAACGCTTCCACCCAGCGTGGGACGCCCGGCGTATCGCCGCCACACTGGCCGACCAGTGCGACCTTCGGCGGCAGCCGGACGAGTTTCAATCGGCATACAAGGTCAGCTACTACCTGGACGGGGCCGGACCGGATCGCCTCCAAGTCATTCGACGGGAGTTATTGAGCCGTGGCATTGTGGCCGATCTGATCTACAGCTCGAACAGGGACCTCGACGTCGTGCCGGCCGGTGCGAACAAGGGGACGGCCGCGGCCTTCCTCGCCGTGATGTGGGATATTCCGTCGCGACGGGTCATGGTCAGCGGGGACTCGGGGAACGATTTGACGATGTTTCAAGCCGGCTTTCGAGGCATCATTCCGGCCAACGCCCACGCCGAGCTCAAGGCTCTCAGCGGACCGGACGACTACCATGCGACGCTGCCGCACGCGGCGGGCGTGATGGAAGGCATCCGACACTGGATGGCGGAGGCGGAGCCGATATGAATCTTCTTGACGAAGCGTTCGAACGCGCCAAGGACGTGCTCCGAATGAACGTCACCGATCGGGGCTTCAGCGCGTGCAGCCTCCAGCACGACGACGCCCCGAACAGCAACTATCGCAGCGTCTGGGCTCGAGATTCGGCCATGACGACGATGTGGTCGCTCCCGCTCAACGACGCGGAACTCACCGGCTGCGGCCTCCGATCGCTCGAAACCATCCTCGGCGCGCAGTCGCGCGACGGCCATCTGCCCAATTACGTCGATGTCGTCAACGGCACGCCGGAGTTCGGCGGCGTCGGCAACATCGCGGGCATCGATGGGGCACTCTGGATCGTCATCGCCGCGTGGAACTATGTGAAGGTGCAGGGCGATACGGCTTTTGCGAAGAAGCACTTTCGCAGGATTCACCGGACCATGAAATGGCTTCGGGCACACGACTCAAACAACTGCGGTCTGCTGGAGATCCCGGAAGCATCTGACTGGACCGACCTGTTTCCGCGTTCCTACAACGTGCTTTACGACGAAGTCCTCTGGTACCGCGCCAACGTGGATTTCGTCGAGCTGCGCAAGCTCAACGCCATGGACCCGGAGCGCTACATCAACCGCGCGGCCCGCATCCGGCAGATCATCAACAAACAGTTCTGGCCGACCCCGGATACGCTCTCCGACAGCATGGAGTCCTTCGCCGACACCCAGTTCACCCTCGGGCGCACGCGCTACCTGATCGCCCAGATCACCCCCTTCGGCTTTTCCTGGCGATGTGACGTGTTTGCAAACATCATTGCGTATCTCTACGGCGTGCTCGATTACGGACGCGCCTATCAGACGTGGCGATTCCTCCGCCAGGTCGCCGTCGATCGCCCCCATCCGGTGAAAGTGCTCTACCCGGCCATTCATCCCGGCGAGCCGGACTGGAAGGCCTATTTCCTCGTGAATCTGCAGAACCTCCCGCACCACTACCACAACGGCGGCATCTGGCCCTTCGTGGGCGGCTTGTGGGTGCGGTTCCTCCTGCGCCTCGGCGAACGCTCCCACGCCGAACGCGCCCTGATCAGCCTGGCCGAACTCTGCCGCGAGGGCGTCGATCGTCCGTGGGAATTCAACGAATGGGCCCACGGCAAGACCGGACGGCCCATGGGCAAGGCCTACCAGGCATGGAGCGCCGCGTCGTTCGTCGCCGCCTATCTCCGGTACCACGGAGACAAGACCATCGAAGTGATTGAGGGCCGGCCGGAGGAACTCTCGCAACGCGAACAATCCGGCCTCCCCCACAGCCTCACGAACGGAAGAGTCGACCTCGACCGCGATCACGACACGTCATCCGCGACGCCGGACGCCTCCTCCGACGCCTGAGTCTGCGGCGAAGCGGGTGATCCTGCCTCGCCCCGACGCTATGACCCGATCGAACAACGACGTGCCACGCGAGCCCGCAGATGAGCGTACGCCTCATGGACCATCGGCATCGCCCCGGCCCGGCTCGCCACCATCGCCCCCACTTGATTGGCGAACGCCGCCCCCGCAGCCGCCGGCCAGTGCCACAGCCGGGCCGCGATCAACGCCGCGGTGAACGCATCGCCCGCGCCGACCGAGTCAACGACCTCGACCGGCGTGCCCGGAATGCTCCACACACCGTCCGGCGTGACGAGGTGACAACCCTGTTCCGCCTGCGTGATGCATACGGTCTCGACGCCGTGGCGATCCTGCAGCGTCCGCGCGAAGGCCGTCGGCTCGCTCGAAGCAATCTCCAGCAGCCGGGCCAACACCGCGACCTCGTCGATGTTCAGCTTGACGACGCGGGCCGCATCCAGCGATCGTTCGATCCAGGCACGCTCGTACCACCGTTGGCGCAGGTTGACGTCATAGACGATCAGGGCGGACCGGGCGGCCGCGAGGCAGCGATGGATGGTGGCTCGGCTCGGCTCGCTGCGCTGCGCGAGCGTCCCGAAACAGACGGCCGACGCCGAGGCCATCAGGGCTTCGGTCTCCGCGTCGAATGCCAGGTGGTCCCACGCGACCTGCTCGTGAATCGTGTACGCGGGTCGGTCGGCCTGCGTGGTGTCGACCGTGACGGTGCCGGTCGGGTGGTCCGGATCGCGCTGGATATATCGTGATTGCAGCCCGTGACACGAAACCACGGCCACGAGTTCATCGCCCAAGGCATCGGCGCCAACACGCGAACAGACGATGCCGTCGCAGCCGAGCTGCTCGGCGTGAAACGCCACATTCGCCGGCGCCCCGCCCGGTCGTCGTGATGCTCCAAAGCAATCCCAAAGAATCTCGCCGAGACCGACAACCTTGAGGCGTTGCGTTCCGTCCATCGCGTGCTCCCGGCAGGCGCCGTTCGGGGGGCGCGGTGGCGCCCCGGTCACAACAGCGGCCGGTCTGAGGCGGCGCCGGCCGGCACCACCGTCGTTCGACCGAAGAACTTCGGCGGCTCCGTCAGTGTGTAGACGCGCGTCTCTTCATCAATCGCACGGCGCAGGTGCTTCGGCAATTGATAGAGGCCCAGCAGCGTGGAGCCGTCGAGCATCCGCAGGCCGCCGGTGGTCGAGGCGCCAAGTTGTTGATCGACGGCCTCGGGGTCCGGCCGCGTGTCGATCGATCGCGCCGTCCCGAGCGTGAAACCCCACGGCGAGGCGTAGGTCGGCACGTACGACACATACGACCGCACATGGTCAAAGACCGTCCGCATGGTGCAGGCCAGCCGGGCGTGCATCCGCATTTCCGCCGGTGAGACCGGCCCCGCCTGCAGCACAAACACCCCGTCGGCGGCGAGCACGCCCTTGGCCTTCTCGAAATACTCCTTCGTGAACAGCTTGAACGACGGCCCCTCTTCAATCGGGTCCGACAGGTCGGAAATGATCACATCCCACGACTGAGCGGTGTCGTCGAGGAAGTTTAGGGCATCCTGAATTCGCACATCCAGACGCGGGTCCTCGAAGCAGCCCCGGTGCATCTCCGGCAGGTGCCGCTTGCACGCCTCGACCACCTCGCCGTCGATGTCGATCATGACGACGCGTTCGACCGTCTTCCACCGCAGGATCTCGCGGGCCGTCGCACCCTCGCCCCCACCCAGGATCAGAACGTTCCGCGGCCGTGCGTGCAGCAGCATGGCCGGATGGACGAGCGGTTCGTGATAGAGGAATTCGTCGCCCGTGCAGGACTGCCACTTGCCATCAAGCACCAGGGCCTTGCCATAGGCCCCCGTCTCGACGATGTACATTTCCTGGAAGGCCGTCTGTCGATACTCGAGCACCCGCGTGATGCCGTGGGCGTAGTAGTCCCACGGCGTGAGGTACTCGTTCATCCAGAAGTCGGCTCGAAGATCGCTGCCACCCATCGCGGATTCGCCCTTCTCAAACCTCACCGATCGGCAGGACCGCCCCGGCGGCTGCAGCCTCCGCCGCGACGCGGTCGCCCACGGCCGATCCTCGCGCGAGCTTCCGCAGAGAATGTCGTTCGGCTCGGAACGCGGTCACGAGGCGGTCGCACGCCCGTACCGGATCGGCCGTCTGGCCGCAGGTGAACACATCGACCGCGGCATAGCCGTACTCGGGCCATGTGTGGATCGCCACGTGCGACTCGGCGATCAACGCCAGGGCCGTCACGCCTTGCGGATGAAAATGGTGCGAGACCTCGTGCAGCAGCTCCGCCAGCCCGCACGCGACCGACTCCCGTAGGGCGTCCTTCACGTAGGCCTCGTCATTCAACAAGACCGGCGGGCAGTCGTAGAGTTCCAGTATGCAATGGGTACCAACCGTCGCCAAAGTCAGAACCCCTTTCCGGATTCGGCCCGAGTCGTGCGGCATCGAGACTCGCGCAATTTGCCCATCACCCCCGCCGTTTCCGTGCCGCATCGGCGGAACCAAGACGCGGTTTTATACCCAAAATCGCGCCGGAAGGAAAGGCCCGCGAAGGGGGCCTGAATCCGAGGGGTCCGCAGCAGTTCAGGCGGCCTCTCGTCCACCCACGTCGGCCGCAGGGGGCCGACGCTGTGCAGCGGACGTCGGGCACGGGGGCCACGACGCTACCGGAGGGTGCCCAGGTAGTCAGACGCCGATTGTGTCACGTCCCCCCTCACGCCTGCACGGCCTTCCGGGAACGTCGCTTGCGCGCCTCAGCGTCTCAAAGGGCGTTTGAAAGTCTTGTCAGAGCCGCGTCTGTGAGGAAGCGGGCAGCGTTCAGCCACAGTACCCGCTTCCTCACGGTCACGGCTCTGAAAAGGCTTGTCACACACGCTCTCAGCGTCCGGCGATTCGGCCTTCTACTCGTATCGCAACGCCTCGATCGGATCGAGCCGGCTGGCCCGCCAGGCGGGGTAGAAACCGAAGAAAATGCCGGTGGCCGCCGCGAAGGCCAGGGCGATGCCCGCGATCCAGTATGAGACTTCCGTCTCATAGCCTTTCCACCACGTCAGGAAGTGGCTGAACCCCCACCCGCCGAACATCCCAATCACGCCGCCCAGCGAGCAGAGCATGATCGCCTCGACCAGGAATTGCAGCAGGACATCGCCCGACCCGGCGCCGATCGCCATTCGCAGACCAATCTCCCGCGTCCGTTCCGACACACTCACCAGCATGATGTTCATGATGCCGATGCCGCCGACGACGAGCGAAATCCCCGCGATCATCCCCAGCAGCCAGGCGAACGAATCGCTCGATTCCTCCTTGGCCGCCGCCGACTCGCTCTGCGCCCGGATGCGGAAGTCGTCCGGCTCACCCTCGCGGATGTTGTGCCGCTGGCGGAGCAGCGCCCGGATTTGCTCCTGAGCGATCATCGGGTCCACGCCGTGTTGCGCCGCGGCCAGGATCGTTCCGGAAATCTCCGCACCCGCGATCTTGCGTTGAAACGTCGAGAACGGAAAGATCATGATGTCGTCATTGTCCCACGGACCGCTGCGGCCTTTGAATCCCAGAAGCCCGATGATCTTGAATCGAGCGCCCTGGGCGGTGATCTCCTCTCCCACGGGATTGATGGAACCGAAGAGTTCCTGCGCGGCCGTCTGCCCGATCAGACAGACCGGCGCCAATGAGCTCTCGTCCGTAACGTCGATCGGGCGGCCGACATCGACCGTATAGCGACGTATGTCGAGGTAGTTTGGATAGGCTCCGCAGACGCTCGTCTGATAGTTGCTGTAGCTCGACTTGACCTGCACCCGCATGCGGTTCCGCGGCGTCGCCGCCCGGACCGCCGAGCATTCCCGCATGATGGCATTGGCGTCGTACTTGGTCTGAAACGGCTTGCGGGCCACGTCGCCCTTGCGGACGCCGCTGTGTGAAATACCCCACGACCAGACCCACATCCAGTCATCGCCGAGCCTCGCAATCTCGTCCTCCACGCGGCGCTGGGTCGCCTCCGCCATGGCCACGAGCGTAATGACCGCGCCGACACCGATGACGATGCCCAACATGCTCAGGGCCGTGCGTACCTTGTTCTTGCCGAGACTGTGCAGGGCCTCAGCCAGGATGGTGAGTATATTCATCGTATTTCTGTTCCAGCCTCGGCTCGCCTTGCTTCTGCGCGACGCCTCAGTACCCCAGACCGTTCTTTCGCAGATGGACGTAGGGCTTTGCCTCCGCCGCCCCCTCGGCGTCCGTCACCTCGGCGATATAGACCCAGTGGTCTCCGGCGTCGTGCTTGCCGCGGACGCGAGCCGACAGCCAGGCGATCCGGTCTGAGAGGACGATTCCCCCCGTGACCGATTTCGTCGACAGCCCGGCAAAGGCGTCTTCGTCCGGCGCGAAGCCCTTGCCGAAGTGCCGGAACATCGGCCCCGGATCCTCTCCCAGCAGGTTCAGCACGAACCCTCCGGATGCATCGATGATCTGTTCGATGGGCCGGCCCTTTTTGATCGCCACGGTGACGGCCGGCGGCTCAAAGCCGGCCTGCTGCACCCAGGACGCCAGCAAGCCGGTGCGGCCGTCCGGCCCCTCGGCGGTGAGGATGGTGCAACCACTGGGAATGCGGCCGAGTGCCCCTGCCACGCGCTTCCGTGTCTGTTCGTCCATGCCCGTTTCCTCTCGAAGGTAATTGAGAAGCCTCTGCAGAGCCGCAACCGTGACGGAGCGGGCCGCGTTTGGCCTAGTGAACCGTCGACCCTGAATCTGCGGGCTGCCCAGCGGGAGGGCGAGGCTCCTGCCGAGCCTGCTG
>CAYQDV010000077.1:0-12989 GCA_964416295.1 uncultured Planctomycetaceae bacterium
GCCGAACGCGCGTGGTCGCCGGTTGGCAGTTAAGAGATAGTAGACGCAACAGCCGACGACGACCGCCATTCCGCATTGGTGTGAATAATAAGATAACGCTGCGAGAATCCCGATGGTGTGAGGCCGCGGCGACCCGCTGAGGACGCAATAGGCCAGGAGGATGGCGAAGTAACCGGCCAGGGACTTCGGCCAGATAAAGTCGGCCTGTGTGATAACACCGGCGTTGCATGCCAGAAGCAAGGTCGCCAGCCGCGCCGCAGTCAGCCCAGAGAGGCGCTGTCCGATCAGGTATACCGGCAGGATCAGCATTGCGTTCAGGCAGGTTCCCGCCAGGAAGAACGGGATGTAGGCGTCGTCAGTGAGAAGGTCGCCCAGCTTGCCGTACTGCCCATCCACAGGGATTCGCGGTCCGAAGAGATTGATGTAGTGCGCGCCGACGAGCGCCATGATGGGCGTGCGAGCCGTGACGGCTTGCCCGGGCGCAATCGCTGGTCTGTGGGGGTCGTCCCATTCGCGGGGGAGGCGGAAATCGACGCCGCGCAACATGAACTGAGCAAAGCGATAGGAAACGAGATTGTCGTTCGGAAGATCATGGTAGAGCGCCTGGATTCGCACGGGTATCCGATCTTCCTGAACGTAGTACATGTACCGAAGATGACCATCATACTGCTCGGGGATCTTGATCGGGAGAAAGGCAAGTTGGGTTGCAACCACAACGAGGATTCCGTAGGCCGCGGGGAGCACGGGATCGATTCGCGTTATCGCGCGATAGCCGCCGGAGAGCAACAGGACGATGAGACCGACAAGGGTGCTCCCGCCGACGGTCCATCGGGAGATGGACGGAAAGGAGTGTGGATGGACCCATCCGGCGACGCCGGCTAGTGCGAAGAGGACGATCGTGACGGCCGGCGCGATCGCGAACTTCATCTCAGGCGCCAGCCTGCGGGCAAAGACGTGAACCGCCGCCAATCCAGGGATCAGCAACGACAGCATCGTCGCGATCGTAAGGAGTAAAGTCACGCTTCGTCGTTCTGTGCAGGGTTGCGCGTGGACGGGCCCAGACGCAGCTCGGATCGAAGCAGCGACCCATACCAGCGCAGATACTTCGGGAGCAAGTGCCGCATATGGAACCGTGACTTGCCGGCCGTGCGATCGGTCCAGGTCGTGGGGATCTCGTCTACCCGCCAGCCTTGTTGATGGGCCTTGACCGTCAACTCCAGGGCAAACTCAAAACCACCGGTTGCTTCAATATGTATCTGCTCCGCCACGCGGCGACTGTAACCGCGGAAATTCGTCGTGATGTCGTGGATCGGCATCGACGTGAGGTAGTACGCCGAATTACCCGCGACCCGGGACAGAAGACGCTTCAGGCGCGGCCCGCCAATTTGTCGCCCGCCGGCCATGTATCGCGACCCTGCAACGACATCCGCTCCATCGCGCAATCGTTGAACGATCTTGTAGATATCTTCCGGTGGATCGGACAAATCGGCCATCGTTACGACGACGACATCACCGCGCGCGGCGGCGAAGCCGGCCCGGACGGCGTTCACCACGCCCTTGCCGAAACGGTTGCGGATGAGCCGGATTCCCTTCGGGGGATCGGCCATTGCGGCGATTGCCGAAAGGGTGTTGTCCTCGTCAAAATCGTAGGCGATCAGGATTTCATATCGTCCCTGCGTATGATCGCGGATTCCCGCCAACAGATTCTGGATGTTCTCGCCTTCGTTGTAGACTGGGACGAGTATGGAATACAACTGACTGTGCGCATGTTGGATCCCATCCGTCGACGGCATTCCTCGATTTGAGGGTGGCCGGCCAGGTGAGGGGTTGTCCTGATGGCTCATATCGTTCCAAGCGTGATTTGTTTCCGGATCCATGGGATCACTTCATCCAGCATCGTCTCGAGCGAGGTGGTCGCCTGATATCCCAACTCTTCCCTGGCCTTGGTCGTGTCCGGCATTCGCTTTTGTACGTCGTACAGAAACGGCTCGTCGCTGACGTAACGGAACGGCTTCCGGTCTCCGTGAATCTTCTTCCAGATCAGTTCCGCCAGTTCCAGCACGGTCGTCGACCGCGCGGTCGATATATTGAAATCCTGATTCAGGGCTTTTGCGTGCTCCATGCAGACCTTGATTCCCTTGGCGAGATCGCCCCCGTAGGTGTAGTGCCGAATCTGGTTTCCTTCGCCGAGGATGTGCAGGGGGTCCTGCCCCTTCAATATCTTCTGTACGAGATCAGGCACGACGTGACTCATGGCCAGCGTCACGTTGCCCGACGGAATCTCCCGGTCGCCGAGCGCACGTTGCTCGCCGATACCGACACAGTTGAACGGCCGTATGATCGTGTAGGGAAGAGCGTATTGCTCGTGCGCCCCCTTCGCAAAGTATTCGCAGGCCAGTTTCTGGAAGCCGTATGTCGAGCTTGGCGGTGGGCACTGTTGCAGATGCGACTCCGGCGTGGGAAACGTTGTCGCGTTCTCGAACACCATGGATGAACTGAGGATGTTGATCTTCTGCAGTCTTCGGCTCTTGAACGCCCATATCGCCGCATCGAATGTGGCCGCACAAATGCGCTCGTTCTCCGACAGCAGATCGTACGCATATTCGTGAAAATAGCTGATGCCGCCGATCCGCGCCGCGGCAGCCACGACCTGATCGCAGTCAGCGATAAGATCCTTGAGAAGCGCCGCGTCCTTCGCATCCCCTTTCACGAAACGGTAGTGTGGGTGTTTCTGGTAGCTCTTCTCGATCGGACCGTACTTGGAGAAGTTGTCCAACCCCACGACTTCGTGGCCGTCTCGCAGGAGTTCCTCGACAAGATATCCGCAAATGAATCCGCACGAACCGGTAATCAATACCTTCATGATTGTCCATCTTTCAAGATGTTCCAGATGTCAATGGTCGGCTTGGTGAGCGTCAATGTGGCGTACTGGCGGTGGGGGGTGGCGATCACCAGAAGATCACTATCGTCTATGACCTGCTCGAGGGGTTTCAATGTCGGATCCTGAACATACGGATCCGTGGACAGCACGCGTCTGGCTTCCAAGTCAAGGATTTTTCGCAGCTTGTAACTGAGAGAATCTCGCGAATCATCGCTCTCACCCTTGAACGCCATCCCGAGGATTCCCACTGTCATCATACTGAGGGGGTGGTGTTTCTTCATTTCCTGAACGAGAAAGCTGGGAAGTCCCTCGTTGACCAACATCGCGGCATGCCCCAGCATGAAGTTGTTGTTGTTGAAGGCGGCGAGCTGCATCGTGTCCTTGAACAGGCACGGCCCCGCGGCAAAGCCGGGTGTCGGCATTCCGCGACTTCGTGGGTACTTATAGGTCACGGCCTTGTAAATACGGTGGAAGTCCAGACCGAAAGACGCGGCGATCATGTAGAACTGATTGACAATCCCGAACGAGATATAGCGCCAACAGTTCGTGAAGAGCTTGGCCAATTCGGCCTCCATAGGCTCGACGACGATCAGGTCGGGTGTCAGGTGTTTGAACAAATCCGAAGCCGCCGACACGGCGGTCTTGTCAAAACCCGAGATGATCTGCGGGAGAGATTCGATTTCCCGAATGGAATGACCCTGGGCAACACGCTCCGGGCAAAAGGCTACGTGGACCCGGATACCACGCCGATCGAGGAACTCTTTGATCTTGGCACCGACCCCGGGGAACAGGGTGGACCGCAGTATGAGAACCTGCTCATGGCGAAAATGCGGGGCCAGATCATTGAGCAGGCCGGTGACGCTGCTGACGGTCGGGTTAAGGTGCTCGTCGACCGGCGTGCCGGTGACCACCACCACATAGCGGCTTTTCGAAACAACCTCGGCAGAGGCGCTCAATTGCAACACGTGGTCGGCAAGCACCGAGCGAAGCATCGGCTCGGCGCCTTCCTCCATAAACGGCATCGTTCCGTGAGAGATACTGTCAATGGCTGCCGTGTTGATATCATATATCCAGGTCTTCAAACCCTTGCTGGCGAGCAGAATTGCAAGAGGCAACCCGACATGGCCACAGCCACCCACGACCGTCACGTCCGCTTCAAAATCCGCCATTGTCTCTTCCTAGAAGACGCAACCCAGTCCACTGTGCAGATCACCGACGCGTCGACATCGTACAGCGTGCATAACGGGAGATCAACACGTGGTGCTGCCGCTGCCATGGGCGCATGGGACCTTGCGGACTTGGCGGGGCTTCGTCGGCCGGCCGGCGAATCGCCGAAAAACGGGCCGCGCGAATCGGCGCGTCGGGGCGCTCGGTACAGGTGGTCCGGGTGAGGCTCTTGACGGGAATTGACTTCTGACGGGCCGTCCGCGGCTGCCCCGCGCTGGGCCTTGTTGCGGGTGTCCGGCTGCGGTGCGCGTGGCGGGAGGCCGGCGAATCGAGTATGCCGAGCTGGTAAAATGGCATGCCGGACTGCCGGAGTGTTCGCCGACGGACCCAGGAAACGAATCATCAGGCCGCGACAGCAACCACCGGTCTGCTGTCGGGAGCACGGCGGACAAGCGATCGGACGGACTGAATCATGCGGCGGTGGCTGCGGCTTTATCCCGAACTCGACAGGTTCGAGCAACACGAACGCCGGGCCGCGATGCGCCGAGCGCGACGCGAGGCGCAATCGTTCCGCGGCATCCTGATCATGGTCGCAGCGTGTGGTGTCCTGGGCGGCGTCCTGGCCGGTGTCGTGGTCCTGGTGTCGGAGGGAATGACCGGGCCGTGGCCGGTCAAGTTGCCGCACTGGCTCAGGGGGGGCATGGGGGGCTTTGTGGGCGGCGCCTCCATCGGATACTTCTATGGTCGAATCATCCGAAAACCGATTCAGCGTTCACTCCGTCGCCAGTTGAACGCGTCCGGACGGCCGATCTGCGTGGTCTGCGGCTACGACCTCCGGGGCCAGGTCGAGGCGCGATGTCCCGAGTGCGGCCAATCGTTTGATCCGGACCTGCTCGCCGAGGCCTGAGCCGGCGACGGGATCGGAAGCCCGGCTGGCCACGAGCCACCCGCGAGCGGCAGGAAGAGCCCATGAGGCGGGTGTGGGTGGTCCGCTTTTTCGCGGCTGCGACGGCACGGGCTTTTGCCGCTTTCTGACGATGGCGGTTCGGATCGAACGGGGCGCCTCCGTGCCGTCAAAACAGCCGGAGCTGTCCGCAGTTCACGCCGGTCTGGATCGGCTGGGTCGTGCTCGATACACGCGGCGTACGTCTCCGCCGCCGCGCCGCTGCGACGAATCCGTCGAGGTCCTGAAAGTCCCACGCCGATCGGGCGACCGGCCGCCTCCGGTGATCCCGCACGGTCGCCCCGTAGCGGTCGACGAGCCACCGGACGGCGAAGCGGTCGCATCGCGATTCCTTCTGGCGGACGTTGCGCCGCGCCCGGCGGACGAGCCAGTGATAGAACTCGTGCAGGAACACGAACAGGACGAGCTGATAGGCGTCCTCCGCCTCGATCGAGTAGAGCTCGCGCCACCAGTGCCGGGCGTCGGACCGGGCGCACGCTACATGCGTCTTGATTTCGAAAGGATAGCGGTTGTCTCGGCCCAGGTTGATAAAGATGCGTCCGTCTTTATAAAAGCACGTGCCCGAGAATGCTGCGCCCCGGCTGTATCGCACGAACACCCGGAGGCCGGCGCGCGGCCACCCTTCCGTGGCGTTGCGGAACATCCGATCGAGGCGGGCCGTGTCGAGATGCGTCGTGTTCCGAAGTTCCATTCGTCGCTCGGCCGGGGCCCTAACCGATTCCGGCCCGCACGATGTCCTGCAAGCGGATGATCCCAACCGGGCTCGACCCGTCTTCGGACACAACGAGCACGGTGATCTGGCTCTCTCGCATCGACCGCAGGCACTCGACGGCGAGCTGCGTCGGCAGGACGGTGGAACACTGGACCGGAGGCTCGTCCGGGTCGCGGCGACTCTGGCGCCAGGCGTCCCGGGCCGTCAGCCGGCCGGGGTTCTCGCATCGCATGAACAGGCGTCGAAGATCGCCGTCGGTGATCACGCCCATCAGACCATCCTCGTCGACCACACACGTCATTCCCAGGCGCTTGCTCGTGATTTCCAGCAGCAACTCGGAAAACGCCGCGGAGCCACGGACTTTCGGCAGTTGGCCGCCCCCGTGCATCAGGTCGGACGCCCGAAGCAGCAACCGCCGTCCGAGGCTGCCGTCGGGATGAAATCGGGCGAACTGCTCGCGCGTCAGCCCGCGGGCATCGAGGAGCGCCATCGCCACCGCGTCGCATAGCGCAAGCATCATCACCGTGCTCGTGGTCGGAGCGAGTGCGAGCGGCCCCGTTTCCGGTCGTGCCGGGATCGCCAGCACGACGTCCGCCAATTCCGCCAGCGGCGAGGGGCCCGGTTCGCACATCGCAATCACGCTGCCCCCGACACGCCGGAAGTGACCGACGAACCGCACGAGTTCCTCCGTTCGCCCGCTCTTCGACAGGGCGAGCAGGGCGGCCCCCTCACCGACCACGCCCAGGTCGCCATGCACGCCCTCGACCGGATGCATGAACAGGGCCGGTGTGCCGGTGCTCGACAGCGTGGCCGCCGCCTTGCGCGCGATCAGTCCGCTCTTGCCGATACCCGTGACGATGATCTGGTCGCGGCACGCCAGCATGAGGGCCACCGCCGCCCCGAAGGAATCGCTCACCGACTCCGACAGGGTGGCCAGCGCCTCGGATTCCTCGCGGATGATCCGCCGTCCGACTTCCACTGCGTCGCTCAAACCAGCCTCCCGATGTTCGACCAACTTGGCTGGAGTTTCAAGGCTCATCCAGCACTCCCGGGGACTTCGGGCCATCTGTCCGAATGGCTCAGCATGATAAGGAAAGGCCTCCGGTTTCGGAAACGGCGGTACCGGCTGAGAATGCGGTCGGCACCCGATGCCGGACCGAACCACGGATTCAATCGCCTGCGAGGGGTTCCGGCGCGGCGGGTGAGGCGTCTATGACAAAGACTTCGTCATCGGGCATCGTGGCGACGCGCGGGCCGGTCGAATCCGCCCCCTCGGTGGGTGATTTCGCCAGCAGTTGGAGGAACGCGGGCGTGAAGCGGACACGGAGCGATTGGCCGGTGGCCAGGTTTACGAAGACGGCCTGAAGCCGGGACGCGGGGGCCTCTCGTATGGCAAGGTTGAGCTTGCCGATCGAAGCCCCGGTGGCTGCCTGGATGCCGTCGGCAATACCCGCGTAATTCAACTCCAGCGGTGTATGGACGATCACGTGCAGGTCGCGGCTGCCCGGCTTCAGCTTGAGGACCTCGAGCGCCTTCTCTCCGATTCGATAGCCGGCGACCGCCGCGGGCCGCGTGTCACCGTGAACGCGTCGAATCGAGCGGAACATGCCGCCAACATCGGCCTTTCCCGTGGCGCGAAACGTCAGCGAGGTCCAGAAGCTCTCCCACCGCCCCTCGACGACACCACTGCTCGGCCGGATCAGATGAGCCTTGATGAACCAGTGGCCCGGGCGCGACAGCGGGATGGTCGCAACCCCGTCGGTTCCCGACTGCGTTTCCACCGCGTAGCCGTGCTCGGTTTGCCCCTCATGTCCCGCCGAGACGGACACGCCCGGCCACGGGTGACCGTCCACCAGCACGCGGACGTGAACCTCGGTGCCCGACGTCCAGTGGCATGGGTTGGAGAGCGGAATCAGTTCGAGCCGGTGACCGGCCGGCTTCTGATAGCTGGTGTCCTCGGCGTCGGCGGGCTGCACCTCGATAATGGTCTTGGCGTACTTCGTGTAATACTCGACGGCGCGGCTCCCCTTCCGAGACTGCCACAGATCGAGAGCCCGTTTCGCGCGCTCGGCGCGGAGGTAGCTCTCAAAATCGACCGAATCCATTTCGATCCGGCGTCCCTGCAGCGAAAGCGCGAAGACATGCAAGCCGCTGCCGCTGATCGGCCCACGCACCGACAGCCCCTTGTCCTTCGGAACCAGCCCGCTCACGTCGGTCCGGTGCTTCTTGTGGACGTCAACGAATTCGGCCACACGCTGCGGGTCGGTGGCCCGCTCCCCCAGGGGAAAGACCTCTCCCGTCACGAAAGAGAGCCAGACCGTGTCACCGTCCTCCACCACATGCCGATCCGCGATCAGCCACGAATCGTGGGCCGTGGCCGCCGAGGCGAACAGCCATAGCACGCATGTGACAAGAAAAAGGCGATTCACCGGTGGATCTCCGCCAGAGGGGTCAGGCTCCTACATCAAAGTATAACCGCCTACTCCCCCTCGGGTCGCACGGCCTGCCCGGTCGGCGGGTGACACGGCGGCGTTGACCCCACGGCCGCCGCCCGTGTTGCGGTGGACGCGGGCAGCGAGTCCACCCGGCCAACCCGCGGGGCGGTTCGCCACCGCGCCGAATCCTGTGCCGTTACGGGACGAACGACCGATAAAGAACGGGATGGGCCGCCGAACTACGCCGCAGAACCCGCTGACGCACACAGCAGGCCCACTTCGTTGTCGTCGAGGCCTCGTACAATGCCGCCGGTGGCTACCGCACTCGAGAACTCCGAACCAGCGCTGGCCGGTTCCGCGACCTCCGCGCGGCGTGCGGCCTTTTGTCTCGGCGCGATCACGTTCGTGTCGATGCTGCCCGTCACCATCCTCGTCGCGCCGCTCAAGGAGCTGATCGCCGTCCGCTACCGCGTCGGGCCGTTCTGGACCCATAGCTTCATGTCCGTCAACATGATCGGCGCCGTTGTGGCAGTGCCGTTGATGGGCACGCTGGCCGACCGGCCGGGCGCCCGCAAGCGCGTCGCGATGATGGCACTCGCATTCGACGCGCTCTGCCTGGCCGCCATGTCATTCGCTCCAACGTTCCGTGCGATTCTTGCCCTCCGACTTGTTGAAGGCGCGGCGCATGTTCTGGCGTTGTCCACCCTGATGGCGATCGCCGCCGGGTCGGCCCCAGCCGGCCGCCGGGGCCAGATGATGGGCGTCATCGGGGCCTGCCTCATGCTCGGCACGGCGTGTGGGACGCGCCTCGGCGGCCGGGTCTGGCTGATGGCGGGCGAGTGGAGCTTCGCCGTCGCGGGTGGGGTCTCCGGATTTGCAGCTCTGGCTGTGTTGGCATTCGTCGCCGAACCACATTCCGCCGTCGAGCCACGGGTCGGTCGCCGGAGAGCATTTCAGCTCATTCGCCGCCATCCCCGCCTCGTCGTACCGTTCGCGTATGCCTTGATCGACCGCCTGTGCGTCGGCGTCGTGATCACGACATTCGTTCTGTTTCTGGCGAATGTTCACGCGCTGAATCCCGACGATCGCGGCAAGCTGCTCGGGCTCTATTTTCTCCTGCCGTTTGCTTTGCTGGTCTATCCCGCGGGGAGGCTCGTCGATCGGATCGGGCGGGCTTGGCCGATCGCGATGGGGTCGATCACCTTCGGTTTCTTCTTTGCCTTGTATGGATACCTGTCGCCGGCGTGGCTCCCGCCGGTGATGTTCGCCTCCGGCGTGGCCAGCGCGATCATGTTCGCTCCCAATCTCGCCCTTTGTGCCGATCTGGCCCCGGACGAAGAGCGCGGCGCGGCCTATGTCGGGTTCAATGCCGCCGGGTCACTGGGTTTCGTCCTCGGACCGCTGCTCGCCGGCGCGGCCTACACCCTGTGCGCAGCCCATTGGTCGCCGGCGACGGCCTATAGACTGACTTTCCTGGCGACCGGCATGACCGAAGTCCTCTGCGCCGCCATCACCTTGCCGATGCTCTTGAAGTTGAAACGCCAAGGCGTGATCCGATAGGCAACCGTCATGGTGGGGGCACGACGAATTCAGCGTGTGATTGTCCAGACGGTCCTTGTAGCGTCCGGTTCGTGCGCCGGACGTCGACGGACAGGAGGCACTGGGCGGGTACGTCGGCCACGGGGGGGGCGACGTTACAGGCACGCACCGACTTCGAGGGATCGCAACGCTTGGGCTATGGCGGAAGGGATTTTCTCCAGCGGCACGACGTTGTCGATACACCCGGTTTCCGCTGCCGCTTTTGGCATCCCGTATACAATGCTCGTGGCCTGATCCTGCGCGATCGTGAGGCCGCCCATCTTCTTCAACAGCCGCACGCCGACCGAACCGTCGCATCCCATGCCGGTCATGATGACCCCGACGGATCGCGATCCTACGGTGCTGGCGACCGATTCGAAGAGGACATCGACCGACGGACGGAAGCCGGAGACCTTCGGACCTCGGTCGAGAGCCGTCAGGAGACGTCCTGCGTGGCGGGTGACCTTGAGGTGGTGGCTGCCGGGGGCGACATGGATTGTCCCTTTTAGCAAGGGGGTGTTTGCTTTGGCTTCTGTGACCGTTGCGGGGCTAGCGGCGTCGAGGCGTTCGGCGAATGGTCCGGTAAAATCGGCCGGCATGTGCTGTGTGATCACAATTGGGGGAAAGTTATTTGGGATAGCCGGAATCATTTTATGGAGTGTGGCCGGTCCACCGGCACTGATTCCGATGGCGACGAGGCAGTCGGGCGGGGCGGAAACCGCCTTTGGCGTGGCGATTTTCCTGCCTGTAGCGGCGCCCAGGCGGCTCAAATTGGCGCGAGACGCCGTCCTAACGGCGCGGATTACGCTCGATCGAAAGGATTCCAGCGTCGCCGATTTTTCGGCGAGCGGTTTGGCGACATAATCGACGGCGCCGAGGTCGAGCGCTTCGAGCGTGGCCTGGGCGCCTTTTTGTGTCTTGGTTGAAACCATGACGATGGGGAGTGGTGCGTCCTTCATGACACGGCGGAGGACCTCCATGCCGCTCAGCCCGGGCATCTCGATATCCAGCGTGACAACGTCAGGTTTGAGCGACCGGATCCTGGCCAGTCCGTCGTTCCCGTTCTGAGCGGTCCCGACCACCTCGATGTCGTCCTCGTCGGACAGGGCGCTCTTGAGCATGCTCCGCATGAAGACGGAGTCGTCGACAATCAGCACGCGAGTAGGCATGGTCAGTGTCTCCATTCAAGGACCGGACCGTCATGACGACTAACCGGCGATGACGCGATTGATCGCCTCTTCGACCCGGTCCTTCTCAAATGGTTTGACGACATAGTCCACGGCCCCCATCTTGAGGGCGTCCATCAACGGTTGCCGCTGATCGATGGCGGAAATGACGACGACTTTGGCGCTGGGGTCCTTGTCCCGGATGTCTTTCAGGGTCTCCAGTCCGCCCTTCTTCGGCATCACCAGGTCCAGCGTGACCAGATCCGGATGGAGTTCTTCATACATCTGACAGGCCTGTTCGCCGTCGGCCGCCTCGCCGACGATCTCGGTGCCCATTCCGGTCAGGATGCACTTGATCATGTGACGCATGAAGGCGGCGTCATCAACAATCAGGACTCGTGTAGACACTTGCAGTCTCCTTCGCTCTCGCGATTTCGTCGCCCTAAATAAACTGCGGCTCTGCCCCGATGATCTGGACCGTGACCTGACCGTTTCCGGGGTCGAGCGTCATCTTTCGGCCCTTCAGCCCGCCCACGTCCTGAGCGACCAGTCGCACGGCGTGATGCTTCAAGCGTTCCTTGACGGCCTTGATGTTGCGCTCGCCGATGCCGTTGTCGACCTTTTCTCCGAACATCGAGGCGCCGCCGGTGATCTTGGCGGCCAGGCGTTTTTTGTTGCAGCCGGCCTTGAGGACGTCATCGAGCAGCCAGTCCACCGCGGAGTCGGCGAACTTGCCTTTGTCTCCATGACACCCTTCCGATGACGGCAGCATCACGTGGCACAGCCCGCCGGTCTTGGCCACGCGGTCGAAGATCGCGACGCCGACGCACGATCCCAGGACCGTCCGGACCTTTTCGGGGTGTTTGACCACCTTTACTCCCGCAATTCCAATCGTCGCGATAGTCTCCATTCGTTTCCCTCAACTCCAGGACATTTCTATCAGTCGCAGTGAAGACGGCGTGGGCAGGAGGTAGAACTCCCAGTCCAGCCAACGCCCATCGATACTGAAGACCGCCTTGGCCATGAAGACCTCGTCACTGACCTTGGCCTGTTCCACCAGCACGCTTTGAAAGATCGCCTCATGCATGTCAATGAGAAGCAGGGGGGGCGAGGGCTCGCTGTGAATCTCCAGCCATCGCGCCCAACTGTTGACGAAGGCACCACTGATGATGTTCCCGGTCTCCTCAAGACACGACCGCGCCATCTCGTCGAGTTCCTTCGTGGTTCCCGGTTCGTTGCCGACGAGGATGTCCACCAGTTCGAGGGCCGTGGACATTGGGACCGTCAGCAAGGCGTGGCCGTGCAATTGGTTCCCAAGGTTCATGCGGAGCGCGACGGTCGGCTCTGTTCGTTCATCCGGCGCGGACGCGGCATCGCGCAGCGGCACGCGGACGAACCCTTCGGTGCTGAGCCGAACGCCGCGGTGGAGCCACTTGGACATGGCCCGCGACGCGTCAAACGCTCCGTTGATGGCGATCGTGTGAAGGGCGTTTTGGCGGACGTGGTCCGTCTCGCACTGGCGTTGCATCGTCTTGAGCGATTCGGCCGACGGCAGAAGAATCAACCGCCAGTCCATATGGTTTTGATCGAGTTCAAACTCGGTTTTGGAGATCAGCGCGTCATCGCCGAGGGCCGCCTGTCCCACGAGGAGCGGCTGGATGATGGCGCAGGCGAGGTCATGCACGACGGTCGGGGCGGCCGGCACGACATTCAGTTTGAGCCACGTCGACAGACAATTCGTGAACGCGCTCGCGACGATATTCCCCGTCTCCTGAAGGCAGGAACACTCGAGTTCCGTCACTTGCTTCGCCGTTCCGTCCGGCTGCCCCATCAGAATGTCGACCAGCGACAACGCTACCTTCTCCGGAAAGGCCAGCAGCACGTCCCCGGTGACGTCGCCCTCCAGCGGCAGGCGCACCGCCACGATCGGCTCATCCGGCGACCCGGCCGCTTCGGAAAGCTCGGCCAGCGAGACGGTCTCAAACCCGTCAGACCTCAAGCGTACGCCGCGTTTGAACCACTTGGAGAGCGCCCGCGAGGCGTTGTAGGCGCTGTTGACGGCGACCGTCCGAAGGGCCTCGGCCAG
>CAYQDV010000078.1:0-12903 GCA_964416295.1 uncultured Planctomycetaceae bacterium
GAGGTCGGCATGGCCTTCGCCGCGATCTTTTTGGTCGCCGGCTGTGAGGACGGTCCACTCTCGCTGGCGCCGGGGAATCCCGCCTCCATGGCCGCATCTGTTGCTCCGGCCGAGTTCGGGCCCTGCGGCGATCCGGCGGACTGTGATGCTCTGATGGGCGAATTGATCAGCGCGATCAACTCCGAGCGCCGCAAGGCCGGCGTGTCTCCCCTCCAGCGAAACCCGGTTCTCACGGCCGTCGCGGATTTTTACGGCTGCCGGCTGATTGACGGCGCATTTTTCGGGCACGTGGATCCGTTTGACGGTTCCTCGGTTGATCACCGCGCCGCGGATTTCGGATATGTGTTCGCGAAGATCGGTGAGAACCTGGCGGCCGGGCAGCAGACGCCTCAAGAGGCCGTGGCCAATTGGATGGCCTCTCCCAAGCACCGGGCCAACATGCTTGACCCGGCGTTCACGGAGATCGGCGTCGCCGTCAAGGACGGCGGTGAATTCCGACGCTATTGGGTCGACGAACTGGGCCGACCGCTGAATCTGGACGTTCCCGGACTGCGGCCGCTTGTCCCGGCGTCCGCCCCTTCGACGGACGCGCCCAGCAGCCGCCCCGGCTCGACGCAGAATTGACTCCGACCTATTTCACGCCGAGCTGCTTCCACAATTCGGTTTCGGCCCGGTTAAACTTCTTGGAGGTACGCTCCAGGCGATCTCGGATTCCGGCCAGGTCGGGGCTGTCGGTAGGGATGTTCCCATTGTGCATTTCCGACAGGGCCTTGAGCTGGGCGGTCGCGTCGTCCAGACGGGTGGCGGCATCGGCGAAGTTTCGGGCGGCGTCGAAGATGTCATGTTGCCGGGTCTCGGTGTCGCTCGGTGATTGGAGGAGGCGCCAGGGTCGTTCGAGGACATACTTTGATGCCGATCGGAGATGGTCCGACGTCTCCTTGAAGTTCAGCAGCAACTTGTTGATGTTTTCCCGGTTGAGCACCACCACTTCGCGCGTCGTGCCCGTGACGACCTGAATGTCCTCCAAGATGGCATTCATGTGGGTGGCCGCTCGATTGAGCCGTGCGGTCATGCCCTCGACGAACGCGGGGTCTGTTTGCCGGGCGATGTTTTCGGCAATACGGTTGTCGAGTTTCTCGGCTGTGGAAGCGACGTGTGCCAGGGTGCGGTCGACTACCGGTTCGTTGTCGTGCATGATGCGCGACAACGCACTCAGCCCTGAATTGACGGCGTCCATCGCCATGTGGATCTTGCCGAGCAGGACGGATGGGTTCTCAGCGTCGAACTCGGCGCGCAGGGCGCCGGTCGTGCAGTTGACGTTGTCCATCAATTCATGCAGTTTGGCCAGGAGGGCGGCTCGTTGGGCGGGATCGAACTCCGTTCGTGCCGACGACGTGACTGCGTTGAGATCGTCCATCGACTGCAGCAGTTTCGCCATGAGCGACGCCGGCGAACCGGGATCGAGTTCAGTCTTGATCCGCCCCAGCAGGCTGCCCGGGTCGTCTCCGTTCAACTCGCTCTGGAGCGCCGCCATGATGGCCCCGAAGCCGGCGGGGGCTGAACCAGACAGCGGGGCACCTTCGGCGACGGTGTCCTCGGCGGAGCCGGCATCAATCTTGATGATCCCGTCGCCGCCGAGCGGCGGGCCTTCGGCAAAAATCCTGTAATCGGTTCGCAAAACCAGATTCTTGTCGATTTCCGCCTCGACCTTGACGTAGTAGGCGCGGTCGCCCTCTCGGTCGGCGGCTCGCGTCGAGGGCCAGCCTACGCGGACCACCTTGCCGACGAGCTGGCCGCCCATCAGCACGGCGGAACCGGGCGAGAGGGTCGGCATGGAGGGATCCGAATCGAACCGAATCGTGACCGGCCGCATCTTGCCGGACGGTCCGCTGCTGAGCCAGAGAAGAACGGCGATCGCGGTTGCGATCACGACGATCGTCATGAGCCCGACCTTGAATGGATTCCGACCGACAGCCATCGTCGCAAACTCCTAACCTTCGACCAGCAGTTTCTCGTATTCACTCAGCCCCTCGGCATCGGTTAGCGGCCCGGCGGTCAGGCCGTTGAGGAACTGGTTCATCAAGCGGTCGGCCCGGGCGTCGAGCTGTTCGACGGGCGTGTCGCGAAGTGCCTCGAAGTCCGCCCTCGGGCCGATCTTGAGGACCCGTCCCTTGTCGAGCATGACCATGCGGTCGGCGATCCGAAAGGCTGAATCCATTTCGTGCGTGACGACGATGCTGGTGACGTTGAGCTTCCTGGACAAGTCACGGATGAGGTCGTCGATGGCGGCGCTGGTGACGGGATCCAGTCCGGCCGAGGGCTCGTCGTAGAAGAGGATCTCGGGATCCAGCACGATGGCTCGGGCCAGCCCGGCGCGTTTCTTCTGTCCGCCGGAGAGCATCGAGGGCATCTTGTCGCGATGCGGCAGCATGTGGACCTGTTGGAGCTTCAGGGTGACGACGATGTCGATGATGGAGGGGTCGACGTAGCTGTGTTCCCGAAGGGGGAGGGCGACGTTTTCGGCCAAGGTCATGGAGTTGAAGAGCGCGCCGCTCTGAAAGAGGATTCCGAAGTGCTTGCGGATGTCGTTCATGCGCGGTTCGTCCAGCCCGACGATATCCAACGGTTCGGACATGTCTTTCGTCCGGTAGAGAATCCGCCCGCCGTCGACGTCGTACTCACCAATCAGGCAATTGAGGAGGGTGCTTTTGCCGCAGCCGCTTCCGCCCATCACGACAATTGTCTCGCCTCGACGGATGTCAAACGAGACATTGTCGAGGACGGTGATGCGTTCGCCGGTGGCATTGGTGAACTGCTTGCGCAGGTTCCGAATGGAGATGACCGTATCGCTCTTGTCGCTCGTCACGCCGCCGTTCCTCGGTCCACCATCACGGCCGGACCGGCCGCCCGGAATCGTCGCGGAGATGCTACGCGCGATGAGGTTGTGGGGCCAGCCCTTCAGCGAGACCCCTGAATCTGCCGGCGCCTATGTGGCCTTGCAGGTGCTTGTTTGAACTGCCGGCGGGACACCGGGTTCGAGGGGTTGGGATCGTGCCGTCGCCTTCTTGCCTGCCCGCTTCCAGTTGGGGACGAAAGCGCCTGCCGGGGAAACGCGCCCGGCAGGACTCGAACCTGCGACATTCGGATTAGAAATCCGATGCTCTATCCGGCTGAGCTACGGGCGCTGCTGCGTGTGCGATGACAGGGCTATGTCCTCCGGGCACGACCCGAGTGTGACGGCAGCCGATCGCTAGCTGGCCGTTGCCGGCGTGGCCCGTTCGATGCCCCCGCAGCATGGATTATACGCGGCTGCCGGAGCGCCGGAAGCTGTTGATTTCACACGGCGCGATCGTTCGGTCGCGGAGAGTTGTTCCAGGTCCGAATCTCCCGCGTGAAGATACAGCGTCGCTGTCGGCGGACCGATGCATAGCTGAACTGTGCGTTTCGGGCGGCGGCAGCGGTAGGACGTCGGCCAGCCGGGTTATCGGGAATGGTCGGACGCGCTGAACACACCTGTTTTGGAGCCGGACGGCTCTATCACGGCAGGGCAGGGCCGGTATGAGGCTGATGATACGAAAGGTAGTGAAGGGGTGTTCGTCCCTGTCCCCGCTGGTCCTGGTGGGGGTCGGTCTGCTCGCCGGCTACCTGATCCGCGGCAGCGCGGTGGCGTTGCATCAGATGCCTGCGCTGTCGGCGCGGTTTACGGCGGCATCGTCCGAGAAGGCGTGGACGTGCCCAACGCACCGCGAGATTCACCGCGGCGAGGCGGGCGCCTGTCCGACATGCGGGGCAGCCCTGGTCCGTGCGGAGGAGATCGGTCCTCCCGCAAAGGGCGGCAAGCTGAAGTACGCCTGCTCGATGTTCTGCGTTCCGCCGCAGGACAAGCCCGGTCGATGCCCGGTCTGCGGCATGCAGATGGTGCCGGTCTCGCAGGAAGACGCGACGGCCGTCGCGGAGACGGCGACGCTGACCCTGTCGCCGACCGCGGAGAAGCTGGCGGCGATTCAGGTTTCGCCCGTGGAGCGGAAGTTCGTGGCGACGGAAGTCCGCATGGTCGGGCTGATCGATTACGACGAGTACGATAAGGCGCGGAATGCTCCGGTGCGCCAGGGGATTCACGGCCGAACGCAGGGGCGGGCCGTCGCCCGTTTGGGTGTGACGCTCGAGGCATACGAACCGGATCTGATCTGGATTCGCGTGGGCCAGACGGTGGACTTCGAGGCGGAGGCGTGCCCGGGCGAGACCTTTTCCGGGCGGATCGTCTTCATCGACGGCCGTGTGGACAATTTCACACGGACCGTGGATGTGCGCGTCCGCGTTCCAGACATGGACAAGCGTCTCAAGCTGGGGATGCTGATCCGTGCGGTGATTCACGTGACGCTCGCCGAGGGGGGTGAGGTGCTGAATCTGAAGCCGGAGGGTGCGTGGATCTGTCCGATGCACGACGAGGTGACGAGCGACTCACCGGGCCAGTGTGACAAGTGCGGGATGTTGCTGCGCCGCGCCGACACCCTTGGCTTTCTCCCGGGCGAAGACGGCAGCACGCGTCCGCCACTCGTGATTTCGGCCACCGCGCCGCTGGTTACGGGCAAGCGCGCCGTCGTGTATGTGACGGTGCCGGACAAGCCCGGAACCTATGAGGGGCGGACCGTCCGCCTCGGGCCGAGGGCCGGTCCTTACTACATCGTTCGAGCCGGTCTTGAGGAAGGCGAACTCGTCGTCACCCACGGCAACTTCAAGATCGACAGCGCCCTGCAAATCCTGGTGCGACCGAGCATGATGAATCTCCCGCCGGAGGTGGACGTGGATCGAACGGCGGTGCCGCCACCGGATCAACCCGAAGAGGTCGCACCGACCGAGGCTCTGCAGGCAGCGGTTCCCGCACCGGATGACACGGCACTGACGCGGTTGACTCCGTCGCGGTCGGCGCGAACGCGTCCGAGCCCCATGGTGATGCGCCGGGCCGGAGCGTCGTCGGTGTGTGCGGCTGAGGTTTCGGCGGCGTTTCGCAGAAGCTTCGACGCCGTGTTGTCGGCCTACTTCCGGTTGCAGACCGCGCTGAGCAAGGATGACCTGAAAGCGGCGAAGAAGTCGGCCGGAGACCTGCAGGCCGCGCTCGACACCGTCGACACCGGCTCGTTCGGGCGCTCCTCGGAGCAGGCGTGGCGGACCCTGCGGGTGAGCCTGGCGCGCAGCCTGGAGCGCGCTTCGGCGGCGCCGGATCTCGACACGGCGCGAGCCGCCTTCCGGCCGCTGTCAGACACGATCTACGCGATCGCCTCGCGGTTTGGGACGAGCGGCGGCCGGTCGATTCGTCGGTTTCATTGCCCGATGGCGTTCAACAATCGCGGTGCCGACTGGCTTCAAACCACAGAGAAGGCGGAGAATCCGTACTTCGGCGCGGCCATGTATCGTTGCGGCGTTCTGACCGAAACCCTCTCCACCGGCGCCGCCGGGACGAAGCACCATGATGAGTCCCACCGATAGCGGCGATACGCCGGTTCAACGCCTGCATCGAAGCTCACCGGTTCACCGGTTCATCGGGCTTTGTCTGCGCAACAAGCTGGTCGTCGGGGTCCTCACGCTGATCGCGATCGGCTGGGGCGTGGGGGTTGCGCCTTTTCCGTGGGATGCCTGGGGGTTGCCTCGCTCTCCGGTGCCCGTCGATGCCATTCCGGATATCGGCGAGAACCAGCAGATCATCTTCACCGAGTGGACCGGCCGTTCGCCGCAAGATGTCGAAGACCAGATTACGTATCCCCTGACGGTGTCGCTCCTCGGCATACCCGGTGTGCAGTCGATCCGCGGCTACTCGATGTTCGGCTTCTCGACCGTCTATGTTATTTTCAAAGAGGACGTGGAATTCTACTGGTCGCGGACGCGGCTGCTCGAAAAGCTCAGTTCACTTCCCACAGACATGCTGCCGGCGGAGGTCCGGCCCATCCTCGGCCCCGATTCGACATCGCTCGGACAGGTCTTCTGGTACACGCTCGAGGGAGTGGATGCGAACGGCAGACCCACCGGCGGATGGGACTTGCAGGAGCTTCGGACGATTCAGGATTGGACGGTCCGGTATGCGTTGCTGTCGGCCGAAGGCGTGAGCGAGGTAGCGTCGGTCGGGGGGTTCGTGCAGGAGTACCAGGTCGACGTCGATCCAGATGCCTTGAAGTCTTACGACGTGACGCTCGAGGACGTCTTCGAGGCCGTCAAGAGTTCCAATATTGACGTTGGCGCCCGAACGATCGAAGTGAACAAGGTCGAGTATCTCATTCGCAGCCTGGGTTTCGTGAAAGAGCTGGCGGACATCGAGAACGCGGTCGTCAAGGTCGGCCAGAGCGTGCCCATCAGCGTGAAGAATCTCGCCCGCGTGACGCGCGGCCCCGCCTTCCGCCGCGGCCTTCTCGACAAGGAAGGGGCCGAGGCCGTGGGCGGCGTCGTCGTGGCCCGGTACGGATCGAACCCGCTCAAGGTGATCGAGAGCGTCCGGCGGAAGATCGCGGAAATCTCCGCCGGATTGCCGCGCAAGAGGCTGCCGGACGGCACGGTCAGCCAGGTTCGCATCGTTCCGTTTTACGACCGCTCCGGCCTGATCCATGAGACGCTCGGTACGCTCAACACGGCGCTGACGCAGGAGATTCTCATCACGATCATCGTGGTGGTGGTGATGTTGATGCATCTGCGGAGCTCGCTGGTGATCTCCGGTCTTCTTCCGCTGGCTGTGCTGATGTGCTTCATCGCAATGAAGGCCGCAAAAGTCGACGCGAACGTCGTGGCGCTGTCCGGCATCGCGATTGCAATCGGTACGATTGTCGACATGGGCGTGATCGTCAGCGAGAACATCCTGCGCCGGTTGGACGAGGCCGCGCCCGGCGCGAATCGGCTGGAGGTGATTCATCATGCGGCGAGCGAGGTCGGCAGCGCCGTCGTGACGGCCGTGTCGACGACGGTCGTCAGTTTTCTCCCCGTCTTCACGATGCACGCGGCCGAGGGCAAGCTGTTTCGGCCGCTGGCCTATACGAAGACGTTTGCGCTAATCGCATCCATCCTCATCGCGCTGGCCCTCATTCCGCCGGCAGCGCACCTGCTGTACGGTCGCAGGGTCGGCCGATCGTCGCTGCGGACCCTCCTCCATGCCCTGCTCGCGGCCGGTGGCGTCGTGATTGCCGTGATGACGAGTTGGTGGTGGGCTGGCGCGATCATCGCGGCCATCGGAGCGCATCATCTGCTGGTGGATCGGCTGCCTCGGGTCATGGGCCGGCGGGTCGCCTGGCTGACCAACGGCGTCGTCGTGGTTACGGTGATCGGAGTGCTCGCTCACCGCTGGTTGCCGCTGGGGGCGGAGCGCGGCCTGTCGCAGAACATCCTCTTTGTCGTATTGATGCTGGGCGGATTGCTCGTGCTGTTCCGGCTGTTCGAGCTGGCGTACCCATCCATTCTCCGATGGTGCCTGGCCCACAAGGCGACGTTTCTGGCGATTCCGTCGGTGTTCGTTCTAGCGGGCCTGTATATATGGCTGGGACCCGCCGCAATCCTGGGACCGATCGAGCGCGCCCCGGCGGAGCTGTTCGAGACGCCGGATGCAGTCGAGCGGCTTGTGGACAAGGGGTTGCTGGAACGCCGGGATGACGGGCTGCTGTGGAGCGATCACGCCCTCGCAAAACGGCCGGAGGCGTTTCGCGCGGCGGTGGCTGAGGCCGGCGTGGCGGAGGGTGGGGCGGTGCTGTCCGACTGGGCGGCATCACGCAATCTGCGCGATCTGCGAGGAAGGCGCTGGGAGGAACCGGACCGGATCCGCGACGCCGCCCTCACGACAAGAATCCTCTGGACGCTCGCCCGGGACTGGAATGGCACGGGCAAGGAGTTCATGCCGCCGCTCGACGAGGGTTCGTATCTGTACATGCCGGTGACCATGCCCCATGCGTCGATCGGCGAAGTGAAGGACGTTCTTCGAAAGCAGGACATGGCGATCCGGCGGATTCCCGAGGTCGACTCGGTTGTGGGCAAGCTCGGTCGCGTGGAGAGTCCACTGGACCCGGCGCCGATCTCGATGATCGAGACCGTCATCAACTACAAGCCGGAGTATTTCTTAGATGAGCGCGGCAAGCGGCAATTCTATCGTTTCCGCCCGAATGAAACCGATCTGTTTCGGGATGTAGACGGGACGCCGATTCCTGCACCGGACGGGAAACCGTACTTCGTTCGGACGCGCTTCGAGCGAGATCCAGACGGACGACTTATTGCGGATCCGCGCGGCCGGCCGTTTCGGTTGTGGCGGCCGGCGCTCGACCCGGCGATCAATCCGGGTCGGAGGCCGTGGTCCGGCATCCTCCGGCCCCATCATCACGCGGAAGCAGGATTGGCATTCGGCCCGCCGGATACCATCTGGGACGCGATCGTTGAAGCTGCACGAATGCCGGGTACAACGATGGCCCCGCGGCTCCAACCGATCTCGGCACGAATCGTGATGTTGCAGAGCGGCATGCGAGCGCCGATGGGTGTGAAGATCAAGGGGCCGACGCTGGAGGCCATCGAGCGGGTCGGGTTGCAGATTGAGCACTTGTTGAAAGAGGTCCCGGCCGTCGAGCCGTCCGCGGTGATTGCCGACCGGATCATCAGCAAGCCATACCTGGAGATCGAGATCGATCGGGAGGCGATCGCGCGCTATGGAATCAAGCTTCAGAACTTGCAGGACGTGATCGAGGTGGCGGTCGGCGGCAAGCCGATCACCAAGACGGTCGAGGGTCGAGAGCGTTTCCCGGTTCGCGTTCGCTACCTCCGGGAGTTTCGCGACAGCGTTGAGGCTCTGGGTCGGATTCTGGTCGAGGGGCACGACGACGCCAGCATGCAGCTTCCCGTTAAGATGCAGATTCCGCTGGCGCAGCTTGCGCACATTCACTATGTCCGCGGCCCGCAGGTCATCAAGAGCGAAGACACGTTTCTGGTCGGATACGTCCTGTTCGACAAGCGCGACGGCTATGCCGAGGTCGAGGCCGTCGATCAGGCTCGCGAGCACCTGTCTCACAAACTGGCCACTGGCGAGTTGGAGCTTCCGGCCGGTGTGAGTTACACGTTCGCCGGCAGCTACGAGAATCAGGTCCGCAGCGAGAAGACGTTGATGGTCGTGCTGCCGCTCGCCCTGCTGATCATCTTCATCATTCTGTACCTGCAGTTTCGTTCTGTGGGGACGACGGCTATCGTGTTCTCGGGCATCGCGGTGGCGTGGTCGGGCGGCTTTATCATGATCTGGCTCTACAGCCAGCCGTGGTTCCTCGACTTCTCGGTGCTCGGGACCAACATGCGCGACCTGTTTCAGGTCCATCCGATCAATCTCAGCGTGGCCGTGTGGGTGGGGTTCCTCGCTCTGTTCGGCATTGCCACGGACGACGGCGTGGTCATGGCGACCTACCTGAAGCAGTCGTTCTCCAGCGCACGACCGCGCGGGCGTGAGGCCGTCCGGGCCGCGACCATCGCAGCGGGCCGGCGGCGCGTCCGACCCTGCCTGATGACGACCGCCACGACGCTCCTCGCGCTGATCCCAATCCTGACGTCGACGGGTCGGGGGTCTGACATCATGGTGCCGATGGCGATTCCGTCGTTCGGTGGGATGGTGTTCGAGCTGATGACGATGCTCGTCGTTCCCACGTTGTACTGTCGCGTACAGGAATCGAGACTGCCGGCGCGGTCGGGACGCATCGCTCCTGCCGTGTAGTGGGTGCGGTCCGTCCGGTCGCGCGAGTCCGTCAGCCCGCCGGCGAGGCGGCGGTGGTCTGGCGCTTGCGGAAACGCTGGAGGCCGAGGATGGCGGCGCCGTAGGCAACGACATGGGCAGGATGATCGGGCAGATAGACGGTCTGGCCGAACTTGTTGCGGCAGGCGTGGACCATGCCTTCCTGGAGCGCGACGCCGCCGATGAAGACGACGGACTTGGTGAACCCGACGAGCTTGAGCTGGCTCATGCACCGCTCGGCGAGTGACTCGTGCGCACCGCGGAGGATGTCGGGGACGGTTTTGCCCTCCGACACATGATTGATGATTTCCGATTCCGCGAGGACGGCACAAACGCTGCTGATGGGCTGGGGATTGGTGGCCTCGAGTGAGATATGTCCGATGTCCTTGATGTCGACCTCGAGGTAACGCGAGATGCGATCGAGAAAGCCGCCGCTTCCGGCGGCGCACTTTTCGTTCGTTCGAAACGCCTTGACCTTGCCGCCGTCTCGGAGCGCGATGGCCCGCGTGCTCTGGGCGCCCATATCGAGGACGAAGTCCGCCTCGGGAAACAGAACGTGCGCGCCTCTCGCTCCGCAGGTCAGGTCGGTGATCTGAATGTCCCGCTCGCTGAAGCTGTAACGCCCGAGTCCTGTGGCGGCGATGTAGGTGATTTCGTCACGACGGATGCCGGCCTCCTCACAGGCCGCGGCGATCGACTGGTGGGCGACCGCATCGAAATCCGCTTGGGTTCGCGCCCGGCCTCTGCCAAGGATACGCCGCTCTTCGTCGATGATGACCGTCTTCGTTGCTCCACTTCCGAGATCCACACCCGCGATGTACGCCACGACAATCTCCTGTCCATTGCGGTTCGCTGCACGCGCGATCCGCAGGGGTCCGCCTCTACTCATTCACCCAGACCGTGGGCTGCGTGCGCAGATCCACGGCGTTTTGTCCGTCGGCCATCACATGGTCGAGGGCGAAGAGCGCCGCCCCGAGCGCGCCGATGTACTGCGACTCGGGTCCGACGTTGAGCCTGCGATCGAGCTTTCGCTCGAGCGCCGCCACCATGCCGACGTTTCGGGCCACGCCGCCGGTGAAGGTGATTTCGTCTTCCATGCCGACGCGGCGGAGCAGGCCGATCGTCCGTGCTGCGATGGCCTCGTGGACGCCGGCCAGGATGTCCTCCACCTTCTTCTTCTGAGCGAGGTAGCTCAGGATGTCCGATTCGACGAAGACGGTGCACACGCTGGTGAGGCGAATGGGCCGCGTTCCCTTCAGCGAGATCGGCCCGATGTCGTCGAGCGTGAGGCCCAGCACGTCGGCGGCTCCGGCGAGGAATCGGCCCGTGCCTGCGGCGCACTTGTCGTTCATACAGAAGTCGATAACGTCGCCTTCCGGACCAACCTTGATGGCCTTCGTATCCTGGCCGCCCATATCGACGACGGTCCGCGTGGCCGGAAACAGCATCTGGGCTCCGCGGGCGTGGCAGGAGATCTCGGTCACCTGGGTGTCGCCGGCCTCGATCTTGTAGCGGCCGTAGCCGGTTCCGACGACGAACCCGATCTGTTCCCGCTGTACGCCCGACTCCTTGAGAAGGGCGTCCAGCCCTCGCTGTCCGGCGCGTTTCACGTTGGCTCCGGTGTCGATCAGCGACTTCGCCGCGATCGCCCGCGAGGTGTCGATCAGGACCGCCTTGGACTGGGTGCTGCCGACGTCGATGCCTGCGGCGTATTTCATGTCAGTGTCCTTGTGATAGTGGGTTTTCGAACAACTGCTGCCACGGTGCTTGCGGGCGCGAGCGGCTCTTGGGCCATCCTTGGGCGGGCGGCGGAGCGGCGGCGAAGGATGTATCGCAGTTTCGATCTCGTGGGTCCGGTCACGTCGCAGCTCCCTGTCGGACGCGCTTGTAATGCAGCGCTTCAAAGAAGGCGTCGATGCGGTTTTTCATCTGGGCCTCGGCGTAATAGCGTGGGTCCTCGAGATCGGACTCGACCATCAGGGTCGGCACGGTGCGCTCCTTGATGAAGTGCTCGCGCATGTCTCCCTGACCGGCGGAGAAGAGGCGGCAACTCTTGATGCTGTGGATCACGAGGGCGTCGGCGTGCCAATCCTCAACATAGCAGCGAATCTGCTCGTAACGCTCGATCAGTGAACGATTGCACAGGTTGTGGACAATCATCTGCTCCGCGATGCTCTCCAACGGTCGCTCCGGATCGTGACAGAAGCCGAACTCCCACATGCCTCCGACGGTTGAGTACGTGCTCTGAACTGCCACCGCGCCCCAGGCCTCGAAGAGGTTTCGGAAGTTGCGGTAGTAGGGATAGGGAGGGGGGCCTTCTACCACGATGCGGAAACGCTCGTCGTTCAGAACCCCGACGCCTTCGGCGACCATTTTCTCGTAGTGTGCCACCGCCTGATCGAAGAAGTCGGCTGCGGCCTTCGTTCCCCGCAGGGCGTTGATCGGCCCCATCATGTTAATGGCGTCAAAGTAGGCGTCGTAGGGGGCGGGACGGTGCTTGCAGAGGTCCTTGGCGCGGCGCCAGCCGGATTCGGCGCGGGCGGACTCCTTGAGGATGCCGCGCAGCCGGTCGATGTCGAACTTCTTTCCGGTGAGGGCCTCGCATTGGTTGATCAACTCGCGAAGCTGGGTGACGACATAGTGAACGTCCTCGGCGCTGGGGGTTTCCTCGCGCAGGAAGGGTATGTCCAGCATGACCATCGGCGCGTTCATCATGCGCGAGCAGTGTTCGAACCACTTGATATAGACGTTGCATCCGACGAAATTGCACACGATCAGCGAGGGCTTTGGAATCGTCCCGTCTTCGCCCACGCCGCCGCACAGGGTGAAGCCGACGTCGGCCTTGACGTAGGCGCAGTTGTCCGAGGCGTATCCCACCTCTTCACTTTTGATGATGTACGGAAGTGATTTCTTCCGGATGGCCAGTTGCAGGGCGTTGATCTCGGGGAAGACCGGCAGGATATCGAAACACCGCAGGATCTCGACGCAGTTTCCGCTGATCATGAGGTAGGCGGACGGCACGCCGTTGCCCGCGGCTTGCTTGAGTTGGGTCATCCAGTCGGTCATGATGTCGCGGGACAGGCGATGGACGGTTCCGCGATAGTCCTTGTTATCCGCTACGGCGGTGCGCATGTGTTTGTCTCCGGCGGGGGGGGTATCAGTTATCAGTTATCAGT
>CAYQDV010000079.1:0-205 GCA_964416295.1 uncultured Planctomycetaceae bacterium
GGACGGCGTGCAGGAAGGCCTCCGGGTGGTGTTCGCGCAGGCGGGACAGCTTCTTGTAGAGGTCGGGCAGTTTGTCGCGCAGGACGGCCATGCCCGCGTCGATGTCCTCGGGGGTGAGGGGTGGCGGGCCGCCGCGATCGCTGCGATCAAACCGGCCCGGTGGCCGCGGGCGGCCGCCGGGTGGACCGAAGTCGCCTTCCTGTCC
>CAYQDV010000079.1:215-12862 GCA_964416295.1 uncultured Planctomycetaceae bacterium
AGGCCTTCCACGGCCGCATCTCTCGGCGCCGCTGCGCGCGGGGGGGGGCGACGGGGGCCCGCGGGGAGCGGCGCGACCCACCCGACGCGGCGGGCGGGGGCGGCCGCCGGGTGGACCGAAGTCGCCTTCCTGTCCGCGGGGTCTGCGTCGTGACCGCGGCCCGGCGAGCGGACCGGGCGGCGGAGGACGGTCCTCATCGAGCGTGGGCGGCTCGTCCGGGGGGCGTGCGGTCGGTCCGAGTGCCGGCGCCGGGGCGACCAGTCCGCCCCAGATCACGACCGCGCCCAAGGCCCGGAATATATACGTGGATATTCGTTTGTGTTGTTTCATGTGGTGGCCTCCGCTTGATTCCGGTCGGGCGTCTCCCGCCGGGACGTGCCGGTCGGTTTTGCGTTGCCGGCATCGGCGTTCGTCAGGGCGTCTTCGATGGCGTCGTACAGTGAACCGATGTCCAGCTCGGACGACTGTCCGGACCAGGACTCGAGGGTGGTCAGTTCATCGCCGAGAGAGGCGAACGCGAGGCTGTCGGCCTCGATGGCGTCCGGCAGGGACCAGTCGGAGACGGCCACGAGCGGCGCGGCGCCTCCGGTATCGCGAGACTGCCAGACGACCGTCACGCTGAGGGCGAGCACGGCCGCGGCGGCGACTGCGCCGGCCCAGGCCGGCCATCGGTCGGCCCGCCTCAGCGGCGGACGGCTGATCTGTTTGCGGATCGCCCGCTTGACGCCTGCCGACGCATCGAGAGACGGCCCCGGCGTGTCGAAGGTCGCCAGCCAGCGTTCACCGGCCTCGATCTCATGTTGATCGTTATCGAAATCGTCCATGGTTGCTCTCACGGAGAGCGTGTTTGAGCATCCTTTTCAGAGCCGCGACCGTGAGGAAGCGGGCCGTGTTTGGCCACGATCCCCGCTCCCTGACGGTCGGGGCTCTGATCATTTCGCTGCTTTTCAAACACCCTCTGAGTCTCACGAGGCGTCGGGTCCGCCGTGCGGACCACGACACCAGTATATTTCTCTTCCCGCATCCGGTCTGCACAGAGGCCCCTACGGCTCTTCGCCGCGCGGGGCGCTGCCGGATTCGCCTGGCGTCGGATTCATGATGGACCGCAGTCTGGCCAGCCCGCGGTGGGCACGAGCCAGCGCCGTTCCCAGCGGCGTGCCCATCATGTCCGAGATCTCCTTGAACGACATCTGCGAAAAGTGCCGCAGCATGATGACTTCTCGTTCCGCGTCCGGCAGGGCCGCGAGGGCCGTGTTCAGTGCGTCAATGTTCTCCTCCAGAACGAGCGACGCGTCGGCCGGCGGCTCTGCGCCTCGCAGTCCGTCGAGGATGTCGGGGCCGCCGGCGGCCCCGTCATCGGCGGCCGATCCTCCGGGGGCCTCGACCAGTCTTGGCGTCCGGCTCGCCCGTCGGCCCCGGTCCCGGACGAGGTTCATCGCGATACGAAAGAGCCATGCTTCGAAGCGGCCGTGGTGATCGTAGTGGCCGATCATCCGGACCACTCGGAGAAACACCTCCTGCATGAGGTCTTCGGCGTCGTGCCGAGAGCCGGTCAGGCGCAAGAGGAAGCCGAACAGACGGCCCGCGTATTGGTCCACGAGCACGTCGTATGCGGCGGGATCACCCCGCTGAGCGCCTCGGATCACGGCCGCGAGGGCCTCGCCGTCCATCCTGTCCTCTCATTCAGCCAAACGCCGGGGATGGAGAAACATTGCCGTCAACCAGTCCCTTTTGCCGCTTTCGGCTGCCGAGCCGCTTATCGGAACCGCGTGTCGTCCGCGACGGCCGCATTTCGCCGCTTGAAACGCGTTCCGGTGCCGCTATACTGGCGAAGCAGCGATGAACAGGGCACTCGGGTGCCTTGTCACGATGGCGGCTGCGGGTAGCCCGGTCAAGTGACGACCGAGGGCACCGTGGTTTCCGGAGATTGAGGCCCGCATTGGCGGTGAGATCGGAGTGGGCGTCCTGTGCGGGCGCTCGTCTGTCCGCCGAAGCGGCCGCCTCCATGAGCGCACACAAGCGATTGTGAGGAGTGCCATGCCCCGCGTCTGCTACTTCACCGGCAAGCGAACCCGATCCGGGCGATCGTACACTCACCGCGGCAAGGCCAAGTATCTTGGCGGTGTCGGGACCAAGGTGACCGGCATCACGAAGCGGAAGTTCAAACCGAATATTCAGCGGGTCCGCGCCGTGATCAACGGCAGGGTCTGCCGCATCAAGGTGTCGGCGAAGGCGATTCGGATGGGGCTGGTGGTCAAGCCGCCGAGGCGCGACTGGAAGCCCGAGTCCGCAGCCGAAGGATGAGTCGTCCGTCGCGGCTCGCCCGCGCGTTTTCACGTTATCAGAGGAGCTACACCGGCGAGACGCCGATGCTCCCCACTCCATAAAGGCGGGGCGGAGCACTGGAAGCGCAAGTGCCTTTTGCGCCCGCGCCGGAGGCCGGAGTCATGTCCGATCGCATCGATCTCGAAGAGGTCCACCGCATTGCTCATCTTTCCCGGCTCAAACTGACGGACGACGAGTGCGCCCGGTTTGGCGTGCAACTGGCCTCTCTTCTCGGGTATTTTGACAAACTGCAGGAGCTTGACACCGAAGGCGTGGAACCGACCGCTCATGCGGTCAACGTGGAGAATGTGTTTCGCGATGACGAACCCGTGGTTCCGCTCGCGCTGGAGGCGGTGCTCGCGAACGCCCCGGCTGCCGCTTCTCCGTATTTCAAGGTGCCGAAGGTCCTGGACCAGGGAGCAGGAGATGGCGGATAGCGGCGTTGCGCGGGACGATCCGGGACGCCCGCCGCGCCGGATCGGCGTCGTCGTTTGTCAGAAGCGGTCCGAGGCCTGGGGAACTCGAGGATGGATGCGACGGCGACGGAGCGGGTTCGAGACGCACTGACGCGGATCGACCGGGTCGATCCCGAGATTCGGGCCGTGCTCAGCAGGCTGGACGAATCCGCCCATCAGCGGGCTGCCCAGCTCGACGCCGGCCCGACAGAGGGTTCACTTCACGGCGTGCCGGTGGTCGTCAAGGATAACATTTGCACGGACGTGGGCCGGACGACGTGCGGATCGCGGATTCTGGAACGCTTCAAGTCACCTTTTGACGCGCACGCCGTGGAACGTCTGCACGAGCACGGCGCCGTCATCGTTGCCAAGACCAACATGGACGAGTTTGCCATGGGGAGTTCGACGGAGCACTCCGCGTTCTTCCAGACGCGCAACCCGTGGAATCCGAAGCATGTGCCGGGCGGTTCGTCCGGCGGTTCGGCGGCCGCCGTGGCTGCGCGGCTCGTGCCCTTGGCGCTCGGAAGTGAGACGGGCGGATCGATCCGTCAACCCGCGTCGTTCTGCGGCGTCAGCGGGCTGAAACCGACCTATGGCCGCGTGTCGCGATACGGGCTGGTCGCGTTTGGCAGCAGCCTGGATCAGATCGGACCGATTGCGGTGGATGTCGTCGGGCTGGCGCGGGTGCTGGGCGCGATCGCCGGGCGCGACCCGCGAGATTCGACCAGCGTCGACCGGCCGGTGCCGGATTATGTCGGCCTGCTGGACGAGCCGGCGGGCCGGATTCGCATCGGCATCGCGGCGGAGTATTTCACGGAGGGTCTGCACGCCGAAACACGCCGGGCGGTCGAGGCTGCCATCGACGTTTACCGGAAGCTGGGTGCTGAAGTGGAGGAGATCCACCTGCCGCACACGGTCTACACCATCGCCTGCTACTATCTCATCTGCATGGCGGAGGCGTCGAGCAACCTTGCCCGGTACGACGGCGTTCACTTCGGCTACCGCACCGCCGCGCCGAAAGACTACATTGATCTGTACAGCAGCAGCCGCGCGGAGGGATTCGGCCCTGAGGTCAAGCGACGCATCATGCTTGGTACATACGCTCTTTCGAGCGGCTACCACGATGCCTACTATCTGAAGGCCCTCAAGGTCCGCACGCTGATCCGACGGGACTTCGTCGAGGCGTTCGAGAAATGTGACGTCATCCTCTCGCCGACGACGCCGACGCCGGCGTTTCGGTTCGGCGAGAAGACCGCCGACCCGCTCGCGATGTACCTGGCGGATATCTACAACTGCGCGGCCAATCTCGCGGGCATTCCGGCGGTCAGCGTACCGTGCGGCCGGACGGAGGCGGGCCTGCCGATCGGCCTGCAGCTCATGGCACCGCATTTTGCCGAGGCCCGTCTGCTGCAGATCACGCATCAGTTTCAGAAGGCGACCGGCCACCACCGGCAAACGCCGCCGATCTCCGCCGCGTAGGAGTGAGGCCTCAGAGCCGGCTGCCCCCGGACTTCGATTGCGTTTACAGTGCCGGCCATGCTGCCGCCTCTCGGTCTGCCACTGGCGCTCGTTCCCGGCACCGGGTTGTTATTCGGCCTGATGCTGGTCGCGGCGATCGTTGGAGGCTACGCGGCCCGTGCGGTGCGGCTGCCGCGCGTCGTGGGCTATCTGGCGGCCGGCGTGGGACTGAAGGCGTTGTTGCACGCGGTGCTGGACATACAGCCCGACACGCCCGCGGCGGCGGAGCTGGCCAGCGCCGAAGCGCCTCTGACTACGATCAAGGATCTCGGGCTGGGGCTGATCCTCTTTTCGATCGGCAGCGTGTTCGAGGTCCGGCACCTCAGGTCCGTCGGTCGACATTTGTGGAAGATTTCTGTGTGTGAGGCAGGGCTTACGTTCCTGCTGGTATTCGCGGGTGCGACGGGCGCGGCGTTCCTCGTCGGGGGCGAGATGGCCCCGAGCACGCGTCTGTCGTTCGCGCTGTTGCTGGCGATCGCCGCCATCGCGACCGCGCCGGCCGCCACGCTCTTTGTCCTCCGGGAATACGATGCCAAGGGTCCCGTGACCGACACGATTCTCAGCCTCACCGGCGTCAACAACGTCGTCTGCATCGTGCTGTTCCATACCTGTTTTCTTGTACTTTCCGCAAGCGGTCTGTTGGGGCCCGTCACGGGTGCCTCGGACCATGTCCTGGTCGGTCTGGCCGTCACGATCCTGGGGAGCATCGGGCTTGGAGTCGGGCTGGGTTTCGTGATCAGTCTGATTCATGCCCGGATGCAGTTTGCCGAGACGCTTTTGATCTTCGTCGCCATCCTGATCGTCGTGGGGGCCGGCGAACACTGGCTTCTGAAACATCACGCGATGTCCTACAACGCCCTGCTGACGATCATCTGTTTCGGCGCGGTGTTCGCCAACGTGGCGGTCGATCCCGACCGGCTCGAGTCGGGTGTCCGCACGATGGGCGGGCCGATCCTCGTCGGATTCTTCGTGCTGGCCGGATACAAGATGCACTTGGAGGACCTGCCCGCGCTCGGACTGATCGGCGCGGTCTATGTCGTCTGCCGGCTCGGCGGCAAACTGCTCGGCTGCTGGCTGGGGCTGCGGTGGTCGCGGTCGACCGGTGAGGCACAGCCCTACCTCGGCGCTGCGCTGCTGTGCCAGGCCGCAGTCGTCATCGGCCTGGCCGATTTCGTCGGCAGCTATTGGCAGGATGCGTGGGCGGCTTCGAGCTTTGTCGTGACGGTTCTGGGATCCGTCGCGGTGTTTGAGGCGTGCGGGCCGATCCTGACGAAGCTCGTCGCCGTCCGGGCCGGCGAGGTCAAGGCCGTGACGCTCCTGCGGGGCATGGGGACGCCTCGGACCGGCGGCGCCTCTACGTTCGGCCTTACGTGGGAGGCGTTGCGGCGCACGTTCGGCCTGTCCGGCCGGTTAGCGGCGATGGCGGAACACGAACGCCTGCGGGTTCGGCACGTCATGCGGTCGAACATCAAGTGCATTCCCGCGACGGCCCGACTGGATGACGTTCTGCACTTCGTGGAGCAGTCGCGCTATGACCACTTTCCCGTGACCGACTCCAACGACGAACTCGTCGGCATCATTCATTTCAACGAGTTGCGGAACATGATCTACGATCCCGTCATGCGGGAGCTTGTGACGGCGGTGGACCTGGCCAGCTCCGACACGCGCGCGGTTCCCGTCGACATGGACCTCGGTGACGCGCTCGACATCTTCCGGCAATGCAACATCGGCTCGTTGCCGGTCGTCGATGCTCCGGATTCTCGCCGACTCGTCGGCGTCGTCGAGCAGCGCGACCTTCTTCGTGCCCTGCATCGATCCGGAGGGCGCGGGGCGCCCTGATCCGCGCAGGTTCGACGCGCGGGGCCGTCACGGCAGCAGTGGTGAAGCGGGAGGGCTTATGTTTCGGACAGCGTGTCCTGCAGTTTTTGCAGGGCTTCGTGCTCGATCTGGCGGATCCGCTCGCGGGTCAGTCCGATCTTCTTGCCAATGTCCTTGAGAGTGAGCGGTTCTTCGTGGCCCAACCCGTAACGGAGTCTCAGGATGGTCGCCTCGCGATCGTCGAGGGCGTCGAGCAGTTTCCGGATGGTTTCGGATTCGGCCTCGCTGAAGATGAGTGCATCGGGCCCGGGGGTTTTCTCATCGGGCAGCATGTCGAGCAAGGAGGCCCCCGTTTCGGACGTGGGCGCCTGGGTCGGGGCGCTGAAGGCCCGGACAGCCCGCTTGATGATGCGGACCTTTCTCTCGGGGAGTTGCATCTTGTCGGACATCTCCTCGATCGAAGGGGCGTGGCCCATCTCCTCCTGGAGCTCTCGCTGGGCCAGCTTCCAACGGCTGATCATTTCGACCATGTAGGCTGGGATGTGGACGGGCTGGACCGTGTTGATGAGCGCGCGTTTGATGGACTGCTTGATCCACCAGCTTGCGTAGGTGCTGAAACGGGCGCCCATGTCGGGATCGAATCCCTCGACCGCGCGGAGCAGGCCGAGATTGCCCTCCTCGATGAGGTCGGCGAGGGACATGCCCCGATTGGTGAAAGACTTCGCGATATTGACGACGAGGCGAAGGTTGGCTCGGATCATCAACTCGCGAGCCTCGTTGCCCTCGCGTTCGAGTCGTTCCTTCTCTGAGAAGGAGATATTGCCGCGAGGAAACCGGGTGGCGGCTTCGGCACCGCGCGCAATCGTGCGGGCGAGATCGCGCTCGTCGCCCGCAGACAACAACTTCGCTTCGTTGATTTGCCTTAAGTACTGCTGCAGACCGACCTCGACAGCGATGGGTATGTCCTCCAGTGTCCTGCGATGACCCGCGATTCAGTGTTGCGAACCGGCAACCCTTTCACAAAGATCGGTTCCGGAACCGATTCGGTTGCACGAATTCCGCCACGAATCTCTCGCGTGTGGTTGGGCCTGTTCCGTGGCGGGATTCTAGGACCCGGCGGACGCCGGCTCTGTCAGGTGCCGGTTTTGGGGCGTGGCTGTCCCCTCTTGGAAGGGTGTCAGGCGTCTTGCGATTCGCGGGCTGTGGACCGGTTTCCGGTCCGAACGGCGGGGGCTCATCGGGTGGCTGCTCGCGCCGGGCGACCGGTGTCAGGCCGGTCCATCCGGCCGGGCTTCGTCGGTCGCTTCCTCCGGCACCGGCTTGTCCGTGGCGGCGGCGGAGGTTTCGCCGCTCGTTTCGTCGGACGTTTCTGGCGGGGAGGATTCGGTCGCCGACTGGGGCTCTCCCTGATTGAGAAAGGCGGTCCCACTGATGATGTCGGTGGTGATCTCGCCGGCTCCGTGAAGGCCTCCGCGTCTCTGCTTGCGCGGCGCACCCGATCCGCCATCGCCGTCTGCCGCGGACGCGCCGGCGTCGGCGGCCCAGTCGGCCCGCTTCTTGGACAGGCCAATTTTGCGATCTGCCGTGTCGACTCGCAAGATCTTGACTTCGAGCTCCTCGCCGAGGCTGACGATATCGTGAGGGTCGTCGACTTTCTTGTCCGAAAGCTCGGAGACGTGGAGCAGGCCTTCCAAGTCCTGCTCCAGTTCGACGAAGACGCCGAAGTTGGTGATCTTGGTGACCTTGCCCTTGACGATCATTCCCGGGATGTAGCGTTCGGGGACGGCGTGGAGCCAAGGGTCTTCGGCCAGTTGCTTGAGACCGAGCGCGATGCGTTGTCGCTCCTGGTCGACGGTGAGGACCACGCACTTGATTTCGTCATTCTTCTTGAGCATCTCGGAGGGATGGCTGACCTTCTTCGTCCAACTCATGTCGGAGACGTGGAGGAGGCCGTCGATCCCATTTTCGATTTCGACGAATGCGCCGTAGTTGGTGAGGTTTCGGACCTTGCCGGCAACCACGGTATTCGGGGGGTACTTCTCAGCGACCTTCGTCCAGGGGTTGGTTTCGGTCTGCTTGAGTCCGAGAGATATCTCCTGCTTGTTCTTGTTGATCGCCAGGACGACGACTTCGATCTCGTCATTGGGTTTGAGGAGTTCGGAGGGATGTGTGATCCGCCGCGTCCATGACATCTCGGAGATGTGGACCAAGCCTTCAATGCCGCCGGCCAGTTTCACAAACGCGCCGTAGTTTACGAGATTGACGACCTTCCCTGTGATTCGCGAGCCGATGGGGAATCGCTGTTCGACTTCCTCCCATGGGTTGACGGTCGTCTGCTTCAGGCCCAGGGCGATTTTTTCCTTTTCCCGGTCGATGTGCAGGATCTTGATTTTGAGTCTCTGATCGACCTTCACGACGTCGTGCGGGTTGTTGACGCGGTCCCAGCTCATATCGGTGATGTGGAGGAGACCGTCGATCCCGCCAAGGTCCACGAAGGCCCCGAAATCCGCGATATTCTTGACGACGCCCTCGCGGATCTGGCCCAGTTCGATTTCGGCCATCAGCTTGGCCTTTGCCTCGGCACGGTCGGTCTCGATCAGCCTACGGCGGGAGATGACGATGTTGCGACGTTCAGGATCAATCTTCAGGACCATGGCATCGATCGTCTGTCCCAGGAACCGATCGACATCGGACGGTCGGCGGATGTCAATCTGGCTTGCGGGGAGAAAGACGGGTACGCCGATATCGACGAGCAGGCCGCCCTTGATCTTGCGGACGCATTTGCCCGAGACGCGATCGTCTTCCTTGCACTTGCTGAGGATGCGTTCCCAGCCGCGCATTCTGTCGGCCTTGCGCTTCGATAGCAGAATGACGCCCGTGTCCGACTCGATCTGCTCGAGGAGTACTTCGACCTCGTCGCCGGGATCGATGTCGTTGGGGTTATCCCACTCGCTGATCGGGACGTATCCTTCACTCTTGAGCCCGACGTCGACAACTATTTCGTTACCGGACCGGCCGATCACGCGTCCCTTGAGCACAGTGTCGGTCTTGATTTGCCCCATCGTCTCGTCCACGACCTTGCCGAGACGGTCCTGATTGGCCTGATCTCCAAAGGCTTCCGCCAGCTCCGCCTTGAGTTCGTCTTCGGAAATGTCGAGTTCAGCGAGTAAGTCGTTGTCGAGCATGAATGGTTCCGCTTGTGCCGGTTCATCCACAGGGGGTGAACCCGCCGGTCACAGTTCATCCCGATTCGGGAGTGTCCCGGTCGGGCGGTGCCGGATGATTCCGGCACCCTGGTTTCTCGGTCCCGGCCGGCGGCGGCACCACTGCACCGCCGGAACACCGGCAATTCGGGGACAAACACAGCACTATACCCGTTCATCATCGGTCAGGCAAATCGCCCGACGCCAATTCGGGCGGCAGTTTGCGGTTCTCGGTGTCCGGGCAGTTGGCCGGACCGCGCCAAGCGCCTAGGATGGGCGATTCAGAACTGGTCGAGTGGCCGGTTCTGGTCGTTAGAAGGACGGGGGCATGGGCTGGTCGGTCAGCGTCGTCGCGCCGCCCGCCGGAGGCCCTTACGAGGTGAGGCTTGGATGAAAATAGCGATTCCCCAAGAAGGTCAGGCGGGCGAGCGCCGCGTGGCGGCGACGCCGGAGACCTGCGGTAAGCTGAAGCAGGCCGGATTCGAGGTTCTGGTCGAGCGCGAGGCCGGCACCCGTTCGGGATTCTCTGATGGGTTGTACGAAGAGGCCGGAGCAGCACTGATCGCCGACCGGGCCGAGTTGTACGGACAAGCGGACGTTGTCGCGAAGGTGCGTTGTCCGGCAGGCGAGGAACTGGATCTGCTGAAGGCCGACACGATTCTGATCGCGTTGCTGAACCCCCTGTCGAAACATGATGATGTGCGGCGGCTGGCGGAGCGGCGCATCTCGGCGCTGGCGATGGAACTCATGCCGCGGATCACCCGGGCGCAGAAGATGGATGCCTTGAGCGCGATGAGTACGATTTCGGGCTACAAGGCGGTGCTGATCGGAGCCTCGGAGTTGAACCGCTTTTTCCCGATGTTCATGACGGCGGCGGGGACGGTGAAGCCGGCCAAGGTGCTGGTGATGGGCGCGGGCGTCGCCGGCTTACAGGCCATCGCGACCGCCAAGCGGCTCGGCGCCGTGGTCGAGGCGTTCGATGTGCGTCCGGCGGTCAAGGAACAGGTCGAGAGCCTGGGGGCTCGGTTCGTGGAGGTGGAAGCGCCGTCGGAAGATGCGGAGGACGCCGGCGGATATGCCAAAGAGATGTCCGAGGCCTACAAGGCGAAGCAGAAGGAAGTCATTGCCCGGCATGTGAAGGACGCGGACGTGGTGATCACGACGGCGCTGATTCCCGGCAAGCCGGCTCCCGTCTTGGTCACGTGTGACATGGTTCTTTCAATGAAGCCGGGCAGCGTGATCGTGGACCTTGCCGGAGAGGCGGGCGGCAACTGCGAGTTGTCGAAGGCGGATGAGACAGTCGTTGACGGTGGTGTGACGATCCTGGCTCCGACGGACCTGCCCTCGACCCTGTCCTACCACGCCAGCCAGATGTACGCCCGGAACGTCGCGGCATTCATTCTGGACGTGTCCAAGGAAGGCGTGCTGGAGTTGGACACGGACAATGAGATCATCGCGGGGACGCTCGTGACGCACGGGGGCGAGATCGTGCATGAGCGCGTACGCGGCGCGATCGAGCGCTGAGGATTCCGCATTCCTGACTCAGGAGTTTTCGATGGAAGGCCATGCTGATTTCGTATTGCTGTTGACCATCTTTGCCCTCGCCGTGTTCGTCGGCTTTGAGATCATCACCAAGGTGCCGCCGACGCTGCATACGCCGCTGATGTCGGGCTCGAACGCCATCAGCGGCATCACGGTGATCGGCGCCCTGATCGCCGCCGGCACCCGACACCACTGGCTGACGACGGGCCTGGGGCTGTTCGCGGTCATTTTCGCGACGATCAATGTTGTCGGCGGTTATTTCGTAACCCACCGCATGCTCGGCATGTTTCGCAAGAAGGACTGACACGTGAGCCCAGCACTGACCAACATCGCCTATCTGGTGGCTTCGATCCTGTTCATCATCGGCCTCAAAGGTCTGACGCATCCTCGCACCGCGGTGCGCGGCAATTTCATCAGCGCCGTTGCCATGCTGCTGGCGATTGTCGTGACGCTGCAGCATCACGAGATCCTCCGGTTTGAGTACATCATCGCGGGGCTTGTTGTCGGGGGCGTAGTCGGGCTGATTCTGGCGATCAAGGTCGAGATGACCGGCATGCCGCAAATGGTCGCCCTGTTCAACGGGTTCGGGGGCATTGCCTCGGCGCTGGTCGCGGGAGCGGAGCTGATCCTTCGCCGCGAAGACATCGCCAGTCATGCGATGGCCGGTTCGGTTCTGACGCAGTTTTCGATCGCCACCGCCGCCAGCGGACTGATCGGAGCGGTCACCTTCACAGGCAGTTTGGTTGCGGCCGCCAAGCTGCGAGGCATGAAGTGGCTGAAGGACGGCGAACTGGTGCCCGGCCAGAAGGTGGTCAATGCCCTCCTCCTCATGGGAACGGTGGCACTGGGATACTGGTTGTATTCGGTTCCGACGGCATGGCTGCCTTATGGCCTGATTGTGCTGGCTGCGAGCGTTCTGGGCGTTCTGCTCGTCACGCCGATCGGCGGGGCCGACATGCCCGTCGTCATTGCGTTATTGAACTCCTATTCCGGTCTCGCCGCGGCCGCCACGGGATTTGTCATCAGCAACAATGTGCTGATCATCGCGGGATCGCTTGTCGGAGCGTCCGGATTCATCCTGACGAGCATCATGTGCAAGGCGATGAATCGTTCGTTGGCGCATGTGATCTTCGGCAAACTAGGCCCGACCGCGGACACGGCCAGCGCCGACGAGGTATATGCCGGAAAGATCAAGCAGACGAGCGCAGACGAGGTTGCGATGCTGCTCGACGGCGTCCGGCGTGTGGTCATCGTTCCGGGCTATGGCATGGCCGTGTCCCAGGCGCAGCACGCCGTTCGCGATCTGGCGAACCTGCTGGAGTCCCGCGGAACGACCGTCGAGTTCGCGATTCACCCGGTTGCCGGCCGCATGCCGGGCCACATGAACGTGCTGCTGGCCGAGGCGAACATTTCAGAGGACAAGCTGTTGGAGATGGATCAGATCAATCCGACGTGGGAGCAGGTGGACGTGGCGATCGTGATCGGCGCGAACGACGTCGTAAACCCGGTCGCCCGCACCGATCCAAAGTCGCCCATCGCCGGGATGCCGATCATAGAAGTGGACAAGTGTCGCACCGTGGTGGTGATCAAGCGGAGCCTGAGCCCGGGCTTCGCCGGCATTCCCAATCCGCTGTTTGCGGCGGACAACTGTCTGATGTTCTTCAGCGACGGCAAGAAAGCCTTTCTGGAACTGATTTCGGCCGTCAAGGAATCCTGAGCCGCGGGCGGGTTCCCTTGCTCGTTCAGGCGGCTGTCCTGACCCTTGGAGCGTGTGCGAGAAGCGCCG
>CAYQDV010000080.1:0-5221 GCA_964416295.1 uncultured Planctomycetaceae bacterium
TGACTCGCGTATCGTGCATGTCGATATCGACGATAATTCGCTGGACCGCGTCGGGAGATGGCCGTGGCCCCGCCGCGACACCGCCGCCCTTGTGCGTGTGCTCCACGAACTCGGAGCGTCGGTGATCGCCATCGACCTCCTGCTGGACGACCGCCAGCGGCCGACCTTTGATGACCCGCGTTTATCCAGAGACTTGGATATCGAACCTCACCCTCCGGTGGAAGGTGAATTCTCCGAAAACAGCATTGTGGACGATGATCTCGAACTCGCCGACGCCATCCGGTCGGCCGGGAATGTCTTCATCTCGATGCACATGCGGACGGTGGGGCCGCGCGATCCCGACCCGTCGTGGGTGCGTATTCGGCGATGGTACGAGCAGAACCCGCGCCTCACGAAGTCGGACGTTCTCGAACGTCTGCGACTGGCCGGCACCCCGCGACAGCAGCGTCGGATCGAGCAGAGCCTTCTTCGCGAGCGCATCCGCCAGGAGCTTCTGAAAGACTTCACCTTGACCGAGGGCGAACTGGTCCGTCGCCTCCAGGCGTCGAAAGATGCGGTGTTCGCGGTGATTGCCGGAGTGAAGACAGACGCAGCGAACGAGCGTGTCGCGGCGATCCTGGCGGAGACCCCGGACCTCCGCTCGAGTGACATCGCGGCCGCCGTGCTGCGCGATGAGGCCGACCGCCTGAGTGCCGACCGGGAGGACCTCAAGGATGCCTACCGCGCGCAGCGCGGCCTGGCGGCCGTGCGCCGGCTCTCGGCGGCCGCGATTGAGTGCGCCCCTGACGTCATCCAGAGGGCTGTCCGTGCCGAGTCTCCGTACTTCGGATTCGTCGAGGCCGCCCGCGGCGTGGGAGCGGTCACTTTCGACCCGGATATCGACACTACCGTCCGGCGCATTCCTCTCGCGATCGAATACCGCGGCGGGATTGTCAAGCACCTCAGCTTTGCAATAGCGTGCGCGATTCTCGGCGTGGCTGACGACCGGATCGAGGTCGGCCCCGATCACACGGTGCGGTTTCCCGATCCGCGCGGAGGCGATCCGTGGGTGATTCCGCTGGATCGGGACGGACAGGCCGTGATCAACTGGGCCAAGGACGCGAAGTTCTGGCGTGACGGGCGGGATTTCCCCCATATCTCTGCGGCCAAGCTTTGGGCGATCGTCGATGCCCGCCGGAAGATCCTGGACAACGAGACAGCCGTCAAATTGAGATATGCGGAGGTCGTTGGGGTCGCGCGGGGCGGGCGCGATGAGGCCTATCGCACGGCGGTCCGCCGCATGAATAACCTGGCGCGCGCGATTCATCAGGCGCGGCTGGAACAACGCGACGGGTCGCCTGAGTTCGACGACATGACGGCGGAACTGGGCGCGCTTCGCAAACAGATCGAACGATCCCATACCGAGGCCGCCGGGATGGTCGAATTGACCTGCAGCGACATCCGCGAGGAGATGTCGGCGGACGAGCGGCGGACTGATCCCGATGCGAAGGTCTTCCTTCACGCAGAGCGACTCCTGTCAGAGGAGATTCCCGCGCGGCGAGCGGCAAACGAACGCCTGCGGGCGTCTGTCTTCGCATTGAAGAAAGAACTGGCCGGCCGGATCAGTGGCAAGATCGTGTTTCTGGGCTACGCCGCCACGGCGTTGGGAGACATTGTTTCCACGCCGATCGATCCGATCACCAATGGCGTGATGTGCCATGCCCACATGCTGAACACCCTCCTTCAGAAGCGGCCGGTGGCACGGGCGCCGCGAGCCGTGGAAGTCGCCATTGTGTTTCTAATCGGCGCGATCATCGCGGGACTCACCGCAACCGGCGGCCCGCGTCTGACGCTTCTGATCACGCTCGGAATCATGACGGTTTACACGCTGGTCGACATATACGTGGTGTTCGCGCGCTACGACCAGTGGGTTACCCTGGGCGCGGTTCTGGTCAGTTCGTCCGTCACCTGGGCGATGGTGACCCTGTTTCGACAGCTCACGGCCGAACGCGAACGGCGTTTTTTTTCCAAGCAGCTCGGGCAATACACCTCTCCGGCGATTGCTGCGCGGATCGCCGAAAGCCCGGAGGCCGCCCGGCTCTTCAAGAGCGTTCAGTCGCGCGAGGTGACCTGTCTGTTCACGGATCTGGCCGCCTTCACCACGTTGAGCGAGCAGGAAAACGACGAGACCATCCAATATGTTCTGAACACCTATCTGAAGAGGATGTCCGAGGTCATTTGGCGCCGGCGAGGCCTGATCAATAAGTTCATGGGTGACGGCATCATGGCCTTTTTCAACGCCTCGGTCGATCCGCAGGCTGACCACGCCGCAAACGCCTGCGCCACGGCCCTGGAGGCGATGCAGGCCTTGGAGGATCTCAAGTCGGAGCGGGCCCGCGGTCCGGGCGCCGCAGTCTTTCGGCGGCTTCGGATGCGGGCCGGACTGGCCACCGGCGTCTGCAAGAACGGCGATTTCGGCTCGGAGTTGAAGGCCGACTACACGGTCATTGGTGATACGGTGAACCTGGCCGCCCGTCTCGAGCCGGCCAACAAGGTCTTCGGAACCGGCATCATGATCTCCGACGCCACGCGACGCCAGGTCGAAGACGCCTACGAATTCCGATATCTCGCCGATCTCCAGGTCAAGGGAAAGACTCTTACCGTTCCCGTGTTTGAGGTCGTCTGCCGCAAGGGCGAGCTGGCTGACGGACAGCAGGCCTATATCGAACGCTTCGAGGACGGCGTAGAAATATACAAAAATAGAAAATGGGACGATTGCATCGTGCATTTTACCCGGTTGCTCGCCCGGAAGCCCGACGACGCGGGCGCTGCCCGCTACATCGAGGCTTGTCAGGAACACAAGACCTTCCCGCCCGACGATAATTGGAACGGCGCTCTGGAACTCAAGGAGAAATAAACCATGTGGAAAAACGGTCGATTCCTGCCGGTGCTGGCGCCGGGAGTCTGTCTCTTTCTGGGCTGCATCGGCGGGGCGCATGAGGCCAGCGTCCGGCCGGGCCTGAACGACCGATTCAAGGACCCCGATCTGAAGGTCGACGAGTGGGTCGGCCGGTTTGAAGGGGAGAGCCGTGAGATCTTCAAGTTTCGGAAGGAGATCGTTCAGGCCGTTGGACTGCGTTCCGAGGGAGCCATTGCCGACGTTGGCGCCGGCACCGGGTTGTTCATTCAGCTTTTCGCCGAGGCCGTCGGCTCGGCCGGTCGCGTCTACGCCGTCGACATCTCGCCGCGGTTCCTTCAGCACATTCAGAAACGGGCCGAGGCCGCCGGTCTCGATCAGGTCGTGACGGTCCGCTGCCGCGACGACTCGGTCGACCTGCCGGCGGAATCCATCGATGTGGCCTTCATCTGCGACACCTATCACCACTTCGAATATCCGCGGACCTACATGCGGACGGTGCGCCGCGCCCTGCGCCCCGGCGGACAACTCATCATTGTTGATTTTGATCGCGAAGGCGACGCGGCGAACGACTGGGTTCGCAAGCACGTCCGAGCAGGGCAGGATCAAGTCACGAGGGAGATTCAGTCGGATGGTTTCGAATTCGTCTCGTCGGATGCCGTTCCAGGCTTGAAGAGGAATTACTTTATCAGGTTCCGGCGTCCCGCTGACTGAGCAGGCAGCCATAGCGATCAGACGCCCAAGGAGGGAGCCTTCACAATATCCGGAGCCACAGGGCCTTGAGATACGCGGATTCCGGGCAATTGAGCATGACCGGGTGATCCGGCGCAGCGCTGGTCTGGTCGAATAACTGCGCGGAACGGCCCGCATGGCGCATGGCATGATGGATGATCTCCGTGAAACGTGCGGGCGGGACCAGTCCGCTGCAACTGCACGACAGCAGCACACCGGCCGGCCGGACGAGGCGGGCCGCCAGGTGGTTGAGGTCGTGATACTTTCGGAGGTCGTCGTCGAGGGTTTCGCGCGTGGCTGCCAGCTTTGGCGGATCGAGGACAACCGCGTCGTACTGCCGGCCGTTTTCGATCATCTGCCGCAGGTAGACAAAGGCGTCGGATCGCACGAGTTGGATGCGGGCGCCGTTGAGGTTGATGTTGCGCCGCGCCAATGCCAGGGCCGCGTCGTCTATGTCGACAGACGTGACATCTTTGGCGTGACCCAACACCTTCGCGCACAGGCCGAATCCGCCCGTATGACAGCACACGTCCAGCACGCTGGCGTCGCGACACAGCCCTGCGAAACGCGCTCGGTTGTCCCGTTGGTCACAGAAGAACCCGGTCTTGTGTCCCGAGACGACATCCACCTGATAGCGGACGCCGTGCTCTCGGATCGTGACATCACCGACGGGTGTTGCCGGCGGCGGGCGGAACCCTTCAATCTGAGTGGTTCGGGCGTCGGCTCGTAGGACCACGCGCCACAGCGCATCGGCCCTCGTCGGGCGGTCCAGTCTCGTGGGGGCGCCCAGTGAATCTTTGATGATTCTCGCGAGGTGTTCGTATCGCTGGAACATGCCGAGCGAGAATGCCTCGAACACGAGGCAGTCCGCGTAGCGCTCGACGACGAGGCCGCTGAGGCCGTCGCCCTCGGAGTGGATCAGGCGGTAGGCGTCGGTGATCTCATCGAGGTGCAGGTCGCGTCGGAGCGCCAAGGCGCGGGCGATTGCGCCGTTCCAGAACGAATGATCGACCGGAGTATCGCCCCAGGTCAACATCCGCAGGACGATCTGTGAGCGGGGGTTGAACAGCGCCTGTCCGAACAGCGAGCCGCTCTTGTCGTACACGGCGACCACGTCGCCGGGGCGGGCCGCCGGGTCGACCTGACCGATCATGCGTTTGTAGATAAACGGGTGGGACCGGGCTGACCGCAGGCGCACCCAAGGGGACCGTGCGCCCTCCGGCGGTGGCGCGCCGGCAGACGCTGCGTGTATTGGTTGACGCCGTGGTCGCGACATGTCTCCATCATGGTGGTCGGCCGCGACCGCGCCAAGCACCGCGTAGAGACCGCGCCGACCTACCGCGACTCGATGCCGATGAAACCGTTGTCCGTGTTGAGGTCGATCGTCGGGCCACCGGCGTTCAGCGTGGCCGACACGGACCGCCGCGTTGCGCTCAGATTATTCACCAGGTCGAACGCCTGGATGTCGAGCCGTACGTTCCCGTTATCGGTCATGGCCGAGAGTTCGGCGTCGATGTCTCGCGGCAGCTCGATCGAGGTAAATCCGTTGTCCGTCCGAGTGAGGATTTGCTGATCCGGCGCCAGGCTCCGCAC
>CAYQDV010000080.1:5321-12802 GCA_964416295.1 uncultured Planctomycetaceae bacterium
TAAATCCGTTGTCCGTCCGAGTGAGGATTTGCTGATCCGGCGCCAGGCTCCGCACCTGGATCCCGACGCTGCCGTTGTCTGTTCGGACGTCCAGCGATCCGGCGTGGTCCTCGATATTGACAGACCCGTTGTCTGTCCGCACGGTGACCGCCGCGGTCGCATCCGTCACACGCACCGAACCATTGTCGGTCTGCAACGTGCTTTCGGTGTCGAGGTCGGTCGCTCGGACCGTGCCGTTTCGCTGCGTGACATCCACGCCGTGGCCGGGCGGCAAGGTGATCCTCAGGCGGACGGTCGACACCAGATTGCCCCCGAGAATCGCCGTGACGTTCAGTTCGTCGTTGACGAGGCTGGCCTGAAAGTCCTGGCTGTTGCCGGTGGCCTGGGGCGGGCGGGGTGCGTCGATGCGAAGCGTGTTGTCTTCCGGTGTGGGCGGGGTCACCGTGACGACGATCTGACTTAGCAGGTCGTCGGCGGCCGCCTGATCCTCTGCAAACGCGACTTTCGTGATCTGGACCGTCGCCTCGGTGGCTGCCGGGTCGACCGAGATGCGGGTGCTTCCGGTGTCATTGTTGACGACCACCCGTGCGCCGCTGGGCAAGGCGACCGTCTGGGTGTCCACCGATTTCGCCTGCTCCGGCGTTACGAAGGTCAGCGTCAGAGTGAACGAGTCGCACGCCGCAAACGCGCTCAGCAGGGCGGCGACCGACAGCAACGCGGCGTTTCGGAAAAACCTGGTTTTCATGGTCCGGGTCCCTTCTCCGGTGCGCGGAAAGAATGCGAGGTCGTTTCGCCAACGGGCAGCGCATCAATAGCCGACGGCTGCCGCTCTACCGTGAGTATCGGCGTTACCCGGCCGATCTTATGCACGGTTCGACTTTCTGCAAGATGACGGCCTCCAGCGGGGCCAGCCAAGGATCCCGCGCTGAAATCCTCGGTGCCGGCCTACCGCCACGTTGACCCGCGGAATCGCGCGACTATCCTCTGACGGGGCGCGGGGATGCCTGATCCTCTGGATCCGCGAAAGCAGTCGACTGGAAACGGCGGCGCGCGACAGACACGAAGGCTGCCACAAAAAATGAGGTGCCCCAATGTTGTTCTTTGATCCAGTCTATCTTCTGTTCCTTGCCCCCGGCATGTTGATCGCGGTCTGGGCGCAGTGCAAGGTCAAGTCCAGCTTCGCGGCGGCCAAGCGTCTGCGGCCCCAGAGCGGTCTGAGCGGCGCCGAGGCCGCCGAACGCATCCTCCATGGCAACGGTCTGCATGACGTGGGCATCGAGCCGACGCGGGGCGGCTTCCTGGGGGACCACTACGATCCCCGGACACGCACCCTGCGTCTCAGCCCCGAAGTGTACGAGGGGCGCACCCTGGCCGCCGTGGGCATCGCGGCCCACGAGGCGGGGCACGCCCTGCAGCATCAGGCCCGCTATGCCCCGCTCTCCCTGCGGAACGGCATCGTCCCCATGGCGAGCCTGGGCAGCAATCTGTCCTGGATTCTTCTGATCGCCGGGATCTTCATGCACCTGACGGGCCTGGTCGTGGCCGGCCTGCTGCTTTTCTCGATGGTCGTGCTCTTTCAGTTGATCAACCTGCCGGTTGAGTTCAATGCCAGCACGCGGGCGCGTCAGGTCCTCCTCGCCAACGGGATCATCACACAGGCGGAAGAGCCGGCGGTGGCCAGGGTGTTGAACGCCGCCGCCATGACCTACGTCGCCGCGACCATCACCGCCATTCTCCAATTGCTCTATTTCCTGCTTCGCTCCGGCCTGCTCGGCGGGAGACGATGAACAAAGACGGTAGGAAACAGGCCTCGCGCTTTCCCCACACCGCCACGTCCGTTTCCGGTTATACGCTTCGGTTGACGGAAGGCTACTTAATCCGTTCGTATTCGATCTCGAACACCTTGTAGTCGTCCGCGACGGCTAGGTCGTACATCTCGCCGACGTGCTTGTCGTCGTTGATGACGCGGACCACCCACTTGACCGCTCGGCCGTACATCTTGAGGCTCGGCTCATCCATCTCGCCATAGTACGTGTAGAGGCCGGTGCCGGGATGTCGCGTGCCTTTCGAGATCATCATCTGAGTGCCCATGCTGTCGATCCAGCAGTTTGTGTAGAGATTGCGAACGTTGTCGTAACCGGTCAGGCCGAATCCCTCGAACGGTTGCTTGCCCATCGGTCCCATGTCCATCTCGGAGGTGACCTCTTCCGTCAGATAGCGCCCGCCCATGATCCACTTGACCGTGGCCGTTCCCTCGGACACGCTCGGCGGTGCGTCCGGTCCGGCCATCCACATCTTCGTTTTCAGCTTCCATTTTCCGACGAACTGGTTGAGGTGCTTGTGGTGTTCACCCGGCTGAGATAGTTTCATGTATTCGGCCATCATCCGGGCCATTTCGGCCGGGTCCCGCATTCCCTCACCACCGGCCTTGGGCTTGTTCTTGTCCTGTGAGATCACCTGATTCGTGACCAGCGCCGACGCGCCGGCGATCGTCACCACTCCGACCAGAATGCGCAGTTTCAAGTTCATCTCGCCTTCCCTTTCTTGAACAGTTCGAAGAATGGATGGACGGCCGGCTCCGTGACCGGCCCTCACTGCGGACCATTGTACGCCGTGCCGTGCGGAGCGGAAGGCCCCGATGAATGATGGATAAATGTCTTGGTTTTGGGACAGTTTCCCGGCGCGTCGTCAAGGTCCGCGCGCCGGGATGGGATCCGGTCTCCGGTCCGGGCAAGGCCCGGCGGTCACAGCGCCGCACTGATATGCGGCACAAAGATTTCTGCGTCCAGCAGGCAGTTCTCGACGGCCGGGAGTGCCCAGTTGTCCTGATGGATGAAAAATATCTTGTTCCCGATGGGGCGGCGGAGATGGTCGATGACGCCGTCGGCCATGAGGTTTGGCTGGGCGATCGGCATGGCATGGCCCCACCGCGTCAGGCGAACCTGGGTCACGGCCTCCGGGCCGAGGTGGAGCAGGCGCAGCATCGAGCGGATTTGCGGCACGACGGCGGCCGCATAGTTTTGCCATGACGGCTCGGTCAAGAGGGTCCACCGTCCGAAGTTGAACGGCAGCGGCCAGTAGAGGGTCAGCACGCCGCTGGGCGAATCCTTCTTGCGGGCATAGTGGCCGCTCAACATGTCGATCACGCGAGAATCGGCCTGGGCCTGCGGTTCGCTCATCGCAAAGGCGCCGTCCCCGAGAAGAAAGACGTCATAGAAGTCCGTCCTGACGGGCTGGTGAAGCAGGACGTTGACCACGACATAGGCCCGGTAGCGCAAATGGTCCATCGCCGCGAACTTGGGAGGGTCGAGGGTCTGGATGTCGTGGAGGATATTCTTGCAGACCATCTTCGGGCAACACATGGCGACGGACTTTGCCAGGAGAGACCGGCATTTTCCATCCGCGCCGGTGTAGGTCACCTGGACCCGGTCGTTGACTGTGAGACGGACGTCTACGACTCGGGTTCCCGCTCGAAGCCGCGGCACGCGTTGGCCCGCGTCCAGTTTTGCCAGGGCGTTCCAGAATTGGGTCGCCATGTAGGGTGTGCCGCCCGGGAACACCCAGCGCCCGTATTCCTCGGCCGCCAGGAAGTTCCAGCCGCTTGCCGCGGAGATTTCCTCCCAACCCGCCGCGAAGGATGAATAACAATAGGCCTGAATCGCCGCCGCCAGGCGAGCGGGCACCGGCATGCCCATCTGTTCTTCGATGTCCTGGCGGAAGGTCTTGCGATCGAGGTCGAGAATCCACTGGTTGTCCTTTCCGGCCGGCAGGGGGATGTCGGGATAATCGACATTCGCCATGTTCAGGACGATCTCGCGGTATCGCGCGAAGGCCCGGGCGTCCGCGGGCGTCGGCCCGGTCGGGCCGAACAGGTCACGGATAATCTGCCCGTGGGTCTCGAACTCGAAGTCGCCCTCGTTGACGCGGACGACCTTGTCCAGCCCCAGTTCGCGATAGAGGTTTTCGAGAAAGCCGCCCGCGTCGGGCGTGATGACGTAGGCGTTTCCGAGAGAGTAGTGGGTGTCTCCCCATACTTCCCCCTGGGCCGCGCCGCCGAATCGATTGTGGATTTCAAACACGACGGGGCGATGGTTCCGCAGCAGATAGGCCGTCGAAAGTCCGGAGATGCCGCCGCCGACGACGGCGATGTCGACCTCCTCCGTCGGCGCGGGCGGAAGCCCGCCGTGGAAACACCGCTCGTTTCCGTGAAAAGGAATATCGGCATTGTGTCGAAAATCGTCCCCCGTATACCAGTCAGAGAAGGGGAGTCCGTCTACCATGACCGAGGTCGGGTTCGTCGAAATAGGCGCGAAGGGCGCCGATTCCCGCAAGGGGATGACTGGTGGCACGATGCCCGTCGAGGCGGGCACCGTCAGGCTCAGCCCTCGACGCGAGAGGACGCCCAGCGCCGCCGCGCTCAATCCGGATTGAAGAAACGAACGCCGTGTAAACATGTTCCCACCTCCCCCTGTCACGGCCATTGTACCATGAGTGTGTCGTTCTTTCAAGAGGGTCAGGCCGGAAGACCCAATACGGCCCGGACATGGGCGGCGGTGACGCCTTGCACCGAGACGGTTTTTCTTGGGTGGCCGTGGCCGCGAGTCACGGCGACGTCCCGTGGGCTGACGCCAAGGGCGGCTGCGAGGAGCTTTTCGATGGCGGCGTTCGCCTTGCCGCGTTCGGGCGCCGCCGCCACCTGAATCTTGAGGGCGTCGCCGAGCGGGCCGACGATCCGATCCCGCGACGCGCCGGGAACGGCCTTGACCCGGATCTCCACGCCGTTGCCGACCGCCTTGACGCATTCCATGAAGGTGTGATTCCCGTTTGCCCGTGGCTTGGTACCGGTTTCAGCCGTTCCCGGGGCCTGACGCCGCCTTCCGCCCGAGTTCTTGACTGCGGCGAAACGCGGCGACCACGGCATCGCTGACGTGGCCGGCCACATGGCTCTCTCGCAGCTTGTCCATGGCGGCCTCGGTCGTGCCGCCGGGACTCGTCACGGCCGCACGCAAGTCCGCAGGCGAGGTCTCGCTCTCCAGCAGCATCGCGCCCGCGCCGACGCACGCATGCGCGGCGAGGATCTGGGCGTCCTCTTTCGTCAGCCCGGCGGCGATTCCCCCGGCCGTCATCATCTCGACAAAATGATAGAAATAGGCCGGGCCGGACCCGGCAACCGCCGTTACGGCGTCCATCAGGTCCTCCTTATGCACCTCGACGGTCTCGCCGCCGGCGTCGAACAGGTGCCGGACCTCTTCCATGTCGTCCAAGCTGGCGTGCCGCCCGCGGTATATGCCCGTCACACCGCGGCCCAGCTCGAACGGCAGGTTGGGCATCGCACGGACCACACGCACCGAGTTGCCACCGAGCGCCTCCGCGACACGATCGGTCGGGACGCCCGCCATCACGCTGATAAACACATGATCGCCCGCCACCACGTCTCGGATCGAGTCCGCCGCCTTGCCGAAGGACTGCGGCGTCACCGAGAGCAGGATCAGCCGCGAGCCGCGGACGACGCCGGCGTTGTCGGAGGCTACGGCGACGTCGAGGGGATGCTTGGTCAGCGATCGTGAGGGCGACACGATCATTCGGTCGCCGCTCAGATAATCGCTCGCGATCAGCCGTCGCAGGATGACCGTTGCGATATGGCCGGTTCCCACGACTCCCAGTGCGTATCGATGTCCAGGCATGAGACTCCTCGTGTGCGGTGTCTGGCGGCGGGTGTGTCGGTTGCTGCCTCCCTTAACCGTCGGTCCAAACACCCCGCCGGTCCATCCCGCGACGTACCCGATAATACCACTGCCGCGTGGCCGATGCCCTCCTTTCGGGTGTCGTAGCCCCCGTTTCCCGGCTGTGGCGTCGGCCCCCCGTGGCCGACGTGGGCAGCGGTTCGAACTACGTACCCCTCCAGAAACCGCAAATATCCCTGAGTGTCCGCTTCCGGTACACGCGTCTCGACATTGTCGCCATGAAACGTTAGCATGTCTTGGAGGCGCTTGAAGTGTCTTCATTCGACCCATGCGGGATGTCGGTATAGTCGGCGGGCCGCGACATTTGGAATCACACACCCATGCAGATTCATGACTCCATTCTGGAACTCGTTGGCCACACGCCGCTGGTGCGGCTGCGAAAGGTCACCGCGGGAATCGCCTGCACCGTGGCGGCGAAGGTCGAATACATGAACCCCGGCGGCTCGGTGAAGGATCGGCCCGCGCTGCGGATGATCGACGAGGCCGAGAAGGCCGGCAAGCTGGAGCCTGGCGGCACGATCATCGAGCCGACCAGCGGCAACACCGGCGCCGCCCTCGCCATGGCCGCTGCCATCAAGGGCTATCGCTGCATCCTCGTGATGCCCGACAAGATGGCCCCGGAAAAGTTCGCCCTGCTGCGGGCCTGGGGGGCGGAGACGGTCACCGTGCCGACCGTGGCGGCCAACAGCCCGGAGAGTTATTACAGCGTAGCCAATCGCCTGACCGCGGAGATCCCCGGGGCCTATCAGCCCAATCAGTTTGCCAACCCCGACAACCCCGAGGCCCACTACCATTCGACCGGCCCGGAAATCTGGGAACAGACGGATGGAAAGATCGACTGTTTCGTTGCGGGCATCGGCACGGGCGGGACGATCAGCGGCACGGCGCGATACCTCAAGGAGAAGAACCCCGACATCCAGATCATCGGCGCCGACCCCGAAGGCTCGATCTATACCCCGGGCGCCATGCCCAAGTCGTATCAGGTCGAGGGCATCGGCGAAGACTTTGTGCCGCGGACCGTGAATCTCAAGATCGTCGACGAGGTGCTCAACGTGTCGGACAAGGAATCGTTCCTGATGGCTCGTCGGCTGTCGGCCGAGGAGGGGATTCTCGCCGGCGGTTCGGCCGGCACCGCGGTCTGCGCCGCCCTGCGGGTCGCGGCCAAGATGCCGAAGGACAAGCTCGTCGTGGTGCTCCTGCCGGACGGCGGTCGCGGGTATCTGAGCAAGATCTTCAATGACGAGTGGATGCAAAGCCACGGCTACCTGGCGCCGCCGGGGCACGGCATGACGCTGGGCGACGTCCTCGATCGCAAGGGCGCCGTGGCCGCCCTGATCACCGTCAAGAAGAACGACTGCGTCCGCACGGCGATCCGACTCATGCGCGACAACGACATCTCGCAGGTGCCCGTCGAGGGTGAGGACGGGCAGATGGTTGGCTCGATCCAGGAGACGACGGCGATGCAGCTCGTTTTTGATCATGTCGATATTCAACACAAGCCGGTCAGCGAGTTCATGGGCCGGCCGTTTCCAAAGATGGATCGCGCGACCGGGATCGAGAAGGGCTTCAAGGCCCTCTCGCTCGGCTCGTCCGCCATCATCGTCCGCGAGGGCGACCAGCCGGTGGGCGTGCTGACCAAGGCGGATTTCATCGCCTACCTGAGCGGCGAGCGGAGCGACAGCGACTAGCGCAGCGTCACGCGTCAATTTTCGGGGAGCATCGGCGCCCCGCCGGTGC
>CAYQDV010000081.1:0-2499 GCA_964416295.1 uncultured Planctomycetaceae bacterium
CAGCCAGTAGGCGGTCAGGACGGCCGACCACTCGGCCCGCCGCAGGACCTGTTGAAACGCCCAGAAACCTATGAAAGGCAGCGGCAGGGCGACCATCATCACGTACCAAGGGGTGTAGAACGTTCCCTCCGGCACTCCCTGCAAACCGCCAAGCGCCGTAGCGGTCATGGTCAGCAGCGCGAACAACGGGGGATGGACGCTGTAAACACGACCCTCATACAGCGCCGTGTCAATTGTGCGTTGTGGGAGGGTGAGGCTTCCATGCCGCCAGGCTAGTCCTTCCTGAAAGGCCGGATTCTGCTCTCGGATGACATGCCATTTCCACAAGCCGACCTTTGGCTCAGCCACCAGATGCAAGGCGATCAGCATCAGGACGAAACAACCGGCCACATGCCAGCGGGATTGACCCGCGTCTGCCAGCGCCGGATGCTCGCGCCCCGGTGAAGGACCGCCCGAGACCTCGGACCGGTGTGGGCGCTCGGCCACCTCAGGCCTCCTTCATCTCCTGGACATCGGAGGTGGTGCCGACCGGCTCCGCGCGTTCGGCCGCGGCGGGAACGTCAAAGAGGTCGGAGCGGGGCGCGTCGATCTGATCATTCTTCGAGTCGTTCAGGATCTTCTTGACGTCCGCGGGTTTGACGCATTTGTGGAGTCGCTCGCCGATGAGCACACACGGGCCGTGATCGCAGGCGGCGAGGCATTCCTCGGTCATCAGGCTGTAGCGGCCGTCGGCGGTCGTGCCATGCTCGTCGATACCCAGTTCGTCCTTGATCGCGGCGAGGACCGCCTGGTTGCCCATCAACTGGCAGGTGAGACTGCGGCAGGCGACGATGACCTTGTGTCCCTTGGGATGATCCCAGAAATGGGTGTAAAAAGACATCGTGTCCAGGACCGCACTGGGCGGGATGTCGAGCAGGGCGGCGATCTCGGTCATCGCCTGAGGGCTGATGTGGCCGAGAGCGTTCTGCACGATATGGAGCGCGGGCAGCAGCGCGGCCCGCCGGGTCTCATACCGCGGGAAGAACGACCGGATCTTGTCACGCACCACGTCGCTCAGGATCGGTTCGGCATCCTCTTCCACCACCACCGTTCGACGATCGATTGCTTTCCAAGCCATGGTTACCTCGTGTCTTGCGGTTCTCGTGAGGCCTTCGGGGCGCTGCCGCGACGATGTTGTCCCGCAGGATGTGGCCGCTGCCCTGCGGGCGCCGACTATCCTACCGCACAAGCCTCTCGGAGTGCCACACGCGCACGTCACTGGGGCGGATTCCGTTGATTGAGGTCGTTGAGCAGACTCGTGGCGAATGCACCCAGTTCCTCATCTTCTGAGGCAAGGCGGAGAAGCAACCTGGCTCGGTTCACCTGTCCGGTGCGTTCGAGGGAATCGGACAGGGCCTTGACGACGTCGAAGGCCTCCGGGCCTTTGGCGTAGCGTACGGCGCTATCGAGGCAGGTGACGGCGGCCTCGTGGTTGCCGACGAGGTTGTAGACGAGTCCCAGATAGGTCGGCCCCGACGGGTCGCGGAACCCGACGAACTGGTTGAGAAGGCGTCCGATCCGGATGGCCTCACGGCAGAGGCGTCGATCGTCCTCGGTTGGCTCGGCGTGCATCATGCGGTGGCACTTGAGGAGATACCACGAGAGCTGGAGGCGCCAGAGCGACATGCGAGGGAGCGAATTGCGTGCGAACTCAAAGAGCGGGGCGGCGCCGGCGTAGTCGCCGTGTGTCATGCGGTAGTAGCCGATGACGAACGACAAAGGTCGATGTCGCGACACGTGCAGCCCCGGATCGCGCCACCGTGCGACGGCCTCGCGGTCCAGCGGGCTCATCGCGTTCAGCAGCTCATCACACCGACGGAGAAAACGCTCATGGGCCTGGGGGTTGCTTCGCTTCATGAAGGGGATGTTGAAGAGGGTGTTGGCCCGGCTGTCGGCGACGTAGTCGCTCTGAGGACCGGCGCCGAGACGCGCCGCGTAGGTGCGCCAGTCAGGCAGCCGCTCGACGGCGGCAGGGTCGACGTGGAGGCGGCCCGTCAGACCGGTGAGCGTGCGAACCAGTGTGCGCGCGAAGAGGGCCTGTCCCCGGAGGGACATGTGTACGTGGTCGCTCATCAGTTCCCAACCGATCGCGCCGCCCGGGCTGGCGTCGCGGAAGGCGGCGGCCATGTCGCACAGGGTTGCGCCTTTGGCGGCGGCGGCTCGAACGGCTCGATCGGCTGCGGTCGGGGAGCGCCAAGGCATGGTGTCCAGGTCGCGGGCGGCGATGTATTCGGCGAGGGCGTCATCGTGGCGTCCGAGGGCGGTCAACGCCTGGCCAAGGAGGAAATGGGCGCGGGCATGTTCGGGCCGGAGCCGCAACGCCTGCCGAAGGAACTCGGCGGCCTGCTGGGGGCCGGTCGTCTCCTTGGCGCGCGCAAGCAGTGATTGAAACGTCTGCTCTTCCGCTTCCGCCAGCGACGTGTCCGGGTCGGCGCCGATCGGCGCCATGCCGCGCTCATT
>CAYQDV010000081.1:2599-12723 GCA_964416295.1 uncultured Planctomycetaceae bacterium
TGTCGAGCCATTGCTTCAAGCCGAGCCGACGGGCCCACCGCATGAAACGCATGCCTGCGGGGGACTTTCCCGCGGTGTGGAGGGACGAGACGCCGTAGGCCCCGTAGAACTCGTTGTTTCCGCTCATGACGATGACGAGATCCAGCTCATGGGGGAGCATCTCGTCGAGGAAGTACATCGCGGGGAAGCTGGCCATCGCCGTGGCGCCGAGGTTGAGGACTTCCGCACGGCGCGTCTCGTCCCAGACGTCGTCGAGCATGGCCTTGAGGAACGATCCGTTCGTCAGCGGCAGGGCTTGCGGATAACCCTGCATGGCGGAACCGCCGAGCAGGAGAATCCGGACGGTATGGGGCGGCTTCGGTGTTGTGAAGTGGACCTCTCGCATGCCGCCGGTATGGGAGAGCTGGGTGTAGAAAAAGGAATCGACGCCGGGTCGGTGGGTGCTGTACCAGCGGCGGGGGCCGTCGGCGCCGACATCGAGAATGACCAGCGGGTAACCGCCGAAGCCCCAATATCGACAGATGGACTCGGCCGCTGCAACGGCGAGGAGCGGCAGCGTGACGGCGAGGATTCGGAAGATCCATCGCAGTCGGCGACGCGACATGCGCCGCCGGGTTTTTCTCTTTCGCGCGCGACGTCCCGCGGGCGCCCCGCCGTCATCCGGCGCGGGCCGGGCGTCGCCGACGTGTCGAAGACTGTCCGCCATGGGACTCGTATCGTATCGGGAAACGGAGCGGGAACACAAAAAAGGACGTGCCCGCAGTCGGACACGTCCTTTGCTTGAGACCGGCTTGAATGATCGACGGAACGATCAGTGGCGTCGTCGCATCAGGACGAAGCCGATGACGCCGCCGAGCAGTGTCAGGGCCGCAGGCTCCGGAACGACCTGAAAACGTCCATTGGGCAGGTCGAGCTGGAAGGTCAGCAACTCGTTGGGGACCGTCGTGGTGACCGATATGTTGGCCGCCGCGTTGCCAAAGTCGTCGCCAGTCGAGACGGCCCAGGAGTTGGACTCGCGGAACTTGAAGCTGTGCATCCCGGGGGTGGCGATCGTGTAGTCGACGGAATAGAGGCCGCTGCCCAGGTCCGTCATCTGTCGGGCGGCGGTGTCGACGAGGGCGTCCCAGTTGTTGAACGAACCCATGATCTCCCAACCGAACTGGCCGGGGTCGCTGTAACCGACACGGTCGGCGGCGGGACTCCAGCCGTCGGCAATCGGGCCGGGGCGGAAATGCAGCGTCATGTTTCCGGCAGCGTCCACGGCTGATGTTACGTTGCTGCCCGGCCAACTGGACGCCCAGTTGCCCGTGTCGATCTTCCAATCATGTAGTGCGCCTGGGACCAACGCGCCGATCGTGACGGAATATGTGCCGTCCAGGTTGTCCGTCATCGGCGTTTGCCCCCAACCGTTGAATGTTCCGCGGGCGTCAAACGGCTGGGCCGACGCGATACCCTGCAAGGTCGCCACCGCGACGAGCGCGACCAGTGCAACTGCAAACCTCTTCGTGAACATGTTCAATCTCCTCCAGATTCAGGTGTGAGCGAAATTCCGCCTCCAACACAGCGGTTAAACATTTTACCAGACGTCGCCACGCATGTCAACGGCATTCGTTGCGATGCGTGCCTCCCCCACCACCGGGGATCGGGCAACTGTCGTCTCGAACGGCTCTGCTCCGGTCGGATCGAACCCCCTCGCCGCTGCGAGGGGGTTCCGTAATGCCTCGTACTCACCACGTCCGCGACCGGAGGTCCCTTGAGGCCCTGGCGGGGACGGAACCTCATTCCCCGCCTGATAAAACAATTTACCAGAATCGAACGACAGTTTCAATACCCCTTCACAGAAAAAAGTAATTCTGGGCGTGGATTCACAAGCCAGTCAAGCTTGCTACGAGACATTGGCACGGGTGACTTCATTGCAGATGTTATCGGACTTATAAAGGTCATGGCCTTGAATCCACGAGTAAATCGTTTTATCATGACTTGGTCGGCGTCGAGCGGACCGGATTGACGTTCAACGGAGCAGGCCGCCATTTTCCGGTATGCCGATTACGCAAGACGTCTGGACATACCAGTCTTGGAGCGGGAAGATAGAGAAAGGTGGACACTTCTACAATGATCGCATCGCGAGCCGACAAATCACAAGCCGGAAAGCCATGGCGCGAATCAGCCCACGGGCCGATCCGCATCTTGAGCATCTTCGTTGCCGTTTCCCTGTGCGGCGCGACCGCTGCATTGGCTCAACCCCTCGGCGGCCGGCAGGTCACCGAGGACGTCTTCTACCAGTTTATGCCCATCGCATGGCGCGATTCGAACAACGACGCCTTTCGCTTCGGCGATTTCGGCGGCATGACCGCTTCGCTCGATTATCTCCAGAGCCTCGGCATCACGGCCATCTGGATGAATCCGATCTTTCCGTCGCCGGCCTATCATGGCTATCAGCACGGACCGGCCGATCAGATCAACCCCCGCTTTGGGACCGAGGCCGACTTCCTCAACTTCGTCCAGCAGGCCCACGCGCGGAACATCAAGGTCTTCGTCGACTTTGTGGTCTATGGCGTCAGCCACAACTCCATCTGGTTTCAGGACGCGTTCAACAACCCGTCCAGCCCCTATGACACCTGGCTGGCGTTCACCGACGGTGGCAACACGGCGTATCAGGGCGCTGTGTACAACACGTGGAACGGAGACAGCGTGGGGTTCATCCACTGGAACCTCGACGACCCCAACCCGACGGGGCTGGTGACGACATGGTCCCAGCACTGGCTCGATCCGAACGGCGACGGCGATCCAACGGACGGCATCGACGGATACCGCCTCGATCACGTCTGGGCGCAGTATCCGTGGGGGCCGAACGGGTGGGGCTACAACCTGCCGTGGTGGATCAACTGGCGGGCGAATCTGCACGCGGTCAACCCCGACGTGTTCATCTTTGCAGAGCAGGCGGACTGGGGGTCGACCGGTGCGGATTTGTTGCCGGCCTTTGATGCGACGATGACGAAGCCGTGGGAGTTTGCCGTCCGCGACGCCCTGTCGTTTGAAAACGCCGGGAGTCTATATAGCCAGACGGCGGCGACGCTGGCGTCGCTCCCTCCGGGCAGGCTGTTTATGGGGATCATCGGCGATCACGACGTGGACCGGCTGACGTCGGTCATCGGCGGGAGCCTGGAGAAGGCCAAAGCGGCCGCCGCCGTCCTGCTGACGTCGCCGTTTCCGCCCATGATCTACAATGGCGACGAGATCGGGATGCTGGGTTTCAAGGGCAATTACGGGAGCGACGCCAACGATATCCCGATGCGCGAGCCGTTCAAATGGAACGCGGTTGCCGGCCCGCCGATGTCCAACTACTGGGTGCTCAACAACCAGGCGTTCAACAACGCCTACTCGTCGGACCATGACGGTCGCTCGGTCGAGGAGCAGAACCTGGTGGCCGGCTCTCTGCTGGAGGAATACAAGTTGCTGATCGCGGCACGCAAGACCCATGTGGCGCTGCGTCGCGGGGCGTACTTCCCGGTCACGGCCACGTCGTCCCGCATCTGGTCGTTTGTCCGACACGAAGCGGGTGCCGAGACGCTGCTCGTCGCGATCAACCTCAAAGGCAGCCCCCAGACGTTCAACCTGGACCTGTCGGGATTCATCATTCCCGGCGGCGTGACGACCGTGCAGGATGTAGTCACGGGCCAGTTGCTGCCCGACCTCACCAGCGGAAACCGAGGCGCCTATGGGCTGTCTCTGCCCGCGTACCGATACCACATCCTCGCCGTTAATATCGAGCCGCCGGCACCCGATCCGACGGTCATCGACGGCTTGAACATCCCGATCAATTTCGCCGCGGCGCACGTCGTCGCGACACAGGACAATGCCACGGGCCTCGGTGATAACATTTCCGAACTGGACCAGTTGTTCGTCCGACCCGAGGCGGGAGGACTGCGGATCGGCCTCACCGGCAATCTGGCGACCGACGGCACGGCCGTCGCGATCCTGTTCGACACGATCTCCGGTGGCCAGAATACGCTGGACTTTCAGGGATTCCTGCCGCCGCCGGCCGGGCCGGACCAGTTGACCGGGCTGAGGCTGGACAACGGTTTCGCGCCCGACCACATGCTCTTCATCAATACGTTCGGCGGCAACATCTGGGTGGACCAATTCCTCCTACCGTCCGGCAACCCGGCGACCAAGACCTATCGCGGTCAGGGCACGGTCAACGGCGGCGACGGCTTCTTGACCGGCGGCGCCAATCCGAACGGCATGGAAGTGGCGCTGAACAACACGAACACGCTGGGTGTGACGGACGTCGACGCGACCGGGGCCGCCACGGCCCTTCACGGGTTTGAGTTGTTCGTTCCCTACGCCGACATCGGCGCCGCCGGCGGTGGCACGCCGATCGGCGTCGCGGCGTTCATCATGCAATCAAGCGGTGTCGTGAGCAATCAATGGCTGCCGGGCCTGGGCGGAGGTCAGGGCAACCTGGGTATCGCGCCCGACATGCGGTCCATCGCCGGCAACCAGTTCGCGTCGGTGTCGACGGCGATCCTCGGCGACATCGACGGGAACGGCACGGTCGACGTTCTTGATCTGAGCGCCTTTGTCGGCGTGCTTCTCGGAACGAACCCCGATCCGGTCCAGGCGGTCCGTTCCGACCTTAATCAAGACGGTGCAGCGGACGGCGTTGACATCGGTCCACTCGTCGAAGCCCTGCTGTTGTAAGCGTGTCCGTCGAGCGCGGGCGGGTGCTCTACTTGATATTGAACTCTTTGAGCTTTCGATAAAGGGTGCGGGCGCCGATGCCGAGCTGTTTGGCCGCCTTTTCGCGATTGCCGCTGTGCTCGGTCAGGGCGTGCTGAATGGCCAGCTTTTCGAGTTCCGCCAGGGTCATGTTGAGCGCCCGCGGCGTCACGGGCACGATCTCGGTCGACGTCCGAATGGCTGGCTCGGGCGGGAAGTCATCCACGTCGAGCGTCGGCCCCTCGCTGAAGACGACCATCTGGTTGATGACGTTCTGCAATTCGCGGACATTGCCCGGCCATCGGTAATTCATCAGATAACGCAGAGCGTCGGGCGTGATGGACTGCACGTCGCGCCCGTGTTGATCGTTTGCCTGTCGGATGAAATTCTGGATGAGCGGTGCGATGTCTTCGCGGCGGTCGCGCAGCGGAAGTAGATGCACGTCTGCCTGTTTCACACGATAGAACAGGTCTTCGCGAAACGTCTTCTCGGCGACGGCCTGTTTGAGGTCGCGATTGGTCGCCGCAACGACCCGCACGTCGACGTGCCGCGGTCGGCTCGATCCGACGCGGACAATCTCTCCGTTTTCGAGGACGCGCAGCAGTTTGGCCTGCATCGGCATGGGCATGTCGCCGATCTCGTCCAGAAAGACCGTGCCGGAATCCGCCTCCTCGAACAGGCCGCGGCGGTCCGTGTGGGCGTTGGTGAAGGCCCCGCGGACGTGCCCGAACAGCTCGGACTCCAGAATGCCCTCGGAGATGCCGGCGCAGTTGACCGCGATCCACGGCTTGTCGCGCCGGTCGGAGTTGTTGTGAATCGCCCGGGCGATCAGTTCCTTGCCGGTGCCGGATTCGCCGTAAATCAGGACAGTGAGTTTCGTGGCCGCCAAGCGCCGGACGCGGTCGAGCACCGACCGCATCGCCCCGCTCGCGGCGATGATGCCCTCGAATGAGCAGGCCTGCTTGAGTCGGTCCCGCATCGCGAGGCTTTCGCGCGCCGTCATTGCTTGGCGCGCGGCGCGATCGACCGTCAGGCGGAGGTGGTCGAGGTCGAGTGGCTTCTTTAGGTAGTCATAGGCCCCCGCCTCGCGAAACGCGTCGCGGGCGACCTGTTCGTCGCCGTGGGCGGTGATCAGGATGCTGTGTGTCCACGGACTGAGCTGTCGGCCGCGCTTCAGCACGTCGAGACCGTTCATCCGGCCGCCGAGGCGATAGTCCGAGACGATCACGTGCGGCGCGTGCTGCCCGATCGACGCGACGGCCTCCGGACCGGACTCGACCAGCCGGCAGATATGGCCTTCACGTCGCAGCCCTTCGAGGATCGCCTCGCCCAAGGCGGTTTCATCTTCCACAATCAGGATAAACGCCTTGTCTGACATCGCTATGCGGCATCGTAGCCGGGCCGGATGGGCGGTTCCAGCGGCGCCACGGACGCCCGCGTGCGCGTGGCGTCTGACAGGGTGTCCGGCCGTTTTCCCGCAGCTTTGCCCACCAGCACGCCACTCGTCAGGAAGTCCACCGGCAGGATGCCGATGCCCCCCATGGATTGAGTGGTGTCAGAGTAGCCGGAATCGACGCGAAGCGGGCCGTTCCTTGACGTTGCGACGCCGGGGACCTACGATGCGCCGTTCGGCAATGAAGTCGCGTTCGCGGACCGTGGCGCGTCCGCCGGAGTAAGCCGGAATGGCTGTCAGCAAGGCCCTGCTCGACAAGTTGGTCTGCCCCAGTTGCAAGGAGGTCGTGGACCCGGTGGAGGCCGAGGCGGGGGAAGGCGTGCAATCGTGGCTGGTCTGCCGAGGCTGCGGCCTTCGCTTTCCGGTTCGCGATGACATTCCCCAGATGCTCATTGACGAGGCGTCTCCGCCGAAAGCGCCGCGGACTGCGAAATAATCCGCCCCGAACAAGGCAATCCCTGACAGACTATGTTTGCCATCATTTCAGACATTCACGCGAACCTCGAAGCCCTGCGCACGGTCCTGAGTGACATCGACCGGCGGGGCATCGAAACGATCTATTGCCTCGGCGATATCGTCGGGTATGGGCCTGATCCAGCGGAGTGTCTCGATCTGATCGCCGAACGCACGACGGTGAGCCTCTGCGGGAACCACGACCACGCGGTGTTTTACGAGCCGACGAATTTCAACGCGGGCGCCGAGCGTGCGTGCTACTGGACGAGGCAGGTTTTGGAAGAAGCGACCGACATCGAGCGGCGAAACGAGCGGTGGCGGTTCCTCGGCGGGCTTTCGCCTCGGCGCGCGGTCGACGGGATCCTTCTCGTTCACGGCTCTCCGCGCAAGCCGATCAACGAGTATCTGTTTCCGGACGACGTCTACACCAACCCCCACAAGCTGCTGTCAAACTTCGAGCGCTTCGATCAGATGACCTGTTTCTGTGGCCACACACACGTTCCAGGCGTGTTTGTGGATGATCCTTACTTTGAGCCGCCCGACGAACTGGGAGAAAGCCCAAAGTACGTGCTCGGCGACGAGAAGGTCATCGTGAACGTCGGCTCCGTAGGCCAGCCTCGGGATCGCGACCCACGCGCGGCGTATGTCGTCGTGGAGGACAATGTGCTGGAGTTCATCCGAATCGAATACGACATCGACGTCACCGCCCGGAAGATCCACGACAACGCTCATCTCGACGACTTCCTCGGAAACCGGCTGTACGACGGAAAATGATCCTGTCTGTTTCACGCAATGACCCGGCGCGCCTCCGCGGCGGATCCGACCCCATGCACGCGGCACCCGCGACGGGAGATATCTGACTCGATGGAATCCGACGGCAGACGCACATTGCTGGCCACCGTGCTTTGTGTGGTGGTGATGGTGGGGTGGGTCAAGCTCTACTCGTATCTCTACCCTCCGAAAAAGATCGCCGCCGTCACCACGACGGCGCCGGTCGGCCCGGATGAGCGCCTGACTGCCACGAGCACGCCCGCCGACGGGGCCGACCTCGGTCCCGACCAACCCCCGGCCCTCGCCGCCAGCCGTCCCGGAGAACCTCCGGCCGAGTCCAACGGACTTCGATTCGTCGGCGGCGACGCACCGCAGACCGTAACACTCGGCAACGACCGCCAGCCCGGCGAGGTCGCGGAGGTGTCCCACCCGGGCGCCGGCGCTGCGGAGAATCCGTTTCAGTTCCGGTTCGTCATCACAAGCATCGGCGCGGGAGTCGAGTCAGTAACGCTTTCGCACCATCGGGCGCATGTGGCCAGGAATCGAAAGCATTCCGACCACGACCCCTACGAGCTGGTTCGGCCCGTTACGCAGGAGGACACGGGCGATCGATACGTCTCGTGTACGACGGAACGAATCCGCGTCGATGATCGACAATTGTCTCTTCGAGGAGCCGTCTGGTCCCTGTCGCGAACCTCCGATCGTGACGGCGAAACGGCGACACTGGAGGCGACCCTCCGCGATGAGGACCGGGACCTCCTGCGCCTCCGGAAGACGTTCCGCGTGCCGGTGGGGTCGCGCGAGGCGTTGATCACAATCGAGGTCGAGAATCTGTCCGACAAGCCGCACCGGGTCATGCTGACGGAGGCCGGACCGATCGGCGTAGCGCAAGCCGACCTTCGTTACGATTATCGCCGCGCCGTGACAGGGGTGCTGGGAGTGGACGGGCAGATCGTCCTCGGCGAGAACCCGACGCGCAAGGAGGTGTTTGCCGCCAAAGAGGACGAGCTGTCCCACGCCAAGGTCCTGCGCTGTGACGACGATCAGCATCCGGTCTGGGCGGCGGTCGGCAACAAGTACTTTGCGGTCATCCTCGCACCGGAGCCTCGCGGTCGGAAGGCGCGTTATCCGGCGTTTCTGCGAAAGCTGACGGCGCTCACACGCCTCGATGCCGCCGGCAAGGACGACCTGACGTTCGAATATGTCTTGGACGACGGGGCGCCGCTGGCCCCGGCTGGCTCTGCCACGTACGACATCCGTGCCTACTGCGGTCCCAAGAACCGCGATGTGCTGGAGGCGTTCGGCCCGGCCCGTGACTACTACGTCGTGACGTACGCGGATCGGCGATCGTGCAACATCGAGTTCATCAGCACGGCGATGCTCTGGTTGCTGACGAATGTCGAAAAACTGGTCGGCAACTACGGCATCGCCATCATCATCCTCGTCATCATCGTCAAGCTGATTCTCCACCCCGTTAGCAAGCGCGGCCAGATTCACATGATGCGCATGCAGAAGGGAATGGCCCAGCTCAAGCCGAAGCTCGACGTCATCCAAAAGCAGTTCAAGAACGACAAGCAGAAACTACAGCAGGAGACGATGAAGCTCTATCGAGAGGAGGGCATCAACCCGGCGGGGCAGTTCCTGGGCTGCCTGCCGATGGCGCTTCAGATGCCGATCTGGATCGCCCTGTGGTCCACATTAAACACCAATGTCGACATGAGACATCAGCCGTTTTTCTTCTGGATTCGAGATCTGTCCGCGCCGGACGCCCTGATCCCGTTTCAACACGGCTTTAGCATCCCGCTGATCGGCGCATTCATGGGTGGCCCCATCGTTGCGCTCAACCTTCTGCCCATCATCATGGCCATCACGATGTATGCGCAGCAGAAACTCACCAAGAAGCTGACCCAGCCCGACCAGCCGGTCAAACCCGTCGTCGATGCCGACGGCAAGCCCGTGGTCGACCAGCAGGCCCAGATGCAGAAGATGATGGGCTTCATGATGGTGTTCATGGGGCTGATTTTTTATAACTTTCCCAGCGGCCTGAACCTCTACATCTTGACGAGCAACCTGCTGGGGATTCTCGAACAGTGGCAGATCCGAAAGCACATCCGCGAAAAAGAGGCCAGTGGCGAGTTGCTCAAACCCAAAAAGAAGGCCGGATTCGACACCGGCCCGTCACGGCCCTCGTTCATCGAACGGCTCCAACAGAAAGCCGAGCAGGCACGGCAGACCAGTGCGCAAAGCCCCGAGCGTGTCCGCAAGAAAAAGGGAAAGCGGCAGAAGCAACCACGGTTCTAGCCGGCGCCACTGCCTCGTCGTGACGCCGGCATGAGGAGTTCGTGTATGCGGAAACGGCATCCGCCGGTCGCGTGGTCGATGGGTCAACGCTCTCCTTGGCGAAGGCCGGAACCGCTGCTATAGTATTGATCGTAGATCGGTCGAGCGGCGGGCCCGCGAGAATCGTGTGCCGGCCGGCGAGGTTCGTCCTAGTCTGTCGGGGCTGGTCCGCCGGGCCTCAACACCGTTTTTGTGCGGCTCGAATGCGTTCTGGCGCGGCACCGATCGGGCGTGTGATTTGTCGCGCGGGAGAGGTGGCTGAGTGGCTTAAAGCGACGGTTTGCTAAACCGTTGAGCGGGTTTACGCCTGCTCCGTGGGTTCGAATCCCGCCCTCTCCGTTTCACATCTTGGGTTCAATGGCGTAACTGATTGTAATAAAGCGAG
>CAYQDV010000082.1:0-12687 GCA_964416295.1 uncultured Planctomycetaceae bacterium
CGGATCCTGTGTCATGTGTGGAGGCTGTGCGCGCGTGTGGAGCGGCGGATCGGGGGGGGGGGCCGCCGTGGGTTGGGAGCCGATCCCCGGCGTCGTCGGACGGCTCAAGTGCCGTGGGCCGGTCACACCGAACACCCGCCGAGTCGTCTATCAGGTCGAGCTGAAGGAGATCGGGTACGGCCCGGAACCCTACGTCCTAGCCGACGCCCTCATGTTTGCCGACGGCATCCGCATCGTGCGGATGACCGGCATCTCCCTCCGAATCACCGGGTTGACCCGCGAGCGGATCGAGCGCCTCTGGGCAAAGAAACGCCCGGACGTCAAGACGTCGAGCCGCACAATCTCCCGTCCCCAATCACGGAAGACCGCCCTGTTCGATCACGACCGCATCCTCGCCTTTGCAATCGGCCGGCCGTCCGACGCCTTCGGCGAGCCGTACCGCGTCTTCGACGACACGCGGCGCATCGCCCGGCTGCCCGCCCCGCCCTATCAGTTTCTCGACCGGATCGTCGAGATCGACCCGGCGCCGTGGCGTCTGGAGCCGGGCGGGTGGATCGAGGCGGAATACGACGTACCGCCGGACGCCTGGTATTTCCGCGCGAATCGCCAGGCGTCGATGCCCTTCGCCGTGGTGCTGGAAGTCGCGCTCCAACCCTGTGGCTGGCTCGCCGCCTATCTGGGCTCCGCGCTTCGCAGCTCGGAGGACCTGCGGTTTCGCAATCTCGGCGGCACGGCGACCCTGCACCGCGAGGTCTTCTCCGACTCCGGCCTGCTCTCGACCCGCGTTCGTCTGACCGACGTCTCCGAAGCGGGCGGCATGATCATCGAAAGATTCGACCTGGAAGTTCACTGCAACGGCGCAATCGTCTACGATGGAGACACCTCTTTCGGGTTCTTCTCGGAGGCCGCGCTGGCCCGCCAGGTCGGAATCCGCGACGCCGTAGGGCGGCTCCATGTGCCGACCCCGGACGAACTGAGCCGCGCCCGTGCCTTTCCACTCGAGGACGTGGCCCCGTTTGCCCCCGATGATCCGACCACGACCTCCGGTTCTCCGGCCGCCCTCCCGGGACGAGCCTTGCGCATGGTGAGCGACATCGAGGTGCTCGTGCCGGACGGCGGACCGAGCGGGCTGGGTTTCATTCGCGGTGCGGTCAACGTCGACCCCGGGGCGTGGTTCTTCAAGGCCCATTTCCACCAGGATCCGGTCTGGCCCGGCTCGCTCGGGCTGGAATCGTTCCTGCAACTCCTGAAGGTCTTCGCGCTGGACCGCTGGGGACCGACCCTGGAACGAACGCACCGATTCGAGCCTGTCACCCTCGGGCAGCAACACACTTGGACCTACCGGGGCCAGATCGTCCCGACGAACCGGCGCGTCGAAATCGAGGCGACCGTCACCGGCTTGGAGGACGGCGCGAACCCGACCCTCCGGGCCGACGGCTTCCTGCGCGTGGACGGTATCAATATCTATGAAATGACCGATTTCGGCCTCCGCATGGTGAAGGACGAACGATGAGCCTCCGCTTCACCAAGATGCACGGCCTCGGAAACGACTACGTCTATATCGATTGTTTCGAACAGCGGCTGGACGACGTCGATCGGCCCGCGCTCGCTCGTGCCGTGAGCGACCGCCACCGGGGAATCGGCTCGGATGGATTGATCTTGATCACGCCGCCCGAAGCCGGCCTGTCGGCGGACGTCAGAATGGAGATGTACAACGCCGACGGTTCCCGTGGCGAAATGTGCGGCAACGGAATCCGGTGCGTGGCGAAATACGCCATCGAACACGGACGGGTCGCCGGGTCATCGGCCACCACGCAAGACGTCCGCGTCCAGACCGACCGTGGCGTGCTCGCGCTGACGGCGACGATTCGGGGTGGTGTCGTGGGCGCCGTCCGCGTCGACATGGGCCGGCCCATTCTTGCACCCGACGCAATCCCCGTCGCCCTGCCCGGCGAGCAATGTGTCCGGACAAGGCTCGATGTCGGCGGTGAGCAACTTCGTATGACGTGTGTATCGATGGGCAATCCTCACGCGGTCGTGTTCGTCGATTCGCTCGACGCCGTCGACCTGGCCCGGCTCGGTCCCCGGGTCGAACGGCACGCCCTTTTTCCCCATCGGACGAACTTCCACGTGGTCCGCGTCCGATCGCGCGGCGAGGCCGCGATGCGAACCTGGGAGCGGGGCAGCGGTCTGACGATGGCGTGCGGGACCGGAGCCTGTGCGGTGCTGGTCGCCGGCGTCCTCGAGGACCGGCTCGACCGGACGGCGATGATCCACCTTCCCGGCGGCGATCTGAGGATTGAATGGCCGCACGACGGGTCGGTTTTTATGACCGGGCCGGCAACGGAAGTGTTCACCGGCGCCTGGCCGACTTGATTTTCGCCGCCGGCGCAGTAATCTCCCTCATGGAACAGCGGGATTCAATGTTGAGCGAAACCGGGATCGAGCGCGTCGGCATCGGCACAGACCTCCATCGCCTCGTGTCGGGGCGGGGCCTCAAGCTGGGGGGCGTCGAGATCGAGTTTGATCAGGGACTGGCCGGCCACAGTGATGGCGATGTCGTGCTGCATGCCGTGGCGGACGCCCTGCTGGGCGCAGCGGCCCTGCCGGACATTGGGGAACAGTTTCCCGATACGGACCCGCAGTTTCAGGACGCCGACAGCGCGGCGCTGCTCGGCGACGTACTCCGGCGGGTCGACGCAAGCGGCTACCGGCCGGTCAACCTCGACGTCGTGATCCACGCCGAACGGCCGAAACTGACGCCGCACAAGAGAACAATCCGTCAGCGTCTGGCGGAGCTGACGGCGTTGCCGCTCGAGGCCGTCAGCGTCAAGGCCAAGACGAACGAGGGACTGGACGCCGTCGGGCGTGGCGAGGCGATCGCCTGCACCGCGGTCATCGGGCTGACACGCCAAACGATGAACCGGCGATGAAAACTGCAATGCCCCGGACGATCACGAATCGCCGTTATGCTGCGAGGGATCCATGACGCTGCGTTTGTACAACACACTCACGGGTGAAAAAGAACTGTTCGAGCCGGTCCACCCGGGCAAGGTCGGCATCTATCTCTGCGGCCCGACGGTCTACAAACCCGCGCACATCGGTCACGCCGTGGGGCCGGTCATCTTCGACGTCATCAAACGCTACCTCGCCTTCAAGAGCTACGAAGTGACGTGGGTGGTCAACGTGACCGACGTGGAAGACAAGCTCATCGCCGAGGCCGATCGACTTGGCCGATCCGTCAAGGACCTCGCCCGGGAACTGGAGCGAAGCTACCTGGACGCCTTGCAGGCGCTGGGGGTCCGCTCGATCGACCACCTGCCGCGGGCCGGCGAGCATATCCAGGACATCATCGCCCACGTCGAAAAACTCGTCGAGCGGGGCATCGCCTACGAAGCCAACGGAGATGTCTATTTCGATGTCTCGAAGGATGCGGACTATGGCAAGCTGACGAATCGCAAGGCCGACGAACAGTTTGCCGGCACGCGCGACGGACTGGTCAAGGCCGCGAAACGCAACCCCGGCGATTTTGTGCTGTGGAAGGCCGCCAAGGCGGACGAGCCGGACGACGTGAAGTTTGACTCGCCGTGGGGCAAGGGACGTCCGGGGTGGCACATCGAATGTTCGGCTATGGCGATGACCTACCTCGGTGAGACCTTCGACATCCACGGCGGCGGACAGGATCTCAAGTTCCCCCATCACGAAAACGAAATCGCCCAGGCGGAATCCGCCACGGGCAAGCCGTTCGCGAAATACTGGCTGCACAACGGACTGACGCGTTTTAACACCAAGAAGATCTCCAAGTCCGACCCCGGCTTCGAAAAAGTCATGCAGTCGCTGCAACTGAGCGAGTTGCTGAAGAAATACAACCCCGAGCTCCTGCGGTTCCTGATCCTGCAATCGCAGTATCGTTCGCCGATCGACTTTTCGGAGGAGACCCTGCAATCCGCCGATCGCGGGCTTAAGACGTTCTACCGGCTTCTCGAACGCCTCGAGCGCCTCACCGGAGCGGACCCCTATGCCGTCGGCGTGCAGATCGAGGCCAAGCGCGGATCGAAATGCTGCGAGGCCTGCGCCACCCTGATGAACGAAGTGATGGACCATCGTGTCCGCTTCCTCGAGGCGATGGACGACGACTTCAACACGGCCGCCGCCATCGCCGTGCTGTTTGACGTGGCCGGCGCGATCAACCGATTCACCGACGAGACCGGCCTCGATACGGGGGCAAACGAAGATGCCCGGTCGATGGTCGAGGCGGCCGGAGGGACGTTTGTCTTCATGGCGCGACTGCTCGGCCTGCTGGTCGAACGCCCGGCCGCGCCCACACAGGATGACGGCATGACGCCCGCCCTGCTGGATCTGCTGGTCTCCGTCCGCAAACAGGCCCGCGAGGTCAAGCAATTCCAACTGGCCGACCACATCCGCGACCGGCTCACGGAACTCGGCGTGGTCCTCGAAGACCGCAAGGATGGCACCGGATGGCGACTCGACTAGCCGGCGAGATCGCGCCATCGCCGGAGTCCGACCGATCGCTCGGTCCGCACCGGGCCGCCCCCGGGCCGATGACGATCCTTGGAATCGACCCCGGTCTTGATCGGTGCGGATACGCCGTCGTGGATGTCAGGTCGAACCGCGTGCACGAGGCCGGTGTCGTCCGATCGACGACCGGTCGGCCGCTGGCCGAGCGCCTCTGCGAGATCGACAGCGGACTGGAGTCCGTGCTCGCCGGCCGCCGGATCGACCTGGTCGCCGTCGAGGATCTGTACGCTCACTACAAGCATCCGCGAACGGCGATCCTGATGGGCCACGCCCGGGGCGTCATCCTCCTGGCCGCGGCCCGACGCGGCATCGAGGTCCTCAGCCTGCCCGCAACACAGATCAAAAAGACGATCACGAGCAACGGCCGGGCCAGCAAGCGACAGATGCAGCACGCCGTGATGGCCGCCCTGGGGCTGCCAAAACCGCCCGAGCCTGCCGATGTCGCCGACGCCCTCGCCGTCGCCCTCTGCGCCGGCATCAGCAGAACATCGCGAATGAAACATGACACATAGACGAACGACCATCGTCGTCGACCCGTGGGACAGGGACCGGTCGAGTCCGTCTCGCCGCCCGCCATTTGCAACTCAAGGTCAGGATCCATGATCGTCAAGATCCGCGGACAACTCGGCCAACTCGACGAGCACACGGCGGTCGTCGAACGCGACGGCCTCGCCTACGAAATCCTCATCCCGCGATTTGCCGTCGCAGAACTGACGGCCTCCCGCGGCCGGGAAATCACCCTCCACACCCTCGAATACTATGAGGGCGGCACCAGCGGTGGAAACCTGACCCCGAGGATGATCGGCTTCCTCCATCCCGAAGACCGGGCGTTCTTTCAGCGGTTCGTGACCGTCAAGGGTGTCGGCGTTCGGAAGGGCCTGCGGGCGCTGTCGACCCCGGTGGCGCAAATCGCCACCGACATCGAGGCCGGCGACGCCGTGGCCCTCGCGCGATTGCCCGGAATCGGCCGGCGGATGGCCGAACAGATCATCGCCGAGCTGCGCGGAAAGGTGCAGACCCACGCCTATGCGGCGCAAGACGTGCCTCCGGCTGCCCGGCATGAACTGACGGCCGAACAACGCGACGCGATTGAGATCATCGTGGCCTGGGGAGACACGCGGACCGACGCCGAGCGATGGATCGCCCGGACCGGCCAGTTGCACGCCGACCTGACCTCGGCCGACGACTGGGTCCGCGCGGCCTATCGCATCAAGAGCGGCGCGGAGGCATAATCGCACCATGGCCATTGATCGCGTCATCAGCGGCGAACCCGGCAACGACCGCGAGGAACAGACCAATTGGGCGCTGCGGCCACGCCGGCTCGACGCCTGTATCGGCCAGCAGCAGGTCATCGAACAATTGCGGATCGCCATCGCCGCGGCGAAGCACCGCGGTGAACCGCTCGAGCACATCCTGCTCGACGGACCGCCGGGACTCGGCAAGACCACGTTCGCCCATGTCATCGCGGAGGAAATGGGCGTCACCGATCGCATCCGCGTGACGAGCGGTCCGGCCATCGTCAAGCAGGGCGAACTGATGAGCACGCTTACGAGTCTGACCGTGGGCGATGTGCTGTTTATCGACGAAATCCACCGCCTCAACCGCGTCGTCGAGGAGTTCCTCTACCCCGCGATGGAGGACTTTCGCGTCGATTACACCATCGAAAGCGGCCTTGGCGGGCGAACCGTCAACTTCCGCCTGGCACGCTTCACACTGGTCGGCGCCACGACCCGCGCCGGCATGTTGACCGCCGCCATGCGCGAGCGGTTCGGCCTGCGCTATCACCTCGACTTCTACGGAGCCGACGATCTCACCGAGATCATCCGCCGCTCCGCCGGCATGCTCGAGATCGGCGCCGAGCCGGAGGCCCTGCGGATGATCGCCGAGCGGGCTCGCGGAACGCCCCGCGTGGCCAACCGTCTCCTCCGGCGCGTCCGCGACTACGCCCAGGTTCGCGGCGACGGAAGCCTGACGACCGCCATCGTCGACAAGGCCCTCGCCATCGAGGAGATCGACGCGCTCGGGCTGGACAAGCTGGACCGTGCGTTTCTGCGCGTCCTGATCGAGACCTATCAGGGGGGACCCGCGGGCATCGAGGCCATCGCCGCCACCATGGGACAGGAGCGCGACACCCTCGAGGACGTGGTCGAGCCGTTCCTGTTGCAGATCGGCTTTGTCACGCGCACCCGGCAAGGCCGCTGCGCCACGCACCGGGCCTATGAACACCTGGGTCTGGTTCCGCCTGTCGCCGAGCCGTCCCTGGAGCAGCCCGGTTTGTTCCACGACCCGCCGGAGGGTCCGGAGTAGGCGTGCGTGTCACTGCGTAATGGAAGAAGGTGGTTGACCGCCCGCGCGACGTCGGCAGGGCTGTCGCTGGCGCCCCGGTTGACGCCCCGCACGATCGATGGAATCGAGCGGTGGCTCGCCCGCGCCGGGCCGCGGGCGCCCGTCCTGGCGCGGCAGGTCGCGGCCAACATGCGCGCGGCCGGCGTATACTCTGAGTCAGGCTTCCGCGCGTACTTCCAGCAGACCGCCCAGCACCTCAGCAACGGCCTGCGGGTCTTCCGAGCGCGTTCGGCACGCGAGGTGGTCACGGAACTGGTCGATGCCGAGATTCGACTGGACGACTCGATCTCACATCTGCACGACGCGCTGGCGACCGGCCGGGGCGCCGTGATCGCGGCGCCACACGTGTGCAACTATCTCCTGACGCTCGAACGGTTAAGCCGCGACGTGCCGCTGCGGATCTATCTCCGATGGTCCGCCGACGCACGCAAGCGCGAACTCAAGCGGACGTGGTGCCGGGCGGCCGGCCTGAACGTCATCCTCGAACCGGCCTCCGCGACCGATCCGTCAAGCCGGGCGGCCGCGATCGTCGATGTCCTCCGCGAGGGCTGCGCGGTGGTCATCACACCCGACATCGCCCAGGCGTCCGACAGAGGCGTGCCGGTCCGCCTGTTCGATCGCCAGGTCTTCCTGCCAACCGGACCGGCGTCGCTTGCGGGCCTCGCCGGCGCACCGCTGGTGCCCGTTTTCGGTCGGGTTGAAGGCCGGGTTCACACGATCACCTGCCGCGAGCCGATCGAGATAGAATCGCTTCCGCGTGCCGACGGCGGCCGCCCGGCCGCGCTCCGCCGAGCCATGCAGCAGTGGGCCGATCCGTTTCAGCGGTTCCTGACTGACACGCCCCAGGCGTGGTTCCTCTGGGGCGACAGCCGCTGGACCCGCGTCTTTCGCGGCGACCCGCGATACACGGCACCCATCCGACCAACCCCGCCGACCGACGCGACCGACCGCTTGCCTCGCATCGAAGGAACGACATGACCGCCCTCGGCCTCATCCTGCTGGTGCCCGTCGTCATGTGGCTCGGGCAGACCGTCCTGCTCAGGCGCTGCGGGCTGCCGATCCGCTGGCGGCTGGACGCCTCCGAAGCGCCGCGCATCGTGCGAACCGGCGGACGCGTGGTGACACAGGTCTCGCTGGTGGCGCTGTTGGCGGCCTACCCGCTCGTCAAAGGACAGACACCCTGGCACTACTACTCGGCGCTGCTTCCGCTCGACGAGTCGATCCGACAGTTCGCCCACGGCGCGGCGGCGTCTGTCTTGTTTCTCTGCGGCCTGTTCGCCGTCTGGATCGCGACCGACCGCGTGCAGATCGACGTACACCAGCACCGCCGCCGGTGGATGCGGCGGCTCGTGCTCCTGCCGGGCTCCGCCGTGTTCGGGGCCATGGTCGAGGAGTTGCTCTTCCGGGGCGTCGTCCTCGCGAGCCTGCTCGAATCATTTCCGACCATGACGGCCATCGCCCTCGGCGCCGCCATTTTTGCGGCCGCCCACTACGTCCGCAGTGTCAAGCGCTATTGGACCGTCGGCGGGCACCTCATGCTTGGCGTGCTGCTCTGCGCGGCCTTCGTGCAGACCGGCACGCTCTGGCTGCCCGCGGGTCTGCACGCCGGCGGAATCATGATGATCATGGGTGCCCGGCCGTTCATCCGCTATCGAGGCCCGGCGTGGCTGACGGGCGCCAGCATCTTTCCATTCGCCGGCGTCGTGGGTATCGTGGGCCTGGGTGTCTTGACGACCTTCGTGGCAAGGTACTATGGAGCGCCGTCGCCATGATGGTGAGCATGGAGGCCGTGACCACAGAAGTCGTGCCAAGTCGGACAGCCGTTCGAGACGGCGCCGACGCCGGGGATGAGGCGGCGCTGGCATCGTTTCTCGCGGCAACGGACGAGCGCGACGTCGTCCGGTTTGCTCACAAGGACACCGCCGACCTCAACGACGCCCTGTGCGCCGGCCGTTTTGACCGCGTCGTCTTCGCCCGGCTCGACGACCTGCTCACCGCCATCTGGAACGGCGACGCCGACCTTCACCGCTGGAAATCCGCGGGCGTTCGGCTCGAGGTCGCGGCGCCGCCGGCCGGCGACCCCGACGGATGGAGAGCCGTCCTCGACGAGACCTGCGACAGCTATGCCCGCTGGCAGCGAAACCACAGGCGGAATCAAATCTGCGCAGCGTGCATCCTCAGTCTGCTCGCCCTCATCGCCCTCGCCGTTCTGTTCCTGTTGATCCCGAAGCCGTAGCGCGGGCATTGTCGACGTATGTATCCGGCGCGTTTATCAGAGCCCGGAGCGCAAGGGGCCGTGGCAGAATCGGAGGGCATCTTTCTTGCCGTGTCTCGCTGAACATGCCCCGTAGGGGCGTTTGATGGTAGCCCGGCACGGAGTGCCGGGATCGGTCGCCAGGAGCACAGCCGAGTCCCGTAGGGACGACTGGGGTCTCAGTCGTCCCTACGGGACTCGGTGTTCTCGGTTTCGCACAAACCCCGGCACTGCGTGCCGGGCTTGGCTCGTTTCGTCCCTACGGGACGCTACGACAGCCCCGCCAATTGTGTCACGGACCCGGAGCGCAAGCGATGGAGGGCACGCCAAACAAGTACTCGCCTGTCCTGTGTCCTGCCCACAACCGACAAGAGCAGGCTCGATGTCCGGATCGGCGTGCGATCGGCCCTACCCGTCAGCCAGCCTCACTGAACCACTTGCCTGCGACATCACCCGTCAGTCCGCGTTGTTCTCCCCCTCGTCCAACTCGTCCAACAGTGCCACCGCCCGCCGGAGATGCGGAATCACGATCGAACCGCCGACGATCAGCCCGACATTGAAGATTTCCATCAACTGCTCGTTGTCGGCGCCCAGCTCCTTGCAACGGATAATGTGGTAGGCGATGCAGTCGTCGCACCGCAGGACCAGCGAAGCCGACAGGCCGGCGAACTCCTTCGTCAGGGCATCGACCGCCCCCGGCTCGTAGGCCCTGCCGTCCAGGGTGAAGAACCGATTGATGTTCAGGTTCTTCGCCGCATGAATCCGCTCGTTCATCCGCTCGCGGAACTCACGAAACGCCTTCAGTCGCGAGGCCATCTCGTCGTCCTCCCAACGCTTGCCGCCATCCTCGCACGGTCCGTGACGAAATCGGCGGACATCTTTTTTGCCGAATCTCGCTGAACATGCCCCGTAGGGGCCTTTGATGGTAGCCCGGCACGAAGTGCCGGGATCGGTCGCCAAGAGCACAGCCGAGTCCCGTAGGGACGACTGAGACCTCAATCGTCCCTACGGGACTCGGTTTTCTCGGTTTCGCACGAACCCCGGCACTGCGTGCCGGGCTTGGCTCACTTCGTCCCTACGGGACGCCACGACAGCCCCCGCCAATTCCGCCACGGACCATCCCCGCACCGCCGCCTCGAACCGAGTCGGGCTTCACACCCCCAGCCAACCGAGCCGGTCCGAGTACCGATCCAGCATGACGGATCGCAGCACCGCGTGGTCCGTGCTGTGCAGGTGCGGATCGGCGCGGGCGATCTCGTCCGCGTCGCGTTGCGCCATTCGCAGCAGCTCACCGTCGTTGACCAGGTCCGCCACACGCAGGTCCGGCAGGCCGTGCTGGCGCGTGCCCAGCATCTCTCCCGGCCCACGCAGACGCAGGTCTTCTTCGGCGATCGCGAACCCGTCCGACGTCCGGGCCAGGACGGCCAGCCGCCGGGGGTCCTTCCCGTCCGGCGCGTCGGTCATCAGGAAACAGTGACCCGGTTTGTCGGCGCGACCCACGCGGCCGCGCAACTGGTGGAGCTGAGACAGGCCATAGCGGTCCGCGTGCTCCACGACCAGGGTCGTGGCATTGGCCACGTCGATGCCGACTTCGATCACGGTCGTACACACCAGAACCAACGTCCGCCCCGCGGCGAACGACGTCATGACCGCTTCGCGCTCATCGGACGCCATCCGGCCGTGCAACAGGCCCACGCTGAACTCGGGAAAGACGTCCCGCTTCAATCGTTCGTATTCCGTGGTCGCCGCGCGAACCGCCAGATGCTCCGATTCCTCCACCAACGGATACACCACATAGGCCTGCTCGCCCGCTGCCAGCCGCTCGCGGACCGCTTCCCAAACCGACGCGTGTTCCGGCGGCCGCGCGATCCGCGTCGTCGTGCCCGCCCGGCCCGGCGGCAGGGCGTCGATCGTCGTCACGTCCAGATCGCCAAAGACCGTCATGGCCAGCGTTCGCGGGATGGGTGTGGCGGTCATCACGAGATAATGCGGAGCCGGGCCTTTGCTGCGAATCGTGGCCCGCTGCCGCACGCCGAATCGATGCTGTTCGTCGACAATGACCAGCGCCAGGCGGTCGAACCGCACGTCCGACTGAATCAGCGCCTGCGTCCCGATCACGATGTCCATCGACCCGTCCTCGATGGCCCCGAGCAGCTCGCCACGCCGCCGCGACGGCAGCCCGCCGATCAGCAGGCCATGGCGGACCCGGCTGTCGGACAGGAATTGCGAAACCGAGCGATGATGCTGATCGGCCAGCAGCTCGGTCGGCGCCATGATGGCCACCTGCCGCCGGTTCGCCACCGCGACCAGCGCGGCGTAGAGCGCCACCACGGTCTTGCCGCACCCGACGTCGCCCTGAAGCATCCGATTCATCGGCCGGGAGGCCGCCAGATCGGACGCGATCACCTCGACGGCTCGATCCTGCGCGAGTGTCAGGCGAAACGGAAACCGCCGCCGGATTCGATCGTCGATGTGAGCCGTGGTCGTCAGGGCCTCGGCGGCGGGGCCGCTCAGCCGGTGCCGCCGGGCGAGCGTGGTCGCCAGTTGCAGCAACAGAAGTTCATCGTAGGCCAGGCGCCGCCGACCTTGCGCCATCTGCTCGCCGGACCGGGGACGATGGAGCGCCTCGAGGGCCGCCCGCCGCGGAACAAGGTCGCGAGCCGCGCGATAGGCCGCGGAGTACCGCTCGACAACCAGTTCGAGCAGGTCGTCGAGATTCCGCCCGATCAACCGTGCGATCATGCGGCTCGACAACGCCAGCGTGGCCGGATACACGGCCTCATACTCAGCCGGCGCGGACTCATCCACCGGCTCGGCCTCCGCGCCCAGCACCGTGAAACGCGGGTTCACCAGTTGCGGCCGATCGCGAAATCGCGTCACCTTTCCCGACGCCCGGAGGATGTCGCCCCGCGCCAACCGGTCGGTGATCCAGCCCGCATTGAACCACGAGAGGCTGCACCGTCCCGTGTTGTCCGTCAGCGTGGCGGAAACCGTGGGGCCTCGGCGGCCCGAGCGCCGGCGAACCGCCGTGACCTGGCCGACGATCGTGGCATCCATCCCCTCATCAAGATGTTCGATGGTCCGGCACTCCCTCCGCTCGTAGCGCATCGGCAGGTGTTCGAGCAGGTCATCGATCGTCTCGATTCCAAGCCGGCCCAGCAGGGCGGCCCGCTGCGGACCCACCCCGGGCAGGTACTGGACCTTGTCGCGCAGTGAGAACCGACGTGGGGAGATCACATTCATTTTGGCAACGGCGGAATAATCAGGACCATGCCCACCGGAATGTTTCGCGGATCGGCAATGCGATTGCGATTGGCGTAGTAGATCCTGCGGTATTGCTTCGGATCACCGTAGTATTCTTCGGCAAGGCTGTACAGCGTCTCTCGCGGGGCGACTCGGTGTGTCCGAACCGCCACACGCTCTGAGTCGGCCGGCGGCGGCGCGGGCGGGCGAGCCGGCCCCGCCGCACGCCGTCGGGGGTGCGTCCCTCAAACCGCCGCAGCTCACCGACCTGAGCGATGAAGAGTACCGCCAGGAGATCGCGCACC
>CAYQDV010000083.1:0-3842 GCA_964416295.1 uncultured Planctomycetaceae bacterium
CGCGGCCAGGACCGCCCGTTCGGCCGCCTCGGTGATGGGCAGCACCTCCAGCGGCGCGTCACGCGGCGTGATGACCGCGCTGCGCAGGCTCGGCGAGCCGCTGAGCAGGTTGAACTCGGTGGCGTCGGGCGTCGGGCGGACGCGCTCGTCGTCGTGGAACACCCGAAGCACCTTGGGGGGGGTGTCGACCATCATGTGAAAAACCTTCACACGGCCGGGCTGCGATTCGTCCACGTTGCACCGAACCCAGTCGGAATGGCGGGAATACGTCACGGTTTGCAGATAGTCTTGTTGTCGGGAGGTGCGGCGGATCACGCGGGAAATCCGGTATTCGGTCCGGAAGCCGGGGATCAGATTGTTGCGAAGTCGAACATGGTCGGCGCCGGCGGCCGGCGCCGCCACGAACGCCGTCGTCAGACCGAACAGGACCCACGCGGGTTTTGCGCCTGGCATCATGGTACCTCCCCTCTCCGCAACGATGCGAGAAGGGTCCCTATCTGTGTTTTTTCTTGTGCTGCGGTTCCTCTTCCTCGGGAGGGATGTAGGGAACCGCCAGGGGGCATTTCTCCGGCAGCACATATCGAATATAGCACAGAAAGAGGGCACCGACCAGAACCAGGCTCAGCCCGAGGAACTGCGAGATCGTCAGGCCGCCGAAATCCAACGGGTTGTCCTGGCGGATCAGCTCGAGCAGAAACCGTGAGACAGGATAGACGAGCAGGAACACGGCGAGCACAACGCCGTGGCGGCGGCGGACATAGAATATCCGCGAGAGCAACCATGCCAGCAGAAGACCGTTGATGACACTGTAGAGTTGCGTGGGGTGCACCGGTTTCGATCGGAATTGACTCGCGAGTGCAGACAGGTCCTGCGGCGTCAGGTCGTAACGGTCACACTGCTGCCAGACCTGGCCCTGGGCCGGGTTGACACGGACATACTTCTTGAGGGCCGAGCGGGCTGCGCCTCGCAGACGAGCCGTTTCGGCCGGGTCGGCGTCCGCCTTCGGACGCTCCTTCAGCTTGCGCCGCGCGGCCCTGTAGGCCTCGAGGTACTCGTGTCCGGCCTTGTTCTTCTCGTGAAGCACCGCCTCGATGTATTCCCGCGGCAGAGGCAGGCTCTCGCCCAGATCGGTCACGACGATCAGTTCCTTCGGAATCGTGATCTGACCAAACTCGTATTGCTGTTTCATCGCCGGACTGCCGTAGGGAAACCGTACGGCCCACGGCACGGCGGCATGCTCGCGCGCCGGATCATGGTCGTCGAGGCAGACGGCTCCCCAGCAACAGCCGTTCAGAAAGCATCCGATCCGCGTCAGGGCCAGGCCCCAGGCCAGCGAAGGAGTGGTGATATCCAGATACCATCGCCACGAGACCTTCGCGATATATTTCAAGTAGATGAACACCGCCGGAATCGTCAGGATCGGCCCGCCGAGAAACTCAAGTCCGCCGGCGCGGATGTCCAGCGCCGCGATTATCGGATGGGCGTAGATGGCAAACCGCTCGTCCCAATAGTGAATCACGTACATGGATCGCGCGCCGACGATTCCGGCCACGAGGGCGATGAAACCCAGGTTAAGGACGACGTCCGGATTGGCCTTGACCTTCATGGCCCGACGCGCCGCCCACCAGATACCCGTCAAAAACGCGATCATCATCATGACGCCGTAGCTCTTGACGTCGGCGAGCCAGTCGGGCAGGAACGGAATGCGAAACATCGTCGGGTGCATGTGAAGTCAGTCCTGAACGCGCGGCGCCCGACCCGCGACGAAAGAGAGAAAGACGGACAGCGCATCGCACTCCCGCGTATCTCCGCTGTCGCGATTCGTCGTCCGCGATTCCTTTCGCACTGTGTTAATCCCGGGTTTCCACGAGGACGTTGTCGATCAGCCGTGTCCCGCCGAGCCGAACCGCGCCGGCGATCATGACGCGATCCACCAAAGTCGTCACCGGCGCGAGCGTATCCGGATCCACGATACTGAGGTAGTCCACCGTGACGTCGCCGCCGGCCTCAACCACTTTGCGCATGGCCGCATGGACACGCTCCATGGACGTTTCACCGGCCAGCAATCGCTCTCGCCCCGCGCACAGGGCGTGGTACAGGCACAGGCTCCGCTCGCGTTCGGCGTCGTCGAGATATACATTCCGACTGGACATTGCCAACCCATCCGGCTCGCGAACGATCGGGCAGACCTCGATCCGAACCGGCATCCGAAGGTCTTCGACCATCCGGCGGATGACGGCGGCCTGCTGCACGTCCTTACGGCCAAAGTAGGCTACGTCCGGCTGAACGAGGTTGAACAGCTTGGCGACCACCGTGCACACCCCTTCAAAATGGCCGGGACGAAACGGACCACAGAGCGTGTCGGCGAGCGCACCGGGCTGGACGCGCGTCTGGCCTCCGGCGGGGTACACCTCGTCGTGGTCCGGAGCGAAGATCAGATCGACGCCCGCCGCCGAACACGTCGCCCGGTCGGCGTCGAGACAACGCGGGTATGCGTCGAAATCCTCCGTCGGCCCGAACTGCGTCGGGTTGACGTAGATGCTGACGATCGTGAAGTCGCCCTGTCGCCGGGCGGCGTCGATGAGGCTCACATGCCCGGCGTGGAGGGCGCCCATGGTCGGGACCAGTCCGATGGTCCTGCCGGCGCGCCGGGCCGCTGCGACCGCGAGCCGGATGTCGGCCGCGGAGCTCACGGTCATGGGCGGCGCTCGCTTGTCCGTCTTGCAGGCAACCATCACCGGCTAGTTGTAGCCGTTGCGTGCGGCAATTGCCAGCCGGCTGACGGCGTACTGACGACCCATCGCCAAAAGAGCGAGCGGGAGGTGAAGGTTGGATCGTGTGCGGTAGGCCGGCGCGCGTCCTCGCTGCCTGAGACGGCGTGTGCTACCGGTGTTTGCGTCCGTCGGCAGCTCGCTTGAGGGCCGCTTTCTGTTGGGCCTGGAGCAGTTGCGGTGGATGCGGAATCAATCGCTCGAGCAGTCGGACCCGCGCAGTGGTGTCGACGATGATGTTGGGCAAGAAGCCCGTCCCGATGCCGAAGTCGCCACCGGGGTGCGGCTGGATGGCGGCGCGCTGTCGAATGCTGTCAATGGCCTGCCGCAGCAGGAGTGACTCGCCGCCGCCCGGGGGCGAGGTCGACATCTGCTGCTGCACATCAATCGCGGCGTTCGTGTCATCCGTTCGGTCGCGCTGCGTCGTCTCGCGAACTTCGATCGGGTTGCGGCCCAGGAGGAGGAATCCCGTGCCATTGCCGAACAAGGTGTTGAATTGAAGCTCGATCCCCTTCAGGCCGAACACGTCGTTGATGTTGATGTCCCGGTCGAAGAGCGTCGACTCGATCGTGCGGACCATCTGATCGGTGACGAACTGGCCGGGAAAGACGTTGCGGGTACGGAGAAACCCACTGGTCCACGAGCGGCCGCCGACGACGCCGGCGTAGCGGTTCTGAATGGCCATGATCTGACCGCGTCCGAGCGCCGACAGCGACATCTTCCAGCGGCCGTTTCGATACTCAAACCGGAAGATGTCCGTGCCCTTCTTGCTGAGGGTGGCCACGGGACACTCGATCTCCATGTCGCTGCGGATCACGCCCTCGGCGACGCCGGCGCGAATCGCGCCATAGGCCAGCTTGATGCGCGACTTGGCGGAATGGTGAACGTATCGCAACTCGGAGATGCTGACCAAAGACGCTCGCTCGATCATGATGACCGTTGGCGGCTCGGCGGGATAGGCCACGAGCTTGATGGCAGATCGCAGCGACGTGCGGATTTGCTGACCCTTGATGAGGTTCTCGCCCCGGCGCACCCGACGCCAACCCTCTTTCAACTTCGGGTCGGTCCCGA
>CAYQDV010000083.1:3942-12644 GCA_964416295.1 uncultured Planctomycetaceae bacterium
TCCGGCGGGATGATCGGCGGCGGGACGATCAGATGGCCCCCGGCGTCACGGTCGGTTTCGTCACTCAAGTCGATTCGCTGAGTTTCGTAGAGCCCCTTCTTCTCCATCAATTCGTCGGCCTTGCCCATGAGGGCGACCAGCGCCGGCCCGGTCATGTATTGGTAATCCACTGCATCGTCGAGCATGTCGAGATAGAGCAGCTCGCGCATGGCGTAACGCCGGTCACCCAGCCCGAGCGAACCGAACAGGTTGTAGTTGATGCCGCCACGCACTTTGCAAATCCTGCATACCATATAGGCCACCGATCCGGCATCGATGACGTTTTCGCCCTTCAATCGCCACGCGGGCCGCGCGATCCCGCGCGTCTCCAGCGTCCGCCGCCGCTCCTCGAACGACGGGCTCTCATCCGCGCCGTCGGCCAGGATCAGCATCGCACGGTAGGCCTCATCCACCGTGACCAAGGGGGCCTCGGACAGGTAGGCCTGAAAGCCGTCGTCCGACAAAGTGGCCGGATCCACGTCCGGCGGACTGATCCGCGGCCCGGCACACCCAAGTGATGGCAAGCTCCATGCCACGAACAGAAGAAGGATGCAAGCGAGGCTCTTGAAACGGGTGTCGCGCCCCCATATAGCCCGATAATAACCACGTTCTGGTGCCGCCAAGCTCAAAACGACCATGACAATCCCGTCAGAAGAAAAGTGCGTGTCGTTCGGTCGGTAAATGCCCGGCCTGGGAAAAATGACCCAAATCGAACCGTAAGCGCCAGATCGCTGGTCACCCGATAGTTTGCGAAATAGTCCATCTCCCAGCCGAGATAGCCGGAGCGGCGATCGGCGAATGGGTCGCTTACGGCGGCCGATGACCGGTGTTTGGCGTAAACGAACCAGTCGGTGCCGAGTTCCAGGTTTTTCGCCGCTTCGACCTCGGCGAACGGCCGGAAGGCCGCGCCGGCGCGCCAGACGTGGATGTTCGACAGGCGTGGAGCGAACGCCAGACCCGTATCACGAAACCCGAACCCGACGAATCCGTGATCGACGTGGTCCTTGCGGTTGCCTCCAGCGGCGTTGGTCGGACTGCCAAGCCGGTTCGTATCCCCGCTGGCGAACATGTATTCCAGAGAGAGCCGGGGTTTCGTTTTGTGGGAGAAGAAATACTCCAGTTGGTGGTCGAAGGCCCACGCCTTGATTTCGTCGTGACGCAGGAATCGTTCGTTCCCGAAGCTGCGGCCGCGCTCGAGAATCCATTCCGTGCTGTAGCGAAGGTGGTCGATCAGTTCGCCCGTTGATCCGAATCCGATATAGCGGGAACTGTAACGGAACTTCTGGAGGAAGTCGGGTGGATCTTCGCTGGTGTTGTCATCCTGCCAAGCGATGTAGAAGAAGGGGACGTGGCGGTCGAAGCCCAGGTAGCGTTCCTGGACGATCCAAAAGTTGCGGTCGCTGTGGTCGGCGACGGGGCGGCTGCGGTCGATGTTCTCGGTGCTGGCGGGTGTCCTGGCTCCGATCAAGGTCGTTTCAAAGTTGGCGAATTCGGCCTGCACCTGAACCAGGTCGAGCGGCAGGCTGATCGCAAGACCGGTCCCGGCCTGGACGAAATCGCGCCCGACCTTCAGCTTCAACTCAAACGGCGTGGCTTGATCTCCGCGCACCCGGAGCGCTTTGGCCACATCGAACTGATACCAGCCGCGTTCGAGGTTTGGACCCTCGAGATCGTCCTCATTGGGAGTGAAGGAGTCGCCGGCATTCCAGTCGCTGTAGGTCATCCGCGTGCGGATGTAGGCCTCGTGGATGCCGCGGTCCGCGCTCAATGACGCCCAGAGCTGCATCTCGGTTTGGCGGAATGTCCGGCTGCTTTCCCGCCCGTCGTCGAAGAGAAACAGGTACGCGTCGAACCAGCCGCCGTAGTCGATCCGGAACCGTTGAGAGGTCGGCAACTCACGGGCGAGTCGCAGTTCGTTCCGTAGTTCCAGATCGCGGCGGCGCTGAAGAAACTGGTCGGACACGCCGCCGGCGTCGCCTCCGGTTTGAGCGATCGCGGCCCGAGGCGTAGCGCCAAGGATCGCTCCTGCGGCAAACGTGCCGGCGATGAAACGCCTGATGCCGAATCTCACGCCGTGGCAGCCTTTCCGTTGTGCGCCGACTGTCCGACTCGCCCGGAGCCTGGAGGAAACAGTCTCGCCCTCGTCGGCATCCTTATCGGTCCGGCATCACTTTGCAAGCGCCCGGCAGGCCGGCGATTCTTGCCCGACGTTCCAACATGTCAGGTGTAGTATCATCGGATTGCTGCGTTCCCGCGGTGCAGAGATTGGGGCCTGCCGAGGCCCGCGGCGAAGCCAGTGGCGGAGGCACGATTTTTCCGGTCGTTCTTGACTGTTGGCGTTCCACGCCGGAAGAATCTGACAGGACGCAGACGGCCGCGGCGTCCGTTCAGTAGACAGCCCGGGCCGTGGCTTTTTGCTGCCATGGCGGGGCTTGACAGACCCACAAGACACCCTATAGATAGCGGGGTTTGACGTAAGGCCGGCGTGGCGGTCCAGCACGGCTGCCGCCCGAGAGTGGCGTGAATCAGGCGGCCCAAGACGCTTCGTGACAGGCCCGCCGCCCTGCAATCGCCTTGGGGTGACGAAGACAGCCGGCGGTCAGGCTCGGCGTCACAAGGAATCAGATTGTCATGATCAGGGTACAGAATCTGACAAAGCTCTATGGCGACCGCAAGGCCATTGACGGAATCTCCATGCACATCCACGAGGGAGAAATCGTGGGGTTCCTCGGGCCGAACGGAGCGGGAAAGACCACAACTCTTCGAATCCTGACGTGCTACATGCCGGCAACGGCCGGGACGGCCGCGGTCGTGGGCCATGACGTGTTCAACGAATCGCTCGCCGTCCGGCACGTGGTCGGCTACCTGCCGGAAATGGTGCCGCTGGACAATGGCATGCGGTGCCGGGAATACCTCACCTTCCGAGGCAAGATCCGCGGACTGAGCCGTGCAGAGCGTCAGGCCGCCATCAAACGGACGACGGACCTGTGTTGGCTGGGGGAGTTCATCGACCGCCCGATTGGCCAGTTGAGCAAGGGCATGCGACAGCGCGTCGGCCTGGCCGATGCCCTGCTCCATGATCCCAAAGTGCTGATCCTTGACGAGCCGACGGTCGGCCTCGACCCGACGCAAATCCGTGAAACGCGAAACCTGATCAAGGAATTGGGCAAGAAACACACCGTGCTGCTTTCAAGCCACATCCTGCCGGAGGTCGAGGCGACCTGTGATCGGACGATCATCATTGCCGGCGGCAAGATCGTGGCGTCCGGCTCACCGAATGAGTTGAAGGACCGGATCCGCGGCGGATCTCGTCTCATTGCGGAAATCTCGGGACCCAACGGCGACGTGACCAAGGCCGTCTCCTCCGTAAACGGCGTCAAGAGGGTCGACTCCGCGTCCGACAACGGATGGATCCGGCTGACGATTGACACCGACGGCGGGGCCGATCCGCGTGAGGACATTTTCAAGCTCGTCAAGGCCAAAGGCTGGTCGCTGCGCGAGATTCGACTCGAGGTCGGAAGTCTGGAAGAGTTCTTCGTTCAAATCACCGCGCAGCAGTTGCGGGAACAGCGGGATAGCAAGGAGGCCCGGTCGTGATACGAAACGTGACGGCCCTGACTCAGCGAGAACTGTACGCGACGTTTTTTTCGCCCGTTGCCTATGTCGTGGCAACGGTGTTTCTCGTCGCAACCGGCTATCTGTTCACGACGACGACGCTCCTGCCCGGTGCCGAGGCCTCCGTCAAGCCGATGCTGGACAGCATGGCGCTATTGCTCGTCTTTGCGGTGCCGCTCCTGACCATGCGCGCCCTGTCGGAAGAGTTCGCCAGCGGGACCATTGAGACGCTGATGACCGCACCCGTCACCGATTTCCAGGTGGTCTTCAGCAAGTTCCTTGGCGTCCTGTTGTTCTATGCGGCTTTGCTGCTGACCACAGTTGTCCATGTGGCCTTGCTGTTCAAGTATGGCGGAGCCGAGGTCAGCGTCGTGCTGTACGGCTATGTCGGCATGTTGCTCCTGGGCGCCCTCTATATCGCTGTCGGCATTTTCGCCAGTGCCCTGACGCGGCATCAGCTCGTCGCGGCGATCATCGCGATGGGCGTCCTGAGCCTGTTCACGCTGGTGATCGACGCCATCGCCTCCTGGAAAGGGGGGGCGTGGCGAAGCGCTCTCGGCTACGTCAACATCGTGAGGCACTTCCAGGATTTCAGCAAGGGGATTTTCGATACCGGTGCGGTCGTGTTCTTCTTGAGCGGCACGGTCTTTTTTCTCTTCGTAGCGGTCAAGGCGCTCGAATCAAGGCGGTGGCGATGAGACCGGCACACGGCGATGCACACGATATGATGTGTGGGATTTCCAATAGCCCCCGGCGGCAGCCGGGGGATCGTGGCAGAGCGGCGCGACAACAACCGAAGGCGGCCATACGACGGTGGTGATCTCGGAGACACGGCGATGACAGCGGGTTCGGGTGATGAGAAAGGCGGCGTAAAGTCGTCCGGTGACCATTCGCAGGGCATGTCCTCCGGCCGCCGATGGTTAATCGGTACCAATGTGGCGGTCACGGTTGTGGTGGCAGCCGCATTGCTGATCGCGATCAACTGGATTGGCTCGTTGAAGCACGTCCGGCGGGACCTGGCAACGCTCGGCGCCTACGGATTGACCGATCGGACCAAGAGCATCCTCAATGAGCGTCATGGCGACCTGTCCATCTGGATGCTCTATCAGCCTGATGAGGAGGACGAAGAGCAGCAAGAACGCATTGCTCGGCTGCAGGACTACCTCGACGAACTCCAGGCCTTCGCGCCGGATGTCACGGTGACGCACGTGTCCACGCTGAGTCAACGGGAGAAACTGGTCACCCAACTCAGTTCCGTTCTCGGTGGAGAAGCCGAACAGCACAAGGAAACCCTGGCGGAATTCACGGGCATGCTGGACGAGATCAAGACCGAACTCCAGACGCGCTCCGCGCAGGCCCAGGCGTTGATCGAGCAACAAGCCTGGTTGGGCGATTTTCCGCTCTTCGCCGAGGTTGTTCGCATCTTACACAGCCGGGGCGACGCGCTCGACAAGGCTCGCGAGGAAATCGACGAGCTGATCCCGCCGGACGGTATCCCGAAGTATGCCGACGCGGCCACTCGCGCGAAGACCGCTGTGGGCGACGTCAAGAAGGATCTGTCGAGCATCGCGGAGTTCCTGTCGAAACTGAAGACGCTGGCGGATGAAGCGGCTCGGCCGGACTCCATGAACATCCGCATGTTGCGCGAGGTGGCCGCTGGGCCGGTCCAACTGATCGCATCGCTGCGGCAGACGGTCGGACCGGAGAACAGCTCCCTGCCAGCGGATCGAGCCGCGGTTCTGAAAGCCTATAGCGATCGCGGCGTCGAGGTTCGCAAGGAAATTGAGACCTTGGTCCGGCGTGTGGACACCTTTGCCCGAAAGTTCCCATCGGTCACGCAACATCCCAACTGGTCCGCCACCGTGAAAATCGGTCCGTTCCAGAGTCGGATGGAGGTCGCCACGATCCTGCAGAAAGCGGGCGCCTCGCTCGGCAAGTCGCGGTTACAGATACTCGGGACCATTGACACGGGAAACGCGGAGGAACTGGCGCAGGCCATTGCCAACGTTCGGCAGGATGTCTCCATCCTCGAACAGAACGCGGCGGCCGCGAACGAGTTGCTCAGTGGTCTGGCCGACCGCCTGACCAGCCTCGACGCCGGCTCCAGAACGCTGTTGGATGAGGCCGGCGGCGGAAAGCTCTTCAGCGCTCGCATTACCGCCCTGACGGAGCTGGAAAAGAAGTTTGAGGGGCTTCCCGAACTCAAGCTCGGGTCGATCGCCGATCAGTTGAAGGAAGATAACATCGTTGTCGTCCGAGCCAATGACAAGGTTCGCGTCGTCTCTCTCTCCGAGGTGTTCCGGATACGGGAGAGCGTCGCAGGGGGATTCGGCAGCAAGGATGAGGGACTGGGCCGCACGTTCAACGGCGACGGCGCGATTTCGTCGGCCGTTCTGGCGGTGATGCGCGACCGGCCCTTCGCCACGGTGGTTCTGGTTTCCTTCGAACCCCCCGCACCACAGCAGCGAAGCCCGTTCCCGCCGCCGCGAAGCCGCGTCCCCTCGGCTATGCTTTCGGAGTTTCGCAAGCATCTCGAAGCGGCCAATTTCAAGGTCGTGGATTGGAACCTGGCGACCACGGAGGAGGCTCCCAAGCCGGAGGAAGGCACGGAAAGCGTCTATGTGCTCCTGCCTCCGGCGGCGCCCGCGCCACCAAACCCTTTCGATCGGAATCCTCAACCACAAAAGACCTTTGGTGACAAGGAACGCAAGAAGATTCGCGAGGTCCTGGCGAACGACGGCCGGGCCTTGTTCGTCGCCGCTTGGGAGATACAACAAAGCGGCCCGTTCGGTGGCGGCCTCGTAACGCCGGAGTATCGTTACGGGCCGATCCTCGAGTCCGACTGGGGCATCAGGGTCGATAATGCCGTTCGCGTCGTCTGGGTCATCCCGGAGACCCGAGCGGCCAACAGCTTCAGCGTGGCCGGGCCGCGTTTCGCGTACATGCCGGCAGGGGGGTTCACCGAACATCCCGCCGGCAAGCCGTCGCGTGGCACGCGGTTCCTCGTCAATGATGCCTGTCCGATCACCTTTACGGAGGCCGAGCCGGAAGGCGTCACCCGTGAGGTCGTCCAGCGTCTCCAGGAAAGCGAGAACTACATCGGGGCGCGGATCGAGGATCTGATTTCGATCGTGAACGCACTGCGCAACCCATCGTCCGAGGGCATCGTGACGCTGAAGGCAGAGCCGAACCACGGACCGTTCGATCTGATGGTGGCCGCGGAGCGGAAGGAAGGCGACAAGAATAAGGGCCGTATCGCGGTGATCGGCTTCGGCGGGAGCCTGGTCGATGGCTACCTGAATCAGCCCGTCATGCGCGAAGGCGCGAAGATACGTTTTGATCCTCCGCCGACCGAGAGCGCCGACCTGGTGGTCAACACGCTCTACTGGCTGCAAGGGCAGACCGAGTGGATCGCGCGCGGCCCCGTCCCGAAGCCGACGGTCGACGCGATTCCAAAACCGGAACTCGAGACCGTGCAGGCCTTCGTGTGGGCCGTCTGGCCCATACTGGTCCTTGTGCCGGGTGTCATTTTCTGGTTCGTACGCCGCAAGTAGCCGTCGCAGGACCGGCGGTTTTGGAATGTTTTCCAGACAAGCTTTGACGGACGGTTAAACGCCATGAACGTGAGGACGACGTTAGGACTGGTGATCGCGCTGGTGGTGGCGGTATTCGGTGTGTGGTGGGCGACATCGTCCGAAACCAAGGACGAGGCCGGACGCGCCGGCCGTGGTCCCACGGCGCTGGTGGATCCGCCGCTCGGTGAGTTGGCTCGCTTCGAGGTTCAGATTGGATCGAAGCCGGCCGCGGTGTTCGAAATGATGGAAGAGAAGTGGCGTATGACGGCGCCACTGAAGGGTCCGGGCGAGCATTCCGCCGTGAATGCCGACGCCCAGCGCATCAAGGACCTGAAGTTTGTCCAGGCCTATCGCGCGGGCGATCCGGATCGGCCCGACGATTCGATGACCTCCCTGAACACTCCCTTGAGGCGCGTCGTGCTGACTGACAAGGGCGGAAAGTCCGTCGCGGTCCGGATCGGCGCCAGGCAGACGCTTTCCAACAAGACCTATGTCCAGAAGGAGGGGGACGACACAATCTACCTGGTCGACGCTGACCTGAATCGGCAGTTAAAGAAGAGCCTCTCCGACTACCGCGGCAAGCAACTTGCCCAGTTCGCTCAGACCGACGCCGTTCGTGTGGAAGTGACCGGGCAACGGCGGTATACCCTCGTCAAAACCGACAACAAGTGGGTGATCGAGTCGCCGATCAAAGCGAGGGCGGAACAGGCGGCGGTCAACAGGCTGTTGACTTCGGCATCCAACATGCGTGTCCGTGAGTTCGTCGACGATGCTCCCAAGAGTCTGCGCGTGTATGGGCTTGAGCCACCGCGATTTGTTGTTGCCGTGACGACGGAGAAAAAAACGCCGAAGCCGGTCCCGGAAGGCACCGAGGGACCGGTCGCGCCGGAGTTCGATATCGAGACACATGTCATTCGCGTGGCATTCGGCGCGTCGGCCGAGGACAAGCTGTTCGCTCGGCTGGACGAAGCGGATCACCCCGCCGTCTTCGACGTCGCCAAGAGTCTTGCAGACCAGGTGGCCCCGGAGTTGTCCGTCCTTCGCGACAAGCGCGTGACCGAGGTCGCAACGGCCAAGGTTCAGCGCGTCGTGTTCACGCGGGAGGAGGCTTCGGTCACTCTGGTCAAGGCCGACGGCAAGTGGCGGATCGAATCGAGTCTCGGGACGGAAGAGACTCAGGAGGCCGAATTCGCGGCCGTCGACGACCTGCTCAAGGCCGTTCGCGACCTGAAGGCCGTCGGCTTTGAGTTTGCGCCGCTCCCGGCATTCGGTCTGGAGACCCCGCGCGCCACGATCGAATTGACGGCCGAAGGGCTGTTGGAGCCGGTCCGGCTGCGTATCGGCGGGCTGACTCCGAGCAAAACGGGCGTATATGTAAAGAACGAGCGGGACGGCACGATCGCTGTTGCCGCCGTCGACGCTGTCGCCCCGCTGCTGGTTACGTCCCAGTCGTTCCTCAGCCGGAATCTATTC
>CAYQDV010000084.1:0-12558 GCA_964416295.1 uncultured Planctomycetaceae bacterium
ATAGCCGCGAAGAGCGCGAACACGCCGGCGGACCGCCGCGGCGGCGGCGCGCCTCACCGGCCCCCCCCCCCCCTCCCCCCCCCGCCGCAATCCGAAGGGATCCACGTGGCACCACTACTGGCTCTACGGCGTCGAGCGAACCGGCATCCTCGCCGGCCTCCGCTACTTCGGCGACCACGACTGGTACCGCGAAGGCGCCGAGGTCCTCGTCAACAGCCAGTCCGGCGGAATGGGCCTCTTCGGAGGTCGAGGCTCCTGGAATCGCAGCATCGTCGACACGGCCTTCGCGTTGCTGTTCCTTGCCAAGGGCCGGCGCCCGGTGCTCTTCGCCAAACTCAAGTGGTCGGACGACAACGAATGGAATCCGGACCGGCACGACTGTCGGAATCTCGTCGCGGCGATCGGCGATGACCTCGGCGAACCCGTCTCCTGGCAGGTCGTCGACCTCGACGCGCCCGTCGAAGCATGGCTCCAGGCACCCATCCTCTACCTCCAGGGCCATGAGTTCCCGAAGCTCAACAAGGCATACCGCAACAAGCTGCGTCGATTCGTCGAGGCCGGCGGATTCATCTTCGCCGAGGCCTGCTGTTCCCGCCCTCGCTTCCGGAAGGGCTTCGAGCGGTTCATCCAACAGACCTTCCCTCAATATGCCCTGCGCGAGCTCGAATCCACGCACCCCGTCTGGCACGCCCTCCATCGGCTCAAACCCGGACGCTGGCCCCTGTTCGGTCTCGACTCCGGCTGCCGGACGAGCATCATTTTTTCCCCCCGCGACCTGTCGTGCCTCTGGGAACAGGCCGACGTCCCGAAGCTCTCGAATAAGGCCTTCAGACTCGGCGCCAACATCGCGGCCTATGCCACCGGTCGCGAACCGCTCCGGGACAAACTCGCCGAAGTGACCCTCCCCAAACGCCGCCGGCTTCAAATCGAGGGCGTCCCCGTCCGCGGAACCCTCGAGATCGCCCAGATATCCCATGCCGGAGACTGGAAGCCCGATCCCCTCGTCATCCCCAAGCTCGCCGAATACCTCCGCAAGAATGCCAACGTCACCGTCATCGGGCGCGCGGCCCCACTCCGTGCGGACGACCCCAAACTCCTCGACCACCCCATCGCATACATGAGCGGTCATTACGCCTTCGAACTGTCATCCGCCGAACGCGAAGGCCTCCGTCGATATCTCCAGCGCGGCGGGTTCCTTCTTGCCGAGGCCTGCTGCGGGCGCGAAGCCTTCGCCAACAGCTTTCAGAAACTCATGGGACAGTTGTTCCCAGACGTGACCTTGAAACCGATCGGCCCCGACCACCCTATTCGCAGCGGCCCGGGAGCCTACCACCTCGACCATGTCCGATACCGCACCACCCTCAGACGTGAACAGCCGGACCTGGATGAGCCTGTCCTGAGCGGCCTTGAAATCAACGGGCGGATGGCTGTCGTCTTCTCCCGCTGGGGAATCGGCTGTGGAATCGACGATCACCAGTGCTACATCTGCCGCGGCGTCGCCCCGGCCGACGCTCGACGAATCGCCACCAACGTCATTCTCTACGCACTGAGGTATTGACGCCGCCTGCCATGTCGACCGCCGGAAGATTCGCGACCGCCCGATAATCGCCCGCCATGCTCTCGGACGGCCCGTACGGGAGCGCGACGCCAGTCGCATTTTGGGAACGAATCTGGTATCATGGCGGGAACGCTGACAGCGGCTCCGTCTTGCCGGTCGCACAAAACTGTTCCGTTGCGCTCACGGAATCCAAGGTCGGCTTTGCCGTTTCGCTGAGCACGAGGACGCGGCAGGCTCACGCATCTGAGTGAGCGCGCCGCGCGGAATCGCTGCAATTGGAGGGGCATCGATGTATTCGACAACCAGCGCCGCTAGGCGCCCGTCACTACTGCTGGCGACCGTTCTATTCGCCGGCATCCCCTCCGCCTTCGCCCAACAATGGACGCCCAAACCGTCCGGCACAAACTTCCCCCTGAACAACGTCCATTTCGCCGACGCCACCATGGGCTACGCCGTCGGCGGCATCCTGGGGGTTGGCGGCGTGATCACGCGAACCTTCGACGGTGGCAACACCTGGTTCGCGCAGGCCTTCACCCCGGTATTCAACGACGTCTTCGCCCTCGATGCCTCGACCGCCTTGGTCGCCGGCACCTCCGGCGCCATCATCAAAACCACTACGAGCGGCAGCCTGTGGACCTTCACGCCCACAAACACCACCCTCACCCTTTATGCCCTCCATTTTGTCAATGCGACCACGGGCTTCGCGGTCGGTGACCAGGGGCTGGTGCTCAAGACCCTGAACACCGGCGGTCTCTGGACGCCAAAGGCCACCGGCGTCACCAACGTGCTCTACGATGTGCATTTTCCCACCACGACGACCGGTTTTGCCGTCGGCGACGCCGGCACCATCCTCAAGACTGCGACCGGCGGAGAATCCTGGGTCCAGAAACCTTCCGGAACGATGGAAACGCTCTATTCCGTCTATTTTATCGACAGCCTCACCGGCTTCGCGGCCGGTGGTACGGGCTTGATCCTCAAAACCCTGGACGGCGGCGAGTCGTGGTCTTCTGTGCCCTCCGGAACCATCGACGTCCTCCGTTCCGTCCACTTTCCAAATACCACCGACGGCTATGTCGTGGGACACACCGGGACCATCCTCAACACCCCCAACACCGGCGCAGCATGGATTCCCCAGAATTCGGGCACCGGCCTCGACCTGCACGGCGTGTATTTTCAATCCATAGACATGGGCTTCGCGATCGGCGCCGGCGGCGTAATCCTCGCCGCCACGCCCGCTCCGAGCAGCCTCGGCGACCTCAACTGTGACACGGTTCTCGACGCTCTCGACGTCGCCCCCTTCGCACTGGCCCTGAACGATCCCGTCGCCTACGCCGCCGCCTTCCCGGGCTGCGACATCAACAACGCCGACATCAATGCCGACGGCACCGTCGACGGCCTCGACATCGCCCCCTTCATCGCCCTCCTCACGGGAGGCTGATGCCTCGGATCGCCCGCGATGCAAACTCCCGCACTGCCCCCCCCGTCACATCAGGAAAACCACCGTCAGCAACGCGAAGACCGGCAGCAGAATGCACCCGCTGAAGAGGACATATCCGAAGAAGGACGGCATCCGCACGCCCTCATGCTCCGCAATCGACTTCACCATAAAGTTCGGACCGTTGCCAATGTAGGTCATCGCCCCCATGAACACCGAACCCAGTGAAATGGCCACGAGGTGATCCAGCCGGATATGCCCTTCGCCCACCAGATTCATGATCCCCACGCCCGCCCCGGACGTCAGGGCCTTGGCCGTCTCGAAGAACACCACATACGTCGGAGCGTTGTCCAGGAAGCTGCTCAGCGTGCCTGTCGCCCAGAAGAAGCGCGGCGCGGTGTTGATCCCCAGCTCGCCCCCTTTGGCATTCAGGATCTCAATCGGCACCTGCATGCAAACGAAAATGCCGATGAACAGGCACGCGACTTCCAGTATCGCCACATAGTTGAAATTGTTGTCTTTCCGCACGCCCCGCGGCGTCCACCACAAGGACAGCGCCACGAACACGTTCTGAACGAGTTCCCGGCAGAACGGAAACGGCGTCCATCCAGTCCCGAAGAACTCCTTGGACGGATCCAGCGTCCCCGTGACAAACACCACGCCGGCCAGGAAGAGAAAGTTGACCGTGCCGTCCATCGACAGCTTGCGGACCTGCGTCTCGTCCAGTCGGATGTCCGTCGGCGCCTCTCTCCGATACACCCGAACGTCCCACAGATAGTAGATCGCCAGCAGAATGGCGATGGCAAACGCCCACTCCTTCCACAGCCCGAGCGTCCAGAGAAACGGAACACCCTTCAAGTATCCAAGAAACAGCGGCGGATCGCCGATCGGAAGCAAGGTGCCTCCGATGTTGCTCACGATGAAGATGAAGAAGATGACCGTGTGGACCTTGTACCGCCGCTCGGCGTTGGTCTTCAGGAGCGGCCGGATCAACAGCATCGACGCTCCGGTCGTGCCGATCAGGCTGGCCAGCAGCCCGCCTACTGCCAGGAACGCCACATTGGTCCGCGGATGGGCCGGAATATCGCCCTTGACGCCGATCCCGCCGGAGATCACGTACAGACTGAACAGCAGCGACATAAACGGGATGTATTCGGCCAGAACCGCGTGATCAAGGATCGTCAGGACCGTCCCCAGGCCCGGCTCCGACACATGTTCTCCGTGGCCGAAGCCGTACCCCCGAAACTGATAGAACAGCAGCGTCAGGACGCCCAGAGCCAGCGCGACGATCAGCTTGTTTCGGTTGTGATGCCACCAATGCTCCGTCTTATGCAGCAGCGGCAGTATCGCAATGCACAGGAGCAGCCCCACAAACGGCGCGATCCAGATCGCCCCGGGGATTGAATGGTGGTGAAAGGTCTCTGCGAACAACATGCGCGAATCTCTGTCTCGAAACCGGGGCGCCACAGCGTCCACAGAAGCGCCGCCTGTTTTCATCGGCAACTGGCCCTGACGCCAGTAATCTCAAGACGCCCGGACCGCAGTGATCCTCGTGATGCGTCCGACCGCCGGCCCTGAGCCGGGACCCGCCCGGCCCCCGAGAGGATTCACCGCGTGAGCTGCGCACCGCCGCGTCGTTTGCGCCATCCAAAGGGCCAAAACCTCCGGAAAACCGCTTGACGCCGCCCAACTGTTCGCATAATGTTCGTATGTGTGCCGCTGGGGCGGCACGACCGTGGCCGGTTCGACAACCCGCGAGTCTGCCGATCGAGTACGTCGGCCGGGCGCCGAACGCCACGACCTCCAACTTCCGAAAGGAACAGAACATGAGAACGAGCCACTCACACACGGGGACAGTGAGGCTGCGACGGGCCATCGGCCTCTTCATCCTCATCGGCGGCACGGCGCTGGCGACGAGCCAGGTCGTCTCCGATGACCAGGCGCCCGGCGACAAGAAGAAGGGCGATGTCGACCCGGCCATGAAGGCCATGATGGAGGTCTGGGAGAAGACAGCCACGCCGGGCGAGCACCACGCGCACCTCAAGTCCCTCGCCGGCAGATGGAAAGCAACCGGCAAGTTTCGCATGTCGCCCGATGCCCCCTGGACCGAATCCAATAGCACGAGCGAAGCCACATGGATCCTCGGCGGTCGCTTCCTTCAGCAGAAGTTCACGGGAGACACCGTCGACGAGCAAATGGGCCGGCGCTACGAAGGATTCGGCCTCATCGGCTACGACAACTACAACAAGCACTACACCGCCATCTGGACCGACAACATGAGCACCATGATTCTCGCCGCCGAGGGCGCGTGCTCTTCCTCAGGCAAAGAGATCACGCTCGAAGGACGTTTTAACGACCCCATGACCGGGCACTCCAAGAAGTTCAAGTGGATATACCGCCTCCACAGCAAGGACCAGTATGTCCTCGACGCCTACGACACCGGTCCGGACGGCAAGGAGTTCAAGAACATGGAAATCGTCCACACGCGGCGCAAGTAGCAACCCCCGTCTGGGTCGGTGCCCGGCGCTGCCGTCGCGGGTTCACTCGCGCTCGACCGCCACAGGCGGTGTGCGCCACCCGACTCGGCGCACCACCAGTCCGGAAGTCCCCTGACCATCGGCGGTTCATCGACTCCCGCCGCCGGTGGTCAGGCCTTCCGAAGAGCGACAGCCCAGCCGGAGTACGTCCATGACCGCCCGAAAGCGCGCCTTCACGCTGATCGAGCTTCTCGTCGTCATCTCCATCATCGGCCTCCTTGTCGCCCTCTTGCTTCCCGCCCTGTCCGGCGCCCGCAAGACTTCCCGCCGGGCCGTCTGCTTGACGCACCTCCGCCAACTCTCACACGGTTGGCACATGTATGCCGACGACAACAACGATATCGCCCTGCCCGGGCGGTTCTTCAAGGCCGCCGGCGGAACCTCCAACCCCGCAAACTGGTACGAGATCGGTAATGGCCTCAAATACCGTCCACGCTGGGTCGCCACCATGGGCAAGTACGTCGGGCTGTTCGCCTTCGACGCCCCCAGCACCTCGGACGACCGTCAGGACTACGACAGCAAGGTCTATCAGTGCCCGACCGTGCCGGCTTGGATCGACGAACGAAACTACGCCTACGGCTATAACCACCAGTATCTTGGAAACGCCCGCAAGACCAACGGCCGGTTCCACAACTTTCCCGTCAACCGCTCGACGATCGCCAGCTTTGCCGGGACGGTGCTCGCCGGTGACTGTATGGGCACCGCCGCCGGCGTCCCCGCCGCCGCCCGTGAACCCTATCAGAACGACGTCAATGGCTCTGCCCAACTCGGCAACCACGGCTGGGTTCTCGACCCGCCACGATTGACCCCCGCCAGCGACCGCGGCACCGGCGATGCCGGCAGTCCACGAACCGCCGTCGATCCCCGGCACCTCAATACTGCCAACGTCATCTTCTGCGATGGTCACGGTGAAAGCGTCACGCCCGAAGCGATCGGCTACCGCAGGACGGCCGATGGCACCTATGCGGACGACGGAACCGGCCCCGACCGACCCTACAACACCTTCTTCTCCGGCCACGAGCGCGACCTCGATCCCCCCGATCGCCCGACATGATTCAGCGGCGCTCCGGCGCCGGCGAACGCCTCGGCGCTGCAGTCGGTTCCGGCTCGGATCCCGGTGGATCCTCAGCCTTGGACGCCGCTTCCAACTGCTCCTCATCTTCTTGCCGAATGATCTGCCCGGAAAGGATGCCGCCGTAGTCCTTGCCAAACCACGCACCGCAATAGAAATGCCCATAGATCATGACGCGCGCCGAGTACGCACCAATGAGCGGAATGTTGATCTTGTCCAGCGTCATGATCGGCGTGTCCCCCGCCCAGACCACCCGGACGGGAACCGGCACGTTCACATCCCTCTCGCCGTACTCGATCCGGGCGGTGATTACCCAATGGTCGCCGGCGAACTTCCGCACGCCCGAGATCGTGTATCGGTCAGGCCGCGGCTCACTCAACGGAGCCTTGCCTGCCAATCCGGCGGTGTTGGTGGCCTGCCACGTGCCCTTCAGCACGGCGCCTTCGAGCACCTTCTTGAACCGGGCTTCAAGCGCGGCACGATCATCTGTCGGCCGTGATGTGGGAGGATGCTCCGCCGTCGCCGTGGTCGGTGGTCCCGCCGTCGTCGCACGGGGCGCCTCAGCGACCGCAGGACGTCCGAGGACACCGCCGGCGGTGCCGCCGCTCGCAACAATGCCGACCATCGCGGCCAGCGCCCATGGCCCGGCCCGCGTCACATTTCGCGCGTGTCTCATGGAAAGCCCTCGATCAACGATTGGCCAGAAAAGTCGGTCTCCTTTGAATCCGCAAGCCGCATTCTCGCAGGTAGACGCAACCGCGGGAGGACGGTCCCTCAGTCGAGTTCGTGCTCATCCTGAAACTCGGGAATCACCACCTCGTAGCTCCAACGCGATCGAATCGCCTCGGCCAGTTGACTCGCGGCCTCGGCCTCACCATGCGTCAGGAACACCCGGCGTGGCGGTGCCGCCAGGTGCCCGATCCAGTCGAGCAGGCCGGCATGATCGGCATGCGCCGACAGCCCGTGAACCTGCGCGATGCGCGCATTCACGCGATAACGCTTCCGGTGGATCCGCACGGATTTCCGCCCGTTCACGATGTCCCGGCCCAGCGTCCCCCACGCCTGATAGCCGACGAACGCAATCGTACACGCGCGGCGACCGATGTTGGCGGCAAGATGGTGCTTGATGCGACCTGCCGTGCACATGCCCGACGTCGCCAGGATGATGCACGAACCCTTGATGCGGTTGATCGCCTTGGACTCGCCCACGGTTCGGCACAGCTTCAGGCCGGGAAACCGCAGCGGCGGCTCACCCGACTCCAGCATCTCTCGCGTCTCGGCGTCCATGCACTCGCGGTGCCGCCGAAAAACCTCAGTCGTGTCCACGGCCATCGGGCTGTCTAGAAACACCATCACGTTCGGAATCCGCCGTTCCCGGCGAAGTCGCCCGATGAAGTACATCAACTCCTGCGCCCGTTCGACGGCGAACGTCGGAATGACCAGATTGCCCCCGGCGGCCACCGCTTCGTTGACGAGGTCTTGAAGCTGGTCCTCAATCGGGCCGCCCTCGGCGTGGTCGCGCCCGCCGTAGGTCGATTCCATCACGACGTAATCGGCCTGTCGCGGAATCGACGGATCACCAATGAGTGGGCGATCGCGCTGTCCGATGTCGCCGGAGAACACGACCGTCCGCGTCCCTCCGTTCCGGCGAACGGCCACTTCCAGCATCGCCGAGCCGAGGATGTGACCGGCGTCGTGATACGTCACGGTCAGGTGTTCGTTCAACACCTGAGGCGTGCCATATCGGACAGTCCGAAACAGCGACAGCGTCTTCTGAACATCATCCCGCGTATACAAAGGTTCCACGGGGTGCGGCCCTTGGCGCCGCTCGCGCTTGTGGCGCTTCCGCTTGAACGCCGCGTCCTCCTCCTGGATGTGAGCCGAATCGTTGAGAATGATCTCCGCGAGATCGCGGGACGCGGCCGTTGTGAAGATCGGCCCGGCGAACCCCTCAGCCACCAGTCGCGGCAACAGACCCGTGTGATCCAGGTGGGCGTGCGTCAGCAACAGACCCTCCAGGTCGCTCGGCGGCACGGGCGACGAAGCCCAGTTGCGTCCCAGAAAGTCCCGCTCCTGAAACATCCCGCAGTCGATCAGGAACCGAGATCCGTCGACCGCCAACAGGTGCCGGGAGCCGGTCACCTGCCGATTCGCACCAAGAAAAGTGATCTTCATGATGGTGTACGCTCCGGTTAATGCATCTGGGAGCTTACCACAAACGCGGCGTTTCTGGGCGCAGCGACCCGCGGCGCAATGCTGTACCGTGTGCGTATCGCAAGTTCGCACCAGCCCCGCGGACGAATGATCGGACGGTGATCGACGTCGGAACGTGTGCGAAATCACGGCCCGCATGTGCTACCATTGGAAGCAAGCCCGTACACTGCGGAACGGCGCCGCGCCAAGAACGTGGACTCACCGAACTCTCCCAGCGACGGAGACCCTTCCACCGATGCCGGATACACCCGACAGCGCGTTGTTCGATGCCGTCCGCACAGGCGACGAGTCCGCATTTGCGCGGGTCTACGACCGATATCACCAGCGTGCCAGGCTCATCGCGTGGCGCGTGTCTCACCGGTCAGACTGGATCGACGACCTGTTGGGTGAGTCGTGGTGCCGGGCATTTCGGCTGCGTTCCTCGTTCGACGCCTCCCGGCCATTTCTGGTCTGGTTCGGCGGAATCCTCCAGAACGTGTACCGCGAGCACTGCCGACACAGCCCGACGACCCTCGGCGGAGTATCGGACGGTCTTGACGGCCTTGCGGCTCGGATCGACGGGATCGATCCCGAAAAGATCGCCGCGGAGGCGGAATTGATCGCAGCTCTCGACGACTGCGTCCGCCGCCTGGACACCGCCGAAGCCCGCCTCGTGCGACTCCGATTCTTCGACGGCTTGACGTTAAGGGTTGTGGCAAAAGAAGTTAAGATTCCAGAGTCGACGCTGCGCGAACATCGACTGCCGGCCGTCTTCGATAAGCTGCGACGCTGCCTGAGCAGGAAGGGTATCGATTTTTCGCAACTTTCCCCTGCGCAACTCTCCGACGTGCTGCAATACACGGTAGAGGAAGTGGAATGAGTGATCGACACGATGACATCCAAGGCTGGCTAACGGTGCTTGGGCAGGCTCGCCGAGATGGAGCCTGCACCAGCGACGCCAACCGATATCCTTGGCGAACCGCCGAGCTTGAGGCTTCACGCCCCGCGCTCCGGCGCTTCGCATGGGTACGTGTGGCGGCCCCGCTGGCTGCGGCGGCCATCGTAGCGGTTCTGTTCGTCGTTCCTGCTCTGCTTCGTACGCCGACGTCCTCGCAGGTTGCCGAAGCCCCAGCCAACGTCACACCGGAAGGTTCTCCGAAGGCTGCCCTCGCGGATGCCTCGGAAACCGTGGCGGATGACTGTGACTTCAACCACGATGGCGTCGTAGATGGCAGGGACATCAAAGCGTTCGTGGAGCGGAAGCTCCAGGGCAGCGATGAGGACATTCGGCTCGAGACGGAGCGCCTTCAGCGTTGTCTGCTGGGGATCTGAACCGGTCTCCGGAAACTCTTGCAACGTGAGGCCGGATTGGTGTTTACCGGAACGCCAGTTCGGCCTCCCGCTTTTTTTACCGATCGGTCCCGATCACCTCGAACGACCGCCGATCGTTCACCCCGTCACATGTTGCTGCAATCGGTCGAATGCTCGCCGCCCCACTCCGGCAGCCCGTCCTCCGGATCAACCCCCAGCGCGTCGGCCACGCGGTTGATGTAGTTGAAGTAAGCGATGATCTGCGTGGCGTCGTGGATGGCACGATCGTCCCAGCCGGCATCGCGGAGCGACTGCACGTCCTGCCGGCACATGGAAGCGGTGTCGGCGGTCAGCTTGTCTGCGAACCGAAGCAGGGCCGCCATCGCATGGTCGATCGGGCAGCCGGTCCAGTCGTCTACGAATCGACGAACGAACTCATCGGGGTTTCCGCCGCCCCAGCGATCCATTTCATGAGCGATCTCAGCACGGAGATCGGAAGCGTGGGCCTGCACTCAGTAATGACACCGATTCCGACAACTGACGACGACCCCCAGCATCTCCCGCTGGGCGCGCGACAGCGGTGAATCGGCGAACATCGTCGCCTGATAAAACCCCATCGACGCCTGCAGGACGCCGGGGTTCAGGCTCATCGCGCGAACGATCTTGAAGACCCGGCCTGCCCGCTTCCGAGCGGCGGCATAAAGCCTCGCCAGCCGGTCCGTCGCCTCGGAATCAGAGATCGTTCGAATCCACGCCATGGCGGCATTCTACACGGCTACGCCCACGGATAGAACAGGCAACCGAGATTGATGCATCCGCCCGCGAGGTCGAAGTCCACCGCTGGACACGCCGGCGGGAACCGCTCCTCGACGCCGCCGATAAGACGCGAACGGGCAAAGCATCCGTAAGTCTTGCCGCCGCAAGCACCTGGAGCTTGACTCGGCAGCACCGGCCGGTATAAACTACGTGTAGGTTGCAGGGTCGAACGGAGGATCGGCCTGGACCGCACGAGCAAATGGACGCGACCTCCGGCCGGGAGGGCAGATTCCACGGTTGCGTTCGCTTCGGGGACCATCAGACGGGAATTCGGGAATAACGCCTCTCGCTCGCGCGTGTTCATCACCGGAGCCGGCGGACGCGCGGACACGGAGAAACTTCAAGATGCTTCATTCATCTCCCATGCCTCTCAATATCGCCTTGGATATTGCCAAGCGGCTTCACCACGAGTTGACACGACACATGACGCCCGAACAACGCCGTGACTTCGCCCGGGTGGAACGCCTGATCCACGAAGCCCAGACCCACCACAGGACCGAGGTCGCTCGCCTGCGTCACACTCTGTCGGCCACGACGACCGCCCGCGAACCATCTCGTCGGAAGGGCTTCTGGCGACAGGCCTGACACCTCCACCACCTCATCGTCCGCGGCCGCCGCCGCCGGCACGCAACGGAACTCACCGTCCATCAGCCGCTGGGGTCTGTCTTTCGCTGTCGATAGAGAGAGTGATCGACGACGGCGCACATGGCCTTTGTGTCGAGCCTTCCCCCGAGAAACTGATTCAGCTCTTCGATGATCGGCCCGGCGTCGCGCACGATCTCATTGTAAACAACGCAGCGGCACTCGATGTTGTCTTGCGTCTGCATCCAAGCCATGACCTGATCAACGTGCCGCGCGAGCAGAGGACCCATCTCCTCGTCGCGGACGCCCGGTTTGTCCGTGCCTCGCCGAATGAGCATCCGCTTCTGCGAAGCCAGAACTTCAGCCATGTTGCGCCGCATGAACACGACTTGGTAACGATGGGTCGCGGGCAGGCTCAGCAGCAATTGGGAAATCACCTTGACGGCCTTGCCTCGTGCGTCATCGAGCCACGCCGTGTCACCGGCCTTGAGCTTCTTGGCCCGTTCAAACTCGAAATAGCCCTTGGGGTTGTCCTCGTCGGCCGCCCGAATACCGTCCGTCAGCGGCGGAATACCTCCCGCCGCCAGCATGCTCATCATCAACGACGTTCCCGAACGGGGTAACCCGGAGACGATCGTCACTGTCTCGCTTCGTGGCATCTCGGTCCGCCTGATTCCTGGATCGCGGAGTCTCGCGCCGGCGCTCCTCCTGCTGCTAAACCATGGTTGAAGACTACGAGGCGCCGACTTCCTGCCAATCTAACGACGTGCCTGAGGCAAGGCAAGGGACCCCGCGCACGCCGCCGCGAGCTGCGCCTTCCCGGATGCCCACGCAGCCCCAAGAGGCCGCGCCTCTCTTCGACCTTCAGCCAGAGCGGGCGGTGCAGATGAACGAGCGCCGCTCTATAATGGATCGCGCGCAGCTCGTGGACGGCCTGCGCCGGGCCAGCCGTTCAATTCCGATTTGGGATCGTGCGGCCAACACCGGCGGCTGAGTCCGTACAAGGAGCAGCATGGAGAGGTGGCCGAGCGGCTTAAGGCGACGGTCTTGAAAA
>CAYQDV010000085.1:0-12528 GCA_964416295.1 uncultured Planctomycetaceae bacterium
GTACCATGGTTCGTGTCGTGGCGGGGCCGCTCTCAGCGCGCGCGGCCACGCACGCGCGCCGCCGCCGACCCGCCCTCTTCACGCGCTGGCTCGCGCACGCCGTGATCGTGCTGCCGACGACCGGCTGGGTCCCCCACGGCGGTCAAATGGCCGCCGACCGATATGCCTACCTGCCCGGCATCGTCTGGGCCGCCTTCCTCGCACCGCTGATCACCCTCGCCTGGGCCGGAACACGCACCGGCCGACACCGCCACGCGATTCGAGCACTCACCGTCGTTCTAATCACCGCCGTTTTGGTCGGACTCACCGCCCGTACGCGGGCCGGCTGCCGCGTCTGGCACGACTCCGTTCGGCTCTGGACGGCCATGGTCGAACGCAATCCCGGCTGGCCGAACGGCCCGTACCAGCTCGCCAAGCTGTACAACGCCCGGGATGATCGCGCTGCAGCAGAACGGTTCTACCGAGACGCCCTCGATATCTACCCCGGCTACCCGGAGGCCAATGTCAACCTCGGCATCCTCCTCCAGTCACGCGGCGACCTCGAGGCCGCCCGCTTTCATTACCAACGGGCGCTCCGGGAGCGGCCGGGCTTTCACATGGCCCACTACAACCTCGCCTGCCTTCTGATCCGCCAGAACCGATACGCCGAGGCCCTCGATCACCTCGAACGGGCCGAAGCGGACGCGGTCCGCACCGACCCCTCAAAGCTGCCGATCATCCGCAGGCGCCTCCGCGAGATTCGCCCCTTCGCGAATCGCGAAGGCCGATAAGCCGCAATCAATTATCACCCAGTCTATTATTGAACCAAATCCTTTTACGTAGCGCGCCGATAAGACTCCAACAGAAACACCCGCGTCCGACGCCCGAACAAGCAATGTGTGAGAAGACCGCCAGATCATTTGACCGGCCGGTGATCCTGTGATACATAAAGTGACACGCAGCAAGTTTCCACGGCAACGCCGGCGGGGTACGTTGCGGGAAACATCTGCGGCAAACAACACCGAATCGGGGGGGGGGAACAATCCAACTCGCACGGTCCCATACCGGGGACCAGCCGCGACGCCACGGTCTCCGGGCCGGGCTCCAAGACTCAAGACGGGGGCAGGCCGTCGTTTCAGGCAGGCGACGGCCACCACCGAGCCAGCGGAGGTTCGGCGGACTTCACTACATCCTGGGGGGAAGAACATGAAATGTGCAGGCATGACTCTCGGCGCCATCATCGCAGGCATCGCGCTCTTGGCGGGCGCTCCGGCATACGCGGGCATCATTGCCGCGGACGCGTCGATCACCGACGATTTCACAGTCAACATCGACTTTGACGTCAATCCGATCGATCCGCCGAACTTCTTCGCAGACGACGTGGAAATCCTCGACCAATACGTCTCGCGGGGCGTCCGATTCCGTGACACGCTCAGCGCGTTCGCCTCGCCGCTCGGCGACGCACCTGGCGAAATCGACGACGATGAATGGTACTCGCCGCCCAATTCTCTCGAAGTCGATGATGGCAGCGCCTTCGTCCTCTTCGACACGCCCGTCCTCGCCGCGGGAGCGTTCGTTCTACCGGAAGGGGACGACGACCACGACGGCGGCACCATCAATCTGTCCGCGTTCGATACCGATCTGCAGTTCATCGGGACCGTGAGCCTCGATTGGGGCGGAAACGGACACCACAGCGACGGACACGACGGCGGGCACGGCCACGACGGTGACGGCCACGACGGTGACGGCCACGACGGCGGGAGCGATGATTCCGACGAGGGCCAGTGGATGTTCCTCGGTTTCACCAGCGATGTGCCCATCGGCGTCATCCGGTTCAGCGGAGCGTTCGATGACGACGGCAGCGACAACGAGAGTAGCGACAGCGACCACGAGGGCGAGTTTCACCTCGACGACCTCGGCGCCACGCCCGTGCCGGAGCCGGCATCGCTCGCCATGGTCGGACTCGGCGCGCTCGGCCTCGTGCGGCGACGCCGCACGATCTGATCCGCCCGACCTTGCACCCAATAACCACCAGAGCCAGGCGGCGCCCGCACAACCGGGCGCCGCCTTTTTTCTTCTCGCCGGCAGAACGCGCGAACATCCTCTTCCGCGATGCTTCGCACGAACCTCTCACGAAACGAACAATCGGCCCACGAGTTGCTCTCCCTCCGGATCCATCGGGCCGCCTCACCGCCAAGCGGCGGTGGCCTGGCACGCGCCCAGCCGCCATCCGATCTCGCCGTCCGCATGACGACCTCGACGAATCCTCGCGGTCGCGGCTCCGACCGGACCAACGTCTTCTCACGCACACGCGGTCAGTATCGCGGGACGGACGCGTCAACGTAGACAGACCAAGCGTCGATGCCGCCGGCCATGCTCCGGACCTGTTCGAAACCCGCTCGACGAAGGATCGCCACCGCCTGGAGGCTGCGGCTGCCGTGGTGGCAATAGGCGATGACATCGCGTCCCGCGGCGAGGTCACGCAGCTCACCCAGCCGCTTGTCCAGCTCCGGCAGCGGCAGAAGACGGGCGCCCTCGATCCGGCCGCGGGCGTGTTCGTCGGGTTGGCGGACATCCAGCAGGAGAACCTCAACCGTGCCGGCGAGCATCGCCTGAACCTCCTGGACGCTGACTTCCCAGTGCGGATCGATGACCGGCATCGTGCGTGTCTCCATTTTCAAGCGTCGCTCAGGAATCGCAGAGCGAGTTCGCAGTGCATCCTGATCCCGTGCGGAATCGCGGCATCGGGAAAGTCGTAGGTCGGCTGGTGCAGCCCCGGTTGTGACGCCGGGTCGCCCGTCTGGACGCCCAGCCGCCAGAACGCCGCCGGAATTCGCTCGGCATAATAGGCGAAGTCCTCGCCGCCCATGCTGGGCGCGACGTTGCCATCGACGTGGTCGGCACCGACGACGCCCTGTGCGACCCGCTCGACGAAGCCGGCCATCGCCGCATCATTGATCAGCACGGGGTAGCCCTCACGAATGTCGCATTCGGCCTCGGCACCGAACGCCGACGCCGTCGCCGTGGCGATCTGTTGGATCAGGGCCACCGCTCTCTCGCGGACCTGCGGGTCGAGCGTCCGCAGCGTGCCGACGAGCCTGGCGGTGCGCGGAATGATGTTCTCCGCCGTTCCCGCGAGGAACTGACCGACCGTCACGACGACCGACTCGAGCGGGTTGGTCGACCGGGACGCGATGGTCTGGAGGGCCGTAACGACGTGGGCCGCCGCGACGATTGGGTCGACGCCCTTGTGCGGATAGGCGGCGTGCGAGCCGACTCCGCGGACGGTGATCCGCCAGGGATTTGTCGACGCCAGCGACGGCCCGGGTCGGACGCCGACGGTGCCCAACGGCATCAACGGCCAGCCGTGCAGGGCGAAGATAGCGTCGACTTTCGGCCCATCGAGGACGCCGGCCTCGATCATTCGACGGCCGCCCGCGCCGCCCTCCTCGGCCGGCTGGAAGATGAACTTCACGATGCCCGGCAGGGCGTCGGCCATCTGTGACAGGACCGTTGCCGCGCCCGCCAGACAGCTCATGTGCCCGTCGTGGCCGCAGGCGTGCATTTTCCCGGCGTGCGTGGACTTGTAGGGAACGTCGTTTTCTTCTTCGATCGGCAGACCATCCAGTTCGGCGCGGAGGGCGACGCACCGGCCGGTCCTGCCGGCGTTCAACGTCGCGACGACACCGGTCCCGGCGATGCCGGTCCGGACCTCCAGGTTGCCCAGCGGCTCCAGCCGCTCGACGATCCGGCGAGCCGTGTCGTGTTCCTCGAAGGCCAACTCGGGATGGGCATGAAGCTCGCGCCGCAGGGCGGTCGCGGCGGGCAGGACCTGCTCGATGATCTGTTCGATCCGATGCGCCATACATGCTGTCCTCGATGCCGGCCGGGTCGCCCTGCGGCCGGCGTGGCGACTGCTTGAATGCCCGGTCGGTCCGGTTGGATACGCTCAGGCCCGTGGAAACACGCACACATGGTATGATGGCCGAACGCCTGCGGCCAGTCGCGCAGGGTCCGCTACGGAACTACGGAGATGGTCAGTACGGTGGAGCCGACTGTCACGGGAAGGCGCCTGACAAAATGACGGTGGATGTTGCGATTGAATCGTGGGCCGATGACTCCTCCGCGGCCCGTCGCACCAGTTGCACGCTCGCGCTCGTCGCGGCGGTGGCCCTCGCGGGCAACTGCCTGCTGACGTGTCCGCCGCGCTTTTCCGACGCTCTTCAACGGGACACCTCGCTGCTCAAGCCGGTCGTGATGATGCTGGGACTGGACGCAGCGTTTCCCACGGCCCGGGGTGTCGAGATTCGCAACCTGGTCTATTACACCGCGGCGGCCGCGCTCGCGCTCATCGCCGGGCTTCGGCTCCTGACCGGCGGGTGGCGACCGCGTCTGTCGTTCGATGACCTGCTCGACGTTCGCCGGCGAGCGGCCTCGCCTTTCTTCTGGTGGTTTCTGCTGGTCGTCGTCAGCGTCATCAGCACGTTCTTTTCGCATGCCCCGCGGGTTCTGGCGGGGCAGACGGTCATCCGCTTCCTGCACCTGGCCTGGTGGCTGCCGCTCGCGGCGTTTCTGCGACCCCGTCATGCGCGGCGTCTGGCGGCGGCCCTGGTGGCGGTGCTGGCAGCGACCGCCGCGATCGGGCTATGGTATTACACGCGTCGAAATGTATCGGGCAGCCCGCTGCGCTATCCCATCGGGAATCAGCTCTGGTTCGGGGCGTGTCTGCTGCCCGGCCCGTTCATCGCCGCCGGGTTGGTCCTGCGCCGTCGCGGCGCCGATGCGAGGCTGCGGATGCTGCGCGGCCTGGCGGGGACGGCCGCGGCGGGTGTCATCGTGGCGGCCCTCGCGTTGACGCGGTCTCGTTCCGCAGCAGTCGGTATCGGGGCGGGGCTTTTCGCGGCGGTCTGGCTCCTCGCGGGCCGCCGGCTGCGCCCGGTCGTGCTGGTCGCCGGGTTGCTCGTGGCATTCGGAGGCGCGCGATATGTCCAATCGTTTCGCCCGCACTCCATCCGCGCCAGGCTCGAACACCAGTGGCCCTACGCCTGGGTGCTGTTTGCGGCCAAGCCGATCACGGGGCACGGCGACGGGGCCTACAGCCTTCTCGCCGGCCAGTACGCCCGCGGCGAGCAGCTTGATGACCCCAGTCTGGTTTCATTTGACAACGAGACCAAGTGGGAAATGCACACCCACAACGAGTTTCTGGAACTCCTGGCCGACCTCGGCCTCGTCGGCTGCGCGGCGTTCGTGGGGGCCATCGTCACGACGCTGCTGGCGGTGCGACGCTATATCACACACTGTCGACAATCAGACGACCCCAACCAATGGCTGGTGGTCAGCCTGACCGCTGCATTCGTGGGCGGGCTGGTCGAACAGTGTTTCGACAACGCCTTTCGACAGCCGGGCCTGCCGCCGATCCTCCTGGGCACGTGGGCCATGCTGTGGGTCCTGGTCCGGCGACACGGCTCGGCCGTGCCGGCAGCGCCCGAAACGCAGCGACTGGGATCGTGGACCGTGCGCGGCGCGGGCCTCGCCATAAGCCTGGCGGCCGTGGCCCTCGGGGTCTTCGGCGTGGGAGACTGGCGCGGCGTCCGCGCGGCCTTTGATGCCGGGGCGGCGTCGGGTGACGGCCGATACGAAGCCGTCGTGGAGCAGGCAGATTTTGCGGCGGGGCACCTGCTCGATCCGTTCCGGCAGATCGCGGCGCGGCGGCTGGCGGCCGAGGCGCGGGCCCTCAATTTCCACCGTCAGATCGCCGAAAGCAACGCGCCGCCGCCGAAAGACGACCTGTCGATCGCTCAGGACAGCCTGATGCGACTCAGCGAGATCAACCGGCTGGCACCGCGTTTCCTCGGCGTGTCCGGCCTTCAGTCCGTTGTCTATCGCGATCTGGTCGTCGCGCACGATCGGCGCGGAGAAGCGCGAATCCGGGAAGGCTACCTGTCCGATCTGGTTGCCGCCGTGGCGCGGTGTCAGGCGGACGATCCGTTTCGCATCGGATTCGTGCGGGATTTGTGGCGCCTCAAGCCGGCGGCCACGGTGATGGAGCGTCTGACGTGGCTGCGCTGGATCATGCGGGCGGGCGAAACCGACGAGACCTTTCAGGCATTGTTCCAGGACCTGACCCGGCGGGATGATTTCGTGACCGCGCTGAATGACCTGTTCAACATCGCGGCGCGAGACCGGGAGCAGCCGCCGGATCAGTGGCGCGACCGCCTGACGCCGGAGACCTATCGCATCGCGGCGCTGGCGAAGCGCTATGCCGGTCAGGCCGGCCGGGCCGCAGAGTTGGCGCGCACGGCCGCCGCGCTCTACGCGCGGGTCGGGCCGCGGCTGTTCGCGGGGCGAGCCGCCGCTCTGCACGAGGCGGTGCGATACGATTTCGCCGCCGACTCCGTCGCACATACAGACGAAAACCTAAAACTTCTCGCCGAGGCCTGGTCGCTCAACGCACCGGCCGTCGGGCCGGACGAACCGCTTCCGGGCGCACTGGGCCGGACGCGGCTCGACCTGTTGATCGCCGCGGGCCGCGAAGACGAGGCCCGGCGCCAGATGGAGACCCTCTACCCCGGCGATGCCGCCGCGATGCCTCTCCGCCGGGCCGAGGCCTATCTCCGCATCGCGCGATCGGTCGCAGGTGTGGCGCGGCACGCCGACATCGCCCTTCAATGGGCGCGCCACGCCGCCGAACTCGACCCCGATCTCGCCGGCGCCCCGGCGCTGATCCTCGAACTGGCCCTCCGCCGAGGCAACGACGCGGCGGCCTTCGAGGCCGCGAGGAACTACCTCGACCGGTCTCGAAACCGGCCCGCGGAAGAGGCCAATCAGTATCTCGACAGCCTCAAAAATCGGTACCCCGCCAGCGGTCTCTGGCCGCGTCTGGGCCGGCCGAAGACCGCTTCACGGCCGGCTTCGGGATAGTCGAGGCCGGTTCACCCGACCGACTTGCCATGGTCGGGGATGCGTTTAGAATCCGGGGACGGCCCGAGTCGGACCCGAGGAACCGCCTCATGCATGACAAGATCATTGGCGACGGCATCACCTTTGACGATGTCCTCCTCATTCCCGCCCGGAGCGGCGTCGTGCCGAAGGATGTCGACGTCCGCACCCACCTGACGCGAAACATCACGATCAACCTGCCCCTGGTCTCGGCGCCGATGGACACGGTGACCGAGTCCAGCCTGGCGATCGCGCTGGCCCAGGAGGGAGGCATCGGCATCATCCACAAGAATCTGACCATCGAGGCCCAGTGTCGCGAGGTCGACAAGGTCAAACGGAGCGCCCACGGCGTCATCCTCGATCCGGTCACGCTGCACCCGGACGAACCGATCGAGCGGGCGACCGAGCTGATGGCCTTGCACAACATCTCCGGCGTACCGGTGATCACAGAGGACAAGAAGCTGGTCGGCATTCTCACGCGGCGCGACCTGAAGTTCATCGAGCCGGGCCAGCGACGCGTCCGCGACGTCATGACCGGCGACCACCTGGTGACGGCTCCGCCGGACACGGGTCTGGACGAAGCCGACCGCATTCTCCAGGCGCACAAGGTGGAAAAGCTGCTGCTGGTCAACGACGAAGATCGACTGGCCGGCCTGATCACGATCAAAGATATCGACAAGAACAGGCAATACCCGAGCAGCGCCCGCGACCCACAGGGCCGGCTCCGGGTCGGAGCGGCCGTCGGCGTCCGCGAGTATGGCCGCGTCGAGGCGCTGATCGGCGCGGGCGTCGACGTCATCGCGGTCGACACGGCCCACGGTCATTCCGACAACGTCATCGAGACGGTAAAAGACATCCGCAAGCGGTTCGACATCGACATCATCGCGGGCAACATCGCGACCGGCGAGGCGGCCCGCGACCTGATCGATGCCGGGGCCGACGCCGTCAAGGTCGGCATCGGGCCGGGTTCGATCTGCACCACGCGCGTGGTGTCCGGCGTCGGCGTCCCGCAGATCACCGCGATCATGAACGTTGTTCCGGTGGCCGATGGCGCCGGCGTGCCCGTCATCGCCGACGGCGGCATCCGCTTCTCCGGCGACATCACCAAGGCCCTCGCCGCCGGCGCCGGCAGCGTCATGGTCGGCTCGCTGTTTGCCGGCCTGGACGAGTCGCCGGGGCAGCTCGTCCACTTTCGGGGCCGGCGCGTCAAAGAATATCGCGGCATGGGGTCGCTCGGGGCAATGGTTTCCGGCAGCGCCGACCGATACAGCCAGGGTGGACAGTGCCAACGCGACAAACTGGTCCCCGAGGGTGTCGAGGGACGCGTTCCCTATCGCGGAAAGCTCGACGACTTCGCCTACCAGCTTGTCGGCGGGCTTCGAGCGGGCATGGGATACTGCGGGGCTCCGTCGATCCACGCCCTGCGGCACGACGCCCGATTCCTCCGGGTCTCGGCCGCCGGCGTCGCCGAATCTCACCCGCACGACATCACCATTACCAAGGAATCTCCCAACTATGCCATCGAAAACACGATCGAAATCTAATAGGCTGCGAACCGGCCTGCACGCGACGACGAGCCGCGGGCTTCAGCCCGCGCGGTCCCGCATCGCCGGCTCATCATTCACACCTGTGTGGCGCCGAGCATGCATTTCGGCCGCAGTCGCCCTCACGACCGCCGGCTGCGCCTATGTGAACAACCCTTGGAAGGATTCCGGCGCCGTGATCGACGCCGAGATGACCACGCCGAGTACGGTGTCCTACACGTCTGAAGAAAAACCCGGCACGCCCTATCGCCGAACCGGCGCTCAAGGCCCCGTGGTCTACGAAAACGGCGTCGTGACTCACTGGCCGCTCTGGTTCGAGGATCCCTTCGAGAACGTCGGCAACGACTTCAACAGTCCCGATCAGGCTGACATCCGATTCGCGTGGAACTGGATGGACTATGCCCACATGATGGGCTACGGCCCCGCACGATTCACCATCGAGACCGTCGGCTGGCCGATCTTCGCCGGCTTCCACCCGCCCGGCCTGTTGATGGAGAGCGACGCCCGCGCCGACCGCGGTCCCATCTGGCCGGTCCACGATCCGCATGTCGCCGACCGGTCCCGGCGCGAGCCGCCCGACGAAGCGATGGCCCGCTTTCACCCGCCACAGGACGACCAACCCTGACGACGCAGGGCCGGGTGCCACGCCCATCGGCGAAGCCGTAGGCGTGCGCGACGGACGCGAACCCGTGAAACCCGCGCGGTCCCCCGCTCGAACGAGAATCCCTCCTCGTTCCTCACACAGGCATCGTCTCGCTCAGAACCGAGAAGGGAGACTCGAGCCAGCACCGTGAGTCGATCCAACGCCCTGAGCACCGCGGTCCGCAGAGCCGACCCCACTTGCCTCACTGCGGGCGGATTGCTAAGCTGCGCGGTTTGCGAAGCTCTCGGCCGGCTCGCGGGATGGCAGCCGGCCGAAGCCGGTCATCCACCAATACGCGAGAACCCGGATTCGGAGGCAGCATGCCGAACTATACGATCAACGACATCCGCAACGTCGCCCTCGTCGGCCACAGCGGCTCGGGAAAAACCTCGCTCTGTGAGGCGTTTCTGCACCGCACCGGCGTGACCAATCGCCTCGGCAGCGTCACGGACAAGACCAGCCATTTGGATACTGACGACGAGGAGAAGGAGCGGCAGTGCTCGATCGAGTCGCACGTCCTCCACCTCACGCACAACGGAAAGCACCTCAATCTTGTCGACACGCCCGGCGCCCCGGACTTCATCGGGCCGGCCATCGCCGCGCTCGCCGCAGTGGAGACGGCCGTCGTCGTCGTTCACGCCTCGGCCGGCATCGAGGTCAATACCCGCCGGATGCGCGACCAGGCAAAGAACAACGGGCTGGGCCGCGTTATCGTCGTCAACCGGATCGACGCGGACAACGTGCGGCTGGATGAACTGCTGAAGAATCTCCAGGAGAGCTTCGGGCCGGAGGTCACGCCGCTGAACCTCCCGGCCGGTGGCGGCACGTCCGTCGTCGATTGCCTGTCGCGGGACGGCGGGGAGACGGACTTTGCCAGTGTGGCGGAAGCCCACACGAACCTCGTCGAGCGCGTCGTCGAGTGCGACGACGCCCTGATGAACCAGTATCTCGAAGAGGGCGAGGTCAGCGTGGACGCGGTCCGGAAGATCATCGGCCGGGCCATTGCCGCCGGGAGCGTGGTTCCCGTGCTGTTCACCAACGCCCGCGCCAACGTCGGCATCACCGAGTTGCTCGACTTCCTCGCCGACGGTTGTCCGTCGCCGCTGGAGGGCAAGCAGCGGACGCTCATGGTGGGCACAGAGGAGACTCCGATCGCGGTCGACGGCCCGTTCTGCGGCCAGGTGTTCCGCGTCGGCGTCGATCCGCGCAGCAACATCAAGCACTCGTTCATCCGGGCGTTCGCCGGGACGTTAAAGTCCGACGCCAATCTGGTGACCTCGGGCGAGCGCAAAGGCTCACGGCCGGGTCACCTGCTGACCTTTCAGGGAAACGACCACCAGGACGTGGACGCGGGCATCGCCGGCGACATCTTCGCCGTCGCCAAGCTGGAGCTGCACATCGGCGACACGGTCTTCGATGCCGAGAACGCCGGCCGGGTTCCGATGGTCAAGCTGCCGATGCCGATGTTTGCGCTGGCGATCGAGCCGAAGTCGCGCGGAGACGAAGTGAAGATCGGGGACGCGGTCCGCCGCTTCACAGACGTCGATCCGTGCTTCAAAACGATGCAGGACGCCCAGACGCACGAGCTGGTGATCAGCGGGGTTGGCGACCTGCACCTCCGGGTGATCATGGCGAAGATGCTGCGTCAGTTCAAGGTGGAAGTGAACACGAGGCCGCCGAAGATTCCCTATCGCGAGACGATCACGGCCAAGGCCGACGGGCACCACCGGCACAAGAAGCAAACCGGCGGCGCGGGCCAGTTCGGCGAGGTGTATCTGCGGGTGGAGCCGCTCGAGCGCGGCAGCGATCCAACCCTCGAATGGTCCTGGGACATCTTCGGGGCGTCCATCCCGACCCAGTTCGAGCCGGCCATCAAAAAGGGGGTGGCCGAGTTGATGACCGAAGGGGCCGTGGCCGGCTATCCGATCCAGGACGTCAAGGTGTCGGTCTATGACGGCAAGCACCACGCGGTGGACTCGAAGGAGATCGCCTTCAAGACGGCGGGCAAGCGAGCGTTCAAGGACGCCATCCTCAAGGCTCGGCCGGTGCTGTTGGAACCGATTGTCGATATCGAGGTCACGGTTCCGTCGGATCACGTCGGAGACATCACGGGCGATTTGGCGCAGCGTCGCGGCCGACCGAGCGGCCAGGACATGCTTCCGGGCGACCTGACGGTCATCACGGCGCAGGTGCCGTTGGCCCACGTCTCGGATTATCACTCGCGTCTCAGCTCGATGACCGGCGGCAAGGGCAGCTATTCGCTGGAGTTTTCGCACTACGAGCAGATGCCCACCGGCGAGGCCCAGCAGGTCATTGCCCGGCACAAGCCGAAGAAGGACGAGGAAGAATGATCACGATCAGCGGACGGGGTTTCCGATCGACGCATGGCTGCACCTGACGTGGCGATGAAAGCGGCGTCCGACGCATTCAAGAACCCGCCGGACCGGCCGCAACCGCTCGTTCCGGCGCGGGTGCGCCTGCGCATCGGCTGTGTCCGTGCGTTCCTGACGGGCTGGGCGCGCGTGTTCGGGCTGACCGGGCTGTATGCCCTCGGCCGCCTGTTCGGCACGTGCGAATATCTGGTCGACTACAAGCGCCGCCGTCGCGTTCACGGCAGACTCAGAGAATATTTCAAGAGCCGGGCCACCGGGCCGTGGCGGCGCCGGATGGCGCGGCGCTACTTCATGCGGATCCGCTGCGACAAAATGTTCTACACCCTGATGGACCGCATCCCCCGCGACACGCTCCTCGACCGCATGGAGGTGGTCGGGCGGGAGCACATCGACGCCGCGCTCCGCAGAAACACTGGCGTCTATGTGGCGCTGTGCCACTTCGGTTCGCACCACATCGCCGGACTCGTGATGGCCCTGCTGGGCTACAGCCTGGCCGGCGTGCGCGATCCGAAGGAGAGCCACGTGCGCCGATACATCCAGGAGAAATACCGGCGGACCTTTCCGGAAGTCGCCGCCATGACGATGTTCTACAGCGACGCCTTTCCCCGGGAGCTTTTCCGCTTCTTTCAGAGCAATCGAATCGTCGCCAGCCTCCTGGACGTCGATCGCCAGCGCGGCGAGACCCTCCGCACCCACGGGGTGTCCATCTTCGGCGAGACCCGCCAGTTCCTCACCGGCCCGTTGAAAATCGCCATCCGACAGGGCGCCCCAACGCTCCAGGGATTCGTCATCTCGCTGAAAGATTTCCATTATCGAATCGTCGTCACGCCGCCGCTGTTCGATCCCGATGGCGTGACCGACCCCGACCGGACGATCGCCGAGGCCCTCCAGACCTACGCCGACGCCGTCGAGGCCCACGCCCGCGAACACCCCGACCACCTGATGAATATCTGATCGGCCGCGCCGGCGGGTGCCCCATCCCTTTCAGCCACGTAGGGTGGGCACTGCCCACCAAGAGCGTGGACGCCGT
>CAYQDV010000086.1:0-12449 GCA_964416295.1 uncultured Planctomycetaceae bacterium
CCAAGAAGAAGGCCACCAAGAAGAAGGCCACCAAGAAGAAGGCCAAGAAGAAGGCTACGAAGAAGAAGGCTACGAAGAAGAAGGCCACCAAGAAGAAGGCCACCAAGAAGAAGGCCAAGAAGAAGGCTACGAAGAAGAAGGCCACCAAGAAGAAGGCCAAGCGCAAGAAGAAGAGATAGTAGCCAACAAAACGTGCCGGCACCGCGAGTGACCGAGCGAGCGTCGTTCGATCGAGGTGTCGGCTAGGTCTTCGCGAAGGAGACCGAAACAAGCATGGAAGGTGCTCCTGCCACGGCGGCACCTTCCATATTTTCTTGCGCGGTGCCGGAGACGGGGGGGCGGCCGGCTGCGGAAGCCGCGTCCATTTGCGTTCCTCGATGCATTTTCTGCTGAAACGCTCAGATTCTGGCTTGATCCGGCGTGATTGCGTGTATAATCCGCCTGCCCCGAAACGGACGGGGACAGGGACGGTCGCCGCAATGGAATGCCTCTCGATCATCAATCAGAAAGGCGGTGTCGGGAAGACTGCCACGACGGTCAATCTGGGGGCCGCTGTGTCACAGCGGGGCTGGCGCACCCTGCTGTTGGATCTGGATCCTCAGGCCCACTTGACGACACACCTCGGGTTGGACGGCGAGGCCGTTGGCGCGGGTATGTACGAAGTCCTGACCAAGGGTCTCGACCTCGACGCCGCGATACATTCGGTGGCGCCCAATCTTGCGGCCGTGCCCGCTCAGATCGAGCTTGCGTCCGCCGAAGTCGAGTTGGTCAGCGTGGTCGGGCGCGAGGTGTTGCTTCGCGATCAGCTCTTCGGAAGTTCGCCGCCGTTCGATATTGTATTGATCGATTGTCCGCCCTCCTTGGGAATCCTCACGCTCAATGCGCTGAGTGCCGCGACGCGCGTTTTGATCCCCGTCCAGCCCCATTTTCTGGCGCTCCAGGGCGTCGGCCAGTTGCTGAAAACGACGTCGCTCGTGAGTCGGCGGATCAATCCGGGCCTGACGGTGATGGGCATGGTCATCTGCATGCATGAGTCCGGAACACGGCTGTCGGGCGAGGTGATCGCTGATCTAGAGGGTTACCTCGCATCGACCCGGGATTCTCCTGTTCCGTGGCGAGACGCCAGGATCATGCAGACCCGCGTGCGCCGAAACATCAAATTGGCCGAATGTCCCAGCTACGGGCAGACGATCTTCGACTATGCACCGCGAAGCAACGGCGCGCAGGACTATATGGCTTTGGCCGACGAGTTGTTGGCCATGCTGGCTGAGTCTGCGACCTCGGATCTGCCGTCGGTTGCCGGAGGGGCCTCCATCCGCGTGGAGGCGGTGCAACCTGTAGACCGGACGCTTTCATCGAGACCGCGGGCCGCGCCGCTTCCGAACGATTCTCCCGGAAGCGATGCATCCTCCGTGGTGATGTAGAGAGCGTGTGCATGAGCCGGCCGCGCAGGCGTTCAAGCTGACGGCCCAACCTTTCGGCCAAGCTCGCCGAAGTCCGAACCCGGTGATGCATCCGCCGGCTTCATGGAGTCTCCATCGATCATGCCGGCACTGGGGCCATGCGCGAGTCGGACGATCTGGTTCGCCTGTTTCGCCGCCGCGTTCGGGATGACGCACATGCCGGCCGAGCAGCTTCGGATGATTCCGTGGTCGGTCAGTGACGGCGTCCTGCATGTGCTGGGCTACACCGGCCTCGGATGGGTCACGATCTGGATGTGGACGCGTCAGCCGCATGTGGTAGGACCGCGCACCGCGGCCTGGTGCGTGGCCGGCTTCCTCGTGTATGCCGCCATGGATGAAGGGACGCAACCACTGGTGGGCCGATCGTGCGAGTTGTCGGACTGGTTGGCGGATGTGTTCGGTGCGGCGGTCGGCACGATCGCCGGGATGGGATGGTCTCATCGGCAGTCGACCAGGGGCGGATAGAGGCGTGTCGGGACGTCAACATGCGGGCCACGAAGAGCGTTGAAACGGCTCCATGTCGTACCACCGGGTGTTGGAACACCGAAGCGATGCGGCGTGCGTTCGGCACACCGGTGGAGGTTGTACCAAGACGTGGAGTTCCCGGGCGACGGTTCGCGCCGTCCATGGGGCGTGCGTGCGTTGTGCTCGTCTTGTTCTTCTGTCTCGCAGGGTGCGATCATAGACAGGGCGGCCGCCGATACCGTGGGAACGCGTCGATCCGCATCGTGATTGTGGGGCAGGGACGGGACGAACCGACATGGCCGGTACTCCAGACTGTGGCGGCTCAGTTTGCGGAGCGTCTGGCCAACGTCTCGCTGGAGGCCATTGCACCCGCGACCCGTTCACCGCAGCGGCAGCGGGAACTGCTGCTGACCCTGCAGGACCGCGACGTCGACGCCATCTGCGTGGAACCATCGGCCCCGTCGGCCATGCGGGGGGAGATCGATGGATTCGCTCGACGGGGGACGCCCGTGGTGACATTTGGTCGCGACGTGCGCGATTCGCGTCGCGCGGCTTACTCAGGACCCGCGGCCGTTGAACTCGGGGAAGCGGCGGCGAAGGCCTGTTCCGCCGTGTTGACGCCCGAATCGAAGTCGGTCCTTCTCCTTTCCTGTCGGACGGATCCGGAGGAATACGGGCTGCGATCGCGGGCTTTCAAGCAGGCGTTGCCACGGGCGGGTCGCGGCGACCTGCTGCGCGAGCTTGTTTGCGATGGAAACCCGCTCGACGCCGCCAGAATGATCCGGCGTCAGGCGAAGATGTATCCGCGCATGGCGTGCTGGGTGTTGCTGGACGACTGGCCGTTGCAGAACCTCTCGCCGGACGAACGGCTGGTTCCCTCGCCGTCTGGACTCGTCGTATGCAACGGATCGCCGGCCCATTTCAAGAGACTGCGAAACGGCACGGTCTTCGCACTGATCGGGTTTGATTACCGCAAGGTCGTCGAGGAGGCACTGTACGCAGCGGTGCAGGCGGTCACCGAGGAAGGGAAGGCCATTACGGGTTATACCGCGGCGGTCGAGATCATCACGGTGCAGAACGTGGCGGAGGTCGAACGCCGCTGGGACGCTTGGAAGAAGACGGGCCACGAGTGATCTACCCGGTCAGCGCGATCCGAGGAAGAACGTACCGAACGTCCGCAGCAGGATGATCAGGTCCAGTTCGTAGGTCATGTGCTTGATGTAGTAGAGGTCCAGTTGGAGTTTCTTGCGGGCGTCCGCGACGGTCGATCCATAGCGATAGTTGATCTGGGCCCAGCCGGTCAGCCCGGGCTTGATGAGGTGTCGTTCATTGTAGAAGGGGATCAGCGATGTGAGGGGTACGACGAACTCGGGGCGCTCGGGTCGCGGCCCCACGACAGACATGTCCCCCTTGAGAATGTTCCAGAGCTGTGGCAGTTCGTCGAGCCGTGTTCGCCGCAGGAAGCGTCCGATGCCGGTCACGCGGGGGTCGTTGGGGGTCGCCCAGATCGATCCGTTCGATTCGGCGTCGCCGCGCATCGTGCGGAACTTATAGAGTGTGAAGCGGCGTCCCCATTGGCCGATGCGGGTCTGCCGGAAGAGAATGCCTCCGGGGCCCTGGAGTTGAATCGCCAGCGCAATGAACGGCCAGAGCGGAGCAGTCAGCGCCAGTCCGATCGATGCCACGACGAGATCGAAGACTTTCTTGAAGACCGCGTGTTCTTCGCATTGCCCCCGAAGGTCGGCGGCCAGGAACCAGTTGGGCGTGATGTGCGCGGCCGGGACCTCGCCGAAGGTCGCCTCGTAATATGTGGTCTCGTTCGTGACGCGGCAGCCAAGCCGGAGGCAGGCGAGAGCGGCCCGTTGGTACTTGGCGTTCTCCGCCGCCCGGTCGGCGACGACGACCTCCGCGACGTGATGCCGGCGGCAGATGCTCTCGATGTCGTCGAGATGCCCCACGACGGGGATGTCGCTCAGCCCGGCCGAATCGGCGTGGGTGGACTCCGCCACGAGACCGACGAGGCGATATCCCGGAACCGAGCCGCGGCGAACGGATCGCATGATCAGTCCGGTCGTGGGTCCCTGCCCGATGACGAGAAGCCCCCGGCGGACAAAGCGGATGGCGCGGTGAGCCAGGAGACGCACGGACGAAGCCGTAATCAGGAAGAAAACGAACCCGGAGGCCGCGGCGCGCCGGCTGAGGCTCGAATACATGAGCAGATGCGTCACGGCCCAGGTCGCGAGCATGGCCAGGGTTACGGTCAGGAGACATCGGGCGACGATGCGCGATCGAGCCCAGAGTGTTCGCGTCTCGTACAGTCCGAAGACGCCGCCAGCGATGATGACGGACACGGCCAGCACGATGTTGATCACCCAGAGGTTGAGGTCGGTCAGAGACAGGTTCCCGTTCCACCAGACGAAGAGCCGATTGCCGAGCGCCGTGCCGGAACAGAGGATGGTGATGTCGAGGGCCATCCACGCGAGTCGCGGAAGTTGGAGCAGGCAGCGTCCGACGAGAGCCGGGCCGACGGTGGGCGTGGTCCGGCTGACGCTTGCCGGATCCATTCTTGGCAAGGACAGTTCGGGCGGTCGCGCGAGGTCCATTCCAGCAAGAGAATTCGTGGTCACGATTCGGGGGTTCTCCGTAGTCGCCCAAGGTATCGGACGACTGGGCGCGTGACGTGAGAAGGTCGTTCGGGTCGCAGGATCTGCGCAGCATTATCGGTACTGCGTGCCGCCGGGAACGCGAGGCGTGTCGGAGGACGGGCGCGCGTCGGCGCGTGCGACTGCGACGAACGGATCCCCGCCGCGTAACACAAGTCCAGCCGTCTGACTTCCGATAAATGGGAGAGCACGCGAGTGCTCGCCGGCGTTCCAACGGTCGCTGTCTGTCCGGAGCGCGATTCACGGGAGATTGGGTGGTGCGGACCGCCGGCCGCAAGCCCCGGAGATAGACATATGTCAAGTATGGCCGGAACCCGAACGGCGCTGCGGGCGCATCGCGTCCGAGTCCGGCTCGTAGCCGGGGTCCTTGCCGCCGCCGTTTCCGGGATGGCGTGTGTGTCCTCTCCCGCATCGAAGTGGCAAGAGGAAGCCGCCCCTTCCGGGGAGGCCGGGACCGACGGACCCGACACGGCTTTGGCTGACGATGCCGTGAGCGTGACGGTGGACGATCTGGGGATTCAGGAGGCGCTCGGCGGCGAGGCGGGGACGGCGCGCCTCGACAAGGGCAAGTCGGCGGGGCGGTTTCCGGCGGGCCTGTCCATCGTTCGCATCGGCGCGGCAGAGGATCCAACCGGCGGACGTCGATCCATTCGACCGGAACCGATGGCGTCGGATCGCGCCGTGCGCTGGAATCATTTCGTGGACGGGTTGCCGCTCGTGCGGGAGGTGACCATGCTTCGGTCGCTCGGGCTCGACCCTCGCGGCGCCAGCTTGTCGGACATGCTCCGGGAGTCCATCAACCTCGAATGCAGCCTTTGTCTGATGTACGCCAAGGTGGAGGATACGGAGGCGGACTCGGAGTTTGTCGCCGTCCTGTGGGATGCGGCCCATCAGACGCCGCTGACGTTCTTTCGGGTGCTGACCGAACTGCCCGCCGATGTGCGTGAGGCGTGCGAGGAAGAGGACGGTCCGCCGACGCGGGAGTGCGATCCCAATTTCATCGCGGAGGCCGACCTGCGGACGATGGTGCGCGACCACCTGTGGGACCTCGCTCAGGGCGATGAGCGTTTGACCACCACCGAGCCGAATCCCTGGCGGAACGAACTGCCCCTGTATCCTCGAGACTACTATCGCTATCGGCTCCCCGGTGGCCTGGAGCGGCTGCCGCCCGGGTTGCAGCCACCGACGGTTCCGCCTCCACCGCGGACGCACCCGGATGCGAGCGGTCTGCCAGACTCGGCCGATCGCCCGGATTCGCCTCGCGGCGGCTCTCGCGACAAGAGCGACTCCCGCGACTCCGCTCAACCATGACCGACGACCTTGATTCCAAGCCGCTCACCGACCTTGCCGAACGGTCAGGTGTCTCCACGGGTCCGATCTCTCCGGAACCGTTGATCAATGCGATCCATCGCTGGGGACTGGAGTTGCTCTTCGCGCTGTATGCCATCGGCATGGTGTACATGTCGTTCGTGCCGTTCGACGTGAACCCGATGCGGCCCGGCCACGGCGGCCCTCCGACCTGGTACGGTTTGCCCGTGGCGGGTTTCAACACGCCGGACATCCTGGCCAACATCGGAGCGTACCTTCCGCTGGGAGGGTTCGCGTTCCTGGTGGCGCGGCGCCGGAAGCTGGGGCGGATCACATGCGTGGCGCTTGTGTTGGCTGGCGTCGCGGCGATGAGCTTCACGATCGAGTACGGCCAGCGGTTTGTTCTGTCGCGTGTTTCGTCCTGGGTCGACGTGACGTCGAACCTGCTGGGAGCAGTGCTCGGCGTGGCGTTCGCCGGACTGTGGGAGGACGCGATCACGCGAATCCTCCGGCGAGCAAGGCGTTCGGTTCGGCGCGAGCCATGGGCCGCGCTGACCAAGGTGTTCGTGTGCGCGGTTCTTCTAATCCAACTTCGACCGTACGACGTCGTGGTCGACCCGGTTCATACCACATACGCCTTACGACATGCGGACGTCCACCCGACGGCTCGCTGGGTGGGACTGCCGGACGAAGTCGCCGTGGCCGTCGGCCGGGGTCGGCGTGCGGGGATGTATGAGTTGCGGCGTGTGCAGTGGGAATACGGTCTGGATCGGATCGCAGATATTGCGCTGTATGCGGCGGTCAGCGCGCTGACGGTGCTGTCGCTGGCGACCTCCTTCGGCCGGCATCGCGTACGCCTGTTTCTGTGGGCCGGGTTCGCGACGGTCTCGCTCGCGGCCATGGTGACCCTGATTCGCATCTACCTCATATCGCATGGGCTTGATACGGCGCACCTGGTCTGCGGCGTCGTGGGCTGGCCGATCGGCTGCCTGGTGGCAGGGCGTTTCCGAGCTACGGCCGTCGTGTCGTCGGATTCGGAGGCAACGGCCGGGTGGGTTCGCCTCGGGGTGGACGGCCGCTGGATGCCGGGGCGTTGGGCACTGCTGGGCGCCGTCGGTGTGATCGCGGTCGTGGCGGCGTATGAACTCGTCCCGTTTGATCTCGGAGCCACCGAAGCCTCGATAGGAAAGCGGCACGCCTGGATGAACTGGGTGCCGTTCTATGGTCATTTTCAGAGTCGCATAAATGATGCGGTCTACGATATCAGCGGCAAGATGCTCCGCTATGGATTGCTCGCGGTCTGTGCGGCGTTGATCCTGCGGCGCGCGTCACGTCGGTCGTGGCGGGTCCGGCTGGTGCTTGCCGTGTCGACGATCTGTGCGGCGGCAACGCTCTTTCAGGTGTTGCATCTGTGGAGTCCGTCACGACATTCGGACGTGACGACCGTCATATTGGCCGCGATGGGAGGTCTTGGTGGGGCCGTCGGCCTGCGGTGGTTAATCGATTACCACAGTGTGCTGACGCACCGCGTGACGGATGATCTGCTGACGACGCGACTCATTGAAGGCACAACTTTCGACAAGGGATCGGCCGTCATGCCTCGCTCACCACATACCGGTGCTTCCCGGACGGATCCGGCGGAATCCGGTCGACGAGGCTGAGATGCACCTCGATTCCGCCGCCTATTTGGCGCGACAGCGCGGCGCGGATGCGGTTTTGCCGCGTCCGTTCGAGTTCGCCGCGCGGCACGATTGAAACATCGAGGTCCAGGTTCCGACGCTGGACGACCTTGAACTGACCCACCGCCGGTTCATCGCGAAGGACATAGATCACCGACAGGGCGTGGGCATATCCGCCGTTGGTCGTCTGAAGCATATCCGTCCGCCGGCCCTTGATCCGGCCGAGGCGTTCGAGCCGGCGTCCGCAGCCGCAAGGCTCCACGATCCGGCAGGCCATGTCGCCGGTGCGATACCGGATGAACGGCATGCCGAACGCGTCGAGATGGGTGATGGTGATTTCTCCCGCTCTTCCGTTGCCGACCGGCGATCCGCCGTCATCGAGCAACTCCACGATCACGCTTTCCATGGTGACGTGGTACGCGCCGGATGGACATTGATGAGCGATGAACCCCGCCTCGCGTGAGCCGTAGCCGTCGGCGACCGGAACGGAGACGGCTTCCTCGATGACCGCCCGGTCGGACGGGTGGAACACCTCGCCGGTGACGAAGACCGTGCGGAGCGACGCCTGCGGCGGGTTCCATCCGATGGATCGAGCGTGCCGGAACAGGCGGGCGAGACTGCTGGGATACCCGAAGACGTGGACCGGATCGAACCGCGCGATTTCGTTCAGGTAGCGTGTCATCGCCAGAGGAGTCATCTGGAAGGCGTTCAACAGGCGGTGATTCGTCAAGTGATCGCGAAGCGTCTTGAGTCGGTCCTGTGTCGAGTGCTCGACGGGTGATCCCCATAGATACAACTCTCGTTCGCCGAGGTCGATGCCGAACCAGCGTCGTGTGCGGGCGCGGGCGGCCTGGTCGGCGGCCTGCCGGCGCCGGTCGACCAGGAACGACAGGGGGGCGCCGGTCGATCCGCCGGTCGTGTACGCGTGCAAGCCGCCGGGAACGCCCGCGTCGACCATGGCGTTACGGTTTTCGGCGATGGTCTCTTTCGACAAGGTCGGAAGGCACCGAAGCGATTCCGTGGTCACCCGGCCCGGATCGAGGCCGGCGTCGTCGATGCGTTTTCGATAGAACGGGCAGTGGTCATAGGCGTGTTGCAGCAAGGCTCGCAGTTTGTGTGTCTGCAAGTCGTGCAACCGGTCGAGCGTCCACCACTGGGATTGTTCCAGTTCGCCAAGCTCGCGCAACGTCCCGCGCCGGAGGATCCGCTCGTGCAGCGGGAGAATCAGCCGTCTCACTACACCGGGGCGCACGATCGTTCCCTCTCGCCGTGCGGCCGCCGATTCGTGGTGTGGTTCGCCAGGAAGCGGCGGGCCCAGCGTTCGAACATGACGAGTTTCCAGAGCGTCGCCCCGTTGTTCTGCCGACCGCTGATATGGCGCTGCCAGAGGTCGCGGATCGCGCCGGCGTCCATCCATTGCGCGATCCGCGCGTCAGTGGACAGGACCTCGTCCTCAAACCGCTCCCGCAGCGGCCGGCGGAACCATGCGTCCAGAGGCACGTCGAATCCGGCCTTGGGGCGTTGGGCCGCCCAGTCGCCGACGTGTCGCCGCAGGGCGCGGCGCAGCGGCAGTTTGCCGGTCGGACCGCGCATTCGCTGTCGCGGGGGAATGGTCCACGCGAACTCGACGAATCGATGGTCCAGCATGGGGGATCGCACCTCGAGACCGTGTGCCATGCTGGCTCTGTCTACCTTGGTCAGGATGCCGTCGGCCAGGCCGAGTTGGAGGTCCACGTACTGACACTTCGACACCGGGTCCGGCGCGTCGCAGCGGCGATAGTGTGCTCGCACGACGTCCAGCGGGTCATGATCGCGGATGCCGGCCGCGACGTCGGGATGCAGCAGGCGTCGCGAAGCGTCCGGGTGCATCGTGCAGATCGACAGTCCGTGGGCCGTGGCGGCGTCCGATGACAGGTTTCGCAACGTCGAGCAGGCCCGAAGAGGACGTGGCAACCACGGAGGGTTGGGATAGTGCGCCGCGAGCCTGCCGAACAACTCGCGCCGCAGGGCGGACGGCGTCCACCGCCGCACGCGGTCTTCATTGCGGTCGAACCGATATCGGCGATATCCCGCCAGGGTCTCATCCCCGCCATCGCCCGAGAGCGCAACCGTGAAGAGCCGGCGGCCGCGTTCGCACAGGTAATACATGGGGATTGCGGACGGATCGGCAAACGGCTCGTCGAAGTGCCAAGCCAGCGCATCCAGAACGTCGTCCGCGGCGGGCTGAATGATCGCATCGTGATGTTCTGTGCCGAGGCGCTCGGCCGTCTCGCGGGCCTGCGGGCGTTCGTCGAAGGCCTCGGCCTCGAATCCGCAGGTGATCGTCACCGGCGGCTCGCTGCGGGATTGCGTCATCGCCGCCACAACGGCCGTCGAGTCGACACCGCCGCTGAGCAGCGCCCCGATCGGCACGTCCGCCACGAGCCGCTGCCGCGTGGCCTGGTCCAGTTGATCCCACAACTGTTCCGCGACTGTGTCGGGAGGGGAGTCGGTCCATCCCTGAAACGTGAGGTCCCAGTAGCGGTGCAGGACCGCGCGGCCGTCGCGGTAGACCAGACGGTGTCCCGGCGGCACCTTGTGGATCGATCGAAAGATCGTCTTCGGTGACGGGATGAAGCCGAACGCGAAATAGTCGGCGAGGGCGGTCGGTTCAATTTCTATCGGGATGCCCGGTACGGCGAGAAGGGCTTTCAGCTCCGAAGCAAAGACGAGGCGCCTGTCATCGAGATGGTAGTAGAGCGGTTTGACGCCGAGGCGGTCGCGGGCGAGGACGGCGGTTCGGGTGCGGCCGTCCCACAGGGCCAAGGCGAACATGCCGTCCAGCGATTCGACACACTCCGCCCCGCTGTCTTCATAAAGATGGACCAGACATTCGGCGTCGCCGGCGGTCGAAAACCGGTGGCCACGGGCCGACAGCGTCTCTCGCAGCCGCCGGAAGTTGTAGAACTCGCCATTGACGACCGCTTGAATCGAGCCGGTTTCGTTTGACAGGGGTTGGTGGCCACCGCTCAGATCGATGACGGAGAGGCGGCGGTGACCGAGGGCGACGTGGTCCGCGTCGTAACGGCCGTGATCGTCCGGCCCGCGGTGCCTTTGGCGCCGAAGCATGACGTCGAGCGCGGCACGCTCGTCATCGCGAATCCGGTCGGTGACGATGATGCCGGCGATGCCACACACGCGAGGCGGCCTCCAGGAAACAAGATACGCGGGCGCCTCCGATGGGCTGCAACCCGTCGCTCGCGCTCCGTGGCTCGGATCGATCTTCCACGGATCGGCGCCGGCATATCGTTCTATCGGCATTGCGGCCGCACGCCTCGACGGCCGTCGGCGCGGTTGTCAAGGCACGCCATTCGGGCGACACTGGCCTGCGTATGTCTTCCGAATGGTCGCTGCGGCGAGAAATCTGCGAGATCGGGCGACGTGTGTATGCCCGTGGGCTGGCGGCCGGTACCGATGGGAACCTCTCCGCTCGGCTGAGCGACGGACGTTGTCTCATCACGCCGAGTGGGTCGTGCCTTGGCCTGTTGGATCCCGGCGATCTGGTGACCATCGATGCGGTCGGCCGGGTGCTGACCGGCCGCGCCCGGGCATCGAGCGAGCGGTGGATGCACCTGGCGGCCTACGCCCGGCGGCCGGACATCGCGGCCGCCATCCACGCCCACCCGCCGACCGTGATCGCCTTCACCGTCGCGGGCGTGTCGTTTTCTCAATGTGCCCTGCCGGAGGTGATCCTCGCGTTCGGGCAGATTCCCGTGACGGCATACGCCACGCCGGGCACGGAGGAGGGTGCGGGGATTGTCTGCGAGCTGATCGAGCGGTTTGACGCACTCGTTCTTGATAGACACGGGTCGTTGACTGTGGGGTCCTCCGTGACGGACGCCTATAACAAGCTCGACAAGCTCGAACACGGCGCCCGGGTGTTGTACGCAGCCCGGCAACTCGTCGGCGTGCGCGATCTTCCGCCGGAAGAGGTGGCGAAGCTGGCGGCCCTTCGGGAGTCGATGGGGCTTGGCCGGGCCGACGACGTGTCTCCCACCTGCCTGGCGGGTCGATCGGTGGCTCCGGCGAGCGGACTCACCGAGCGCTATTGAGACCGCCGAAGCCGGAAACCCTCGCCGGAGTGTCAGGCTCGCGGATCCGCCGGGCGCTTCCGTCGCCGGTCTCGGATTCTCTACGTTCCTGGATTCGGCACCGGGATGCCCGCCGGCTTGAGGGCGATGCCGGATGGGAGGGCGAGGCCCGTTGTCTGGAAGACTTCGATGTTGCTCCCATCGAGACCGGCTCGCAGGATTTGGCCGGGATCGGGAGTCTGGAAACTCGGCGTCGTCCAGTAGATTTGCGCGGGAGAGGCAGCGAGATCGAGCACGAGTTGATCGGCGAGGAGGCCGGTCTGGGCGATGACCCGGTCGTCGCCCTCCGCGATGTTCCCGTCGAAGTCGGCGCGGAGAATGACCGAATCCGCGCCGTTCCATTCCGTCCAATAGACGCGCTGTGCGGTCGGATCGATGGCGACCCCGCGGATGAGGACGCCGTTGCCGGCCGAACGGATGACTGTGGACGTCGGGTTGGTCGCGTTCGGATTCACGCGAAGCAAGTGACCCGTGCCGAGACCGTCCTGCTGTGACCAGAAGGCGACGTTCAGGGAAGTGTCGACCGCGAGGCCGCCGGGGAAGGTCCCGGGGCCGCTCAAGAGGCGCTGCGGTGTCGGGGCGGTCGCATTCAGGTCGAGGCGGTTCAGCGACACGAAGTCAGCGCCGACGTCGCCGATGCCGAAGCCGACGCTGACCTGCGTCCAATAGAGGAAACGCGTCGCCTGATCGACGGCGATCCCGCCGCCGAGGTCCGGAACGAACGTGGTGATCGTGGCGCTC